>PMFP01000055.1:31174-34376 GCA_003155175.1 Vulcanimicrobiota bacterium
AGCGTCCGGGCCGGTTCCGCGCCTCCGGCGTTCTGGCAAAGAAACGCCTCGATCGCGTCCTGCGCCGCCAAGGCACGTTCGAGCGCGTCGCCGGAGGCCGCGACGCCGAGCATCCGCGCGTCCGCCGTGCGATCGAGTAACGCGACGGCCGCGCGAACGATTCGGGCATCTCGCAGATGCTGCGGCGATGCGGCGTCGCGAGCCGTGCGGCTGGCGCTGGCGGGAACGTCGATCGCGGGGTAGCGCCCTGCGTGCGCGCGGGATTCCGCGAGCTGCACGTGGCCGTCGAGCAGCGAGCGCGCGGCTTCGCAGATCGGATCGCGGTCGTCCCCGTCGGCCAGCACGGTCGCCACGAGCGTGATCGTGCCGCAGCGAAACGAACCCGCACATTCCAGAAGTCGCGCGAGTTCCGCGACGACGCTGGGCGGAAAGCCGCCGCGGCCTACGCTCTCGCCGGCAGCTACGCCCAACTCGCGTAACGCAGCCGCCGCGCGAGCCAGGCTGTCGAGGACGAGCAGTACGTCCAGGCCGCGCCGGCAAAGCGCCTGCGCTTGCGCCATCGCCAGGCGTGCCGCGCGCCAACGTTCGGCGGCGGTGCGATCGCCGGTGGCGCACACGATCGTGGTATGCCGGTCCGCGGAATCGATCAGGCCGCGAGCCTCGCGTCCGCGTTCCCCTACCAGCGCGACGACGGTTGCGTCGGCCTCCGATCCCTCCAGGAGCATGCGCAGCAGCGTCGTCTTCCCCAAACCGGCGCTGCCGAAAATGCCGATGCGCGCGCCCCTCGCGATCGGCAGCAGGCCGTCGAGCGCGCGAATCCCAGTCCAAAAAGGCTCGGGTGCTGCGGTACGGCGCCCGAGCGCCGGAGGCGGCATTTCGACCGAGAACGCCGGACCGGCCAACGGCGGTCCGGCGTCAAGCGCCGCGCCGCGCCCGTCGAGGGTTCTCCCGAGCGCACAGGTCCCAAGCGGCAACCGGTTTCCCGAAACGTCGACCCAGGCAGGCGCCCCGCGGGAAACGGCGCGTTCGGAGGAGTGCAATGCGATCAGAACGCCGTCGGAGTCGAGGGCCCGAACGGTCCCCGTAATCGCGCTGCCTTCGGCGCGCGCGACGCAGACCGTTTCGCCGACGCGCGCCGATGGCAGCGCAACGCGCACGTGACCGGATCGGACCTCGACGACGTGCCCGCGCGCGATCACGCCGGCTCTCTCGCGCACAACCATTCGGAAAGCCGCGCTCCCAGCGTCGCGTCGATCGTTCCGCTCCGAACGTCGATCGCGACGTCTCCGCGCCTCAGCGAAGAATCGCCCGCCGCAGGCAGTTCGCAGTCTTCGAAAAGGTTCAACTCCGACGGATGCACGCGAATCGTGAGCACCTCGTGCGAAGCGGCGCGGTCCAGCGCCCGCCGCGCGATCGCGCGCACGTCCACCGGCGCCAGCTCGAGCTCGCGCGCAAGAATCGCGATGGCGACGTCGCGGCTCAGATCCGACAGCTCGGCCTCGAACGCGTCGGCAAGCGCCGCGCGAAAGATCCGCACGTCGCGCAGCGCGGCGCGCGACGGATCGTCGCGCTCCGGCGAAGGACGCGCCGCGTCGATCTCGTCGACCTGGCGCGCCTGCGCGGTCTCGGGCGCCGCGGCCGGCGGACTCAGGAGCCGCGCGATCGGCACGAAATCCGCGCTACGATCCGGCATGCGGACCGAAGACGTCGCTCGCGGTCGGAACCAGCGGCCCGACCCGCCGCTGCATGCGGCGTACGATCGCCTCGCGCTCGTGTGCGGGGTAGAGCTCCAAGACGGCGGCGGCCGTCGCCGCCGGAAGCGCGCTGATGATTGCGGCAGCCGCGTGGGCCGGCTCGCCGGCCAGCGCGCCGTGCACGCGGGCCGGCGCGATCCCCGTCAACGCGCTCGAACGTTCGGCGATCGCGGCACGTTCGGAGAAGCGGCGGAGCGCGCGGGAAAGGGGCCTGATCGCGTAGCGCGCGGCCGCCACGATGGCGACGGCCAAGACCAGCGCCGGGACGAGGGAAACGAATGCGCCGTAGAGCAGCCACCAGCGGCTGCGATGCGCGGGCGCGGTGGGCCGCTCGAACCGGACGGCCTGCACCGAGAGTTCGTCGCCGCGCCGCGCGTCGTATCCGACGGCGGCCGAAGCGAGGTCGCGAACTTTTCCCAGATCGACGGCGCGCGCCGAATCCACGAAGACGGCCGTCGAAACGCGCGAGATACTGCCGGGCGGCAGCGACGACGCCGTCTCGCGCAGATCGCTTCCGCGGTCGGTGCGACCGCCGCGCTTTTCGTAGCGCTTCCCGTCGCCCGCGTAGGTCTCCGAGACGCTGTCTTGTGAGATCGCGTCGTTCCCGAGCGGCGTGCGGACGATCTCGCGTTGCGAGCTCTCGCTACGGTCGAACTCGGCGCGCACGCGCACGATCGTTGCTCCCACGCCGAAAGCCTCGTCCAGCGCCGTCTGCAACGACCGTTGCACGTCCGCCGCATCCGCGCCGGTTTCAGCATCGTCCCGGTCGTTGAGCGCGATGCCGCGGTCGTCGAGGATGGTCACGCGGGACGGATCGAGACCGGCAACGCTAGAGGCCACGAAGGCGCGGACTCCGGAAATCGCCTCATGCGACAGCTGCGCTCCCGGACGCAGACGCACGCGGACGCTCGCGCGCGCGTCGCGTGCGACGTCGCTGGCAAACTCGGCCGGCTTAGCCGGAGCGATGATGACACGCGCGTCGTCGATGCCGTCCACGGAGCGCAAGGCCAGCTCGATGTCGCCCGCCAGACCCGCGCGCGTGCGGGCGTCGATCACCTCGGGCGGCGTCAGCACGCCGACGTCGGCGAGCGCCTCCGCGCTGCCGTCAACGTGGTCGTGCGGCACGCCGGCCAGCGACAACCGCAACAGCAGGTCGTTGCGGTGCGAGGCGTCCACGACGGCGTTGTCGGCCGTCGGCGTAAACGCCACGTTCCAATCGGCCAGCCGCTCCTCGACTTCCGCGAGTTGCTCGCCGCGGAGCGGGGTCGCGAAGAGCGGCACGCGCGGAGCGCGCGCGAGCGCCGTAACGAACACGGACGCGGCCACGATCGCGACGGCGGCTCCGGCGAGCGCAAGTCGAACCGTCGCCGAAAGCGCGTTCCACCGGACGAGGATCTGCGCCGGAACCGACGCGTTCATACTTGCATGTTGAGGATCGACTGCAGCGC
>PMFP01000055.1:34478-47894 GCA_003155175.1 Vulcanimicrobiota bacterium
AGCTGCTTGCCGAGATCGAAGATCGACGCGTCCGACTCGTAGGCGCGCGACGCGTTCATGGCGGCGATCATTTCGGTGATGACGTCCACGTTGGTTCCGCGCTCGATCCGCTCGCCGGTAAACGAGACCGCCGGCGCTCCGTCATCGTCGTCCACGAGCGCGAATTCGGGGACGGCGCGAGCGTAGTTCCCGTTCGGACCGGCCGCTTCGGCCGCCGCGACGTTGCGCGCAACCACGTCGAGCGCGGCGCGCTGTGCGTCCATGGCGCTAGCGGACGAATCGAGAAGGTCGAAACGCCCGAGCGTCATTTTGCCACCGCCTTGATCTCGGCNNCGGCCATCGCGGCATCGGCGGCACGCCCGCCCGAGCCCGTATTTGCGCGGGCTACCAGGGACGCCGCGGCGGTCAAACCGCTACGCGCCGCGTCGAGTCCGCCTTGGAGGGAGTCGGCTACGTCAAACATGGAGCGACTCTACGACGCCGCCATGAACGTCGCGAGTCGGTTGCGTTACCTCGGCGTTGCCGCTCGTGCGACCGGCAGGCCGTCGCTGTCGAGCGGAATTCCCAGCATCAAGCGCGTGACCTCGTCGTAGTTCGTCACGCCCGCCGCGATCCGGTTCGTTTTCAAGTACTGGTTATACGCGCCCCACGAGAAATGCGCCAGGCTGACGTTGATGTGTCGAGCGTTTCGCTCTTGCAATGCCCGAAAATCTTCCCACACGAGCGGAACGAAGTCGCTTCGTTCGTAGTGCGCCTTGGGCGGCAGGTAGGTGAAGAGTTCGAACCAGCCCGAGTAGCGCACCGCCGGGTCCTTGGATCGCAGGCAGGTGAGGATCGCGAAATAGTTCGCTTCGTCTTCTCGCGCGTACGCCGCGACGTGGCTCCATTCGTGCGAGAGCGCGAAGGGACGCTCGAACCACAGCAAGTCCGACGCGAGCTGGACCGTCAAGAAAAACGGGTTGATGAATCCGCTCGTGCCGGTCGCGTTCATGAACGGATCGGCGATGGTGGGTTTGGGCGCGGAAACGATCGGCGTCCAATCGTTACCCGCGCGGCGAACCACGGGCGTCCAAGAGAACGCCAGCGCGCCGAGGTCGAGCGGCTCGGAGGCCCGTGCGTGCGCGGCCGGAGCGAGCGCGTTCATCTCGGCCATGGCGCGGGCGCGCAGCGCGTCGGCCGCCTGCGGGTTCACTCGGGCCGCGTCGTACTGCATGCGCGTCTCNNCGATCAGCCCCACCGCGAGCAGTCCGGCGAGATCGCCGAGCGACCACGGAAACGCTCCCGAGATGGGCGCGATGGCGCGCTGCCAGACGGGATAGATGCCGTTGGCGTACGCCGTATCCACCCAGGCCGGCGGCGGCGCGAACAGCAGCGCTGCGGCGCCGAGCAAGATGGCGACGATGCGCGTGACAAGCCAAAAGGAGCCACCCATAGGGCGACTCCTTTCGACGCGAGAGCGTGCGTTGACTAGCGCTTGCTGAACTGGAAGCGTTTGCGGGCGCGCTTGCGGCCGTACTTCTTCGATTCTTTTTCGCGAGGATCGCGCGTGAGGAAGCCTTCCTTGCGCAGGATGGCCTTGAANNTTCACGTTGATGTCCACGCGGCCGGTGGTCTGCGTGGCCTCGAGCGGCTGGCGCACGATCTGGCGCAGCTGCGGACGCGGAAAATAGTCGTCGATCGGCTTCTTGTTGATCGTAATGACGCCCTGACCGAGCGTGAGTCTCACGCGGGCGATGGCGCGCTTGCGGCGGCCGGTGGCTTGAATGACGTCGCTCAAACTCTCTCCTAGATCAGCGGCTGCGGCTTTTGCGCATCGTGAGGGTGCTGCTCGCCGGCGTAGACTTTCAGGCGATTCAATCGCTCGCCGCGCATCCGGTTGCCGGCCAGCATGCCGCGCACGGCCTCTTCGACCAAACGCGTCGGGTGCTTGGCGTGCACGTCTTGCGCGGTCTTCTCTTTGAGGCCGCCCGGATAACCGCTGTGACGGCGGTAGATCTTATCTTGCCACTTGTTTCCACCGAGTTCGATCTTCTCGGCGTTGATGACGATCACGTGATCGCCGTCGTCGATGTGCGGGGTCCAGGTGGGTTTGTGCTTACCCGAGAGCGCGCGAGCGATCCGTACCGCCAGCGTGCCGAGCCGCTGCCCGGACGCGTCGACGATATACCAATCGTGGTGGGTCTCTTCCGTCTTTTGCTGGTACGTACGCATCTGCGCGAGCCTTGATCCTTCGCTAACAACGGGCGGCACCGCCGCCCACACAACCAACGCATCTTAACCGGGGCGCCGGGGCGCCGTCAAGCGATTTCTGCGATCCGAATATACTTGACAACTCATTGAGCCATCAAGTATTATCGGCCCCTATGGAAACCGCACCCCTCGAAGCCCTCCTCGAACTCTCCCGCGCCGCCGCGGCCACGTCACGCGATCTCGACGGCCACGGCCTCAGCTTCTCCGAGCTGCGCCTGCTGCGCGCCGTTGCCGCCGCGCCCGCGGGGCGCACGCGCCCCGGCGACCTCGCCGCAGAACTTGGCTTGACCGCATCCGGCGTCACCCGGGCCGTCCTGCCGCTCGAAAAGCGGCACATCGTCCAGCGCACGCCCGACGGACGCGACGGCCGCGCCTCGCTGGTGAGCCTGACGGCCGCCGGCACGGAGCTCCTGGCCGACGCCCAGGCAACCGCGGCTCACGCCGCCCAACGCCTGCTGCGGCGTCTCAGCCTCGGGCAGACGCGGCAGCTTCAGCGGCTGCTGGGCGAGATCGTGCCCGGCGGTGCGAATAGGAACGGCTCGGCAAAAGAATCGTAGCCGTCCGGGTAACGGACGCCGGCGAGATAGAGGCCTTGNNTCGACCAGCGTGCCGGCGATCGTGCGCACCATGCGATGCAAGAATCCGTCGGCCGCGACGTGCAGGCGCAACAGATCGCCGCGCTCCTCAACGTCGAGAGCGGCGACCGTTCGAACGGTGTTGCCGTTGTCGGGGATCACGCCGCAAAACGACGTGAAGTCGTGCGTGCCGAGCAAGTGGCGCGCGCCTTCGAGCATCGGCGCCACGTCGAGGTCGCGCCACACGTGATAGGCATAGCGCGCGAGTAACGCCGACGCTTCGCGGCGGCGCAGGATGACAAAGACGTAACGCCGCTGCATCGCCGAGAATCGCGCGGAGAAATTCGCGTCGACCACCGCGCATTCGCGAACGCTGATGTCGCTCGGCAAAGCGCTATTCAGCGCGATCGCGAGGCGGTCGAACGGAAACGAGCGGGCCGTCGTGAACGACACGACCTGCCCGCTCGCATGGACTCCGGTGTCCGTTCGCCCGGCCGCCGAGAGCTTGATCGGCTCTTCGAACAGCCGCGAGAGCGTCGCCGCCAAATCCCCGCCGACCGTTCGCACGGCCGGCTGATACTGAAAACCGCAGAACGCCGAACCGTCGTATTCGACGGTCAGGCGCAGCGTGGTTCCGCTTAGACCGCTGCCGGCTCGCGCTTCGCGACCGGGCGCTTCTCGTCCAGATCCAACAGATCGGCCCACGACGTCACGTCCGTCCGCGTCGGTGCGATCTCCTGGCGTAGTTTGAGGAAGTATTCGAGCGACTCCCCTTCGGGCTTCGAGGTTAGCCAGGCGTGATTCCACGCTTCGAGTTCGGCGGGCGTCTTCTTCTCGACGAACGGTTTGACGTACGCCTCGATCTCGGAATCCGATTTCGCCTTCTTGATCACGTCGAGCAGTTGCTCGTGATCGATGCCGAGGAACGCAAAGACGGCCTGGTCCATGCCGCAGTTATAGTGATAGTCACCGACGTTGCCGTGCGCGACGGCTTTGCCCTTGTCGATGGCGCGGGGCAGTTGGACGACGCCGTAAATCTTCTCCCGCACGCTGCGGGGATATTCTTTTGTCAGGTCCACGATCGGAAAGCTCCTTTGACTTGGTTCGCCGGCGTTGCCGGCAAGCTCCAAGACCGGGTGCGGCCGAGCGAAGTTGCGCGGCGAGCCCCATGGAGACGTTAGTCGGACGCTTGGCAGCCTGCGTGGCGGCAGCCGCAGCGATCGTGCGCCGCCGCGTCGCCGTCGCGCTTGTCGCACTCCGCGCACCGGTCGTTACAGTACATTTGGCCTAGGTCAACGTAGCAGGAGCACTGCGGGTGCTCGCACTTTTGTCCGTCCATCTGAAAACGGGGCGGCTTGGCCCCCCGTTCACCCCCGGGGCGCCACTCGGCGCCCCCACGGGGGCTGCGCCCCCGTGAACCCCCGCTGCGCGGTCGGCTGGCTGAACGGTTGGATCGAAGCTATTGCCCCTTACCTCCTTACCTTTTCTTTTTTAGCCGTGTTGGCGTTGGAGCGGGAAGAGGATGACGTCGCGGATCGATTCGGAGTTGGTGAGGAGCATGACGAGGCGGTCGACGCCGATGCCGATTCCGGCAGTCGGCGGCATGCCGTATTCGAGCGCCCGGACGTAGTCCCAATCCGGCTCGGGAATCTCTTCGTCGCCTTTCGCGCGGTCCGCGATCTGCGCCTCGAAGCGCCGGCGCTGATCGTCGGGATCGTTGAGCTCGGTAAACGCGTTCGAGATCTCCATGTTCGCGCAGAAGAGCTCGTAGCGATCGACCAGATCCGGATCGCCGTCCTTGCGCTTGGCCAGCGGCGAGATCACGACCGGGTATTCGGTCACGAACGTCGGCTGCACCAGATGCGGCTCGAGCACGCGCTCGAAGATCTTGTCGAGCGCGTGTCCGTGCGTCGGCGACTCGGGAAGATCCAACTCGCGCAGGATCGCGGCGGCGCCGTCCGGGTCGAGCACGCGTTCGCGCGTGTACTTGCCGTCGCTGTAGGTTTCGAGACCTTCGAGATACGTCATGCGCGCGAACGGACGCGCGAACGAAACCGTGCGCCCGCCGATCTGCAGCTCGGTCCCGCCGTCGGTCACGACGCTCACTAAGCGCTCGATCAGCGCTTCGTTGAACTCGCGCATGTCGTTGACGTCCCAGTACGCCGCGTACAACTCGAGCATCGTGAACTCCGGGTTGTGCGTCGTGTCGATGCCTTCGTTGCGGAAGATCCGTCCGATCTCGTAGACGCGCTCGAAGCCGCCGACGATGAGGCGCTTGAGATTGAGCTCGGTCGCGATGCGCAGCTGCATGACCTGATCGAGCGCGTTGACTTTGGTAACGAAGGGNNATAATCTTGCTGCGCAGCATCATCGTGTCGCGAACGTCTTGGTTCACGATGAGGTCCACGTAGCGCTGGCGGTACCGTTTTTCGACGTCTTGGAGGCCGGACCACTTGTCGGGCAACGGCGCGAGCGCCTTGCCGAGAATCGCGAACGAGCCGACGTGCAAGGTCGGCTCGCCCTTCTTCGAGCGAAACATGTAGCCGGTCACTCCGGCGAGGTCCCCGCGTTCGACGTGCTCCCAGTCTGCGAAGGCCTCGTCTCCGACGTCGTCGCGCCGCACGTAGAGTTGCAGGCGCCCCGTCCGGTCGTGCAGGTCGGCGAAGATCGTCTTGCCCATCGTCCGCTTGGTCATGATGCGTCCGGCGACGCGCCAGTTCTCGGCTTCCGCGCTCTGACCGCTCTCGAGGAAACCGTACCGCTCGTTCAGTTCGGCAGCCGTCGCGTCCACGTCGTAACGCGTCTGCGCGAACGGATCGCGACCGCGCGAACGCAAAGCGGCCAGATGGTCGCGTCTGGCCGCTACGAGCGCTGCTTCGGTCTTGCCTAAATCGTCATGCACGGCGGCATCGCGTCCTAGGACGCTTTCTTGTTGGATTTCTTTCCAAAGTTCGAGTTCTTAATTTGCTCGATCTTGTACTTGACGACGCCGCGCGGAGTGACGACGTCGACCGTCTCGCCCTTCTTGTGCCCCATCAGCGCTTGGCCGAGCGGAGATTCGTTGGAGATGCGGTGGTTGCCCGGATCGGCTTCGGCCGACCCGACGATCGAGAATTCGTAGCCGCCGCTGCTCTTGAGGTCCTTGACCTTGACGATCGCTCCCAGATGCACTTCGTCGGCGACGTACTCGGACTCGTCGATCAGGCGCGCGTTGCGAATCATCGCTTCGAGTTTGAGAATGCGTCCCTCGATGAACGCCTGCTCTTGCTTGGCGTCCTCGTACTCCGCGTTTTCGCTCAGGTCGCCGTATTCTTTGGCTTGGCGAATGCGGTCGTTCACGTCGCGCCGGTGCACGGTCTTGAGCTCGTCGAGCTCGTTTTGTAACTTCGTCAAGCCCTCGGCGGTCAGGACGATCTCTTTATTGTCGTTCAAGTAGGAACCTCACGAACGGGAGCCGTGAGCGCGCCGTGGCGGCTCGGGCACCCCCGAACAGTATCTAAGCGCCGGCGAGAACCCCGCCGGGCGCTGGCGCGCTGTGTTCGGGGGTTCGGGTTCTTCCCCTGCAGCGAACGCGAGGGAAGAAAAGAGCCCGCTATACGGTCGGCGCGGTCGAGGCGGCCTCCGCGGCCTCTTCCCGGGCCAGCTTCGAACGCGGCGCTCGCCAAAACGTGAAAGGTATGCCTAACACGACGCCCCCGAGCGCGTAGAGCTGCAGCTGCGGATTTTCGAAGGCGACGGTCGCCGCGATGACGCCGAGTAACGCCAGCGCGCCGACCGAGGGGATGACGACCCCAGCCCACAGCGCGCTGCGATCGCCGAAAAACCGCTTCACCGTCGCGGCCGCGCTAAAGACGAAGAGCAGGCCCAAGAACACCGAGCTGGCGTTGACGACGAGGTCGAGTTGATCCGCGGCCGTCTTGGAAAATCCGGTCGCCAGTTCGCACGCGGTCGTAAGCACCGCGACGACGACCAGCGACCAGAAGGGCTCGTCGCGCCGGTCCAGCGAGCCGAGCACGCGCGGGAGCACGCGGTCGCGGCCCATCGCGAACACCGAGCGCGACAGGTAGAGAATCGTCGTCCAGAGCGTGGAGAGCGTCGAGATCATCACCGCCGAGACGATCAGCGTCGTCCAGACGCCGCCGCCCAGCAATTGGCTCACGTATGCCAGCGAGTCGGCCGAGTTGTCGGCAAAGCCTTTCGGCGTGCCGAGGTGCATGAACGCCACCATGCAGGCCACCAGCACGACGGTCGTGATCAGCAGGCCGGTGATGCCGCCGCGGCCGGTAGCGCTCGCGTCGTCGTCTACCTCTTCACCGGTCGAGGCCGAGACTTCCCAGCCGTCGCTCATCCAGATGCCCAGCGTCATCGCGGTGACGAATCCCGCGAACGTCAACGGGATGATCGCGTGGCTGCCGCCGTGCGCCGCGGCCGCCTTAGCCGCCAGCGCGAAGTGGGTGGGCGGAGCGACGTACGCCGCGATGGCCGCAGCCGCGAGGACGCCCATTTCGAACAGCAGCGCGATCAGCGTGACCACCGCCGTCGGACGGATGCCCACGTAGAGCAGCACCGAGCTGGCGACGATCCAGATCGCCCCCACGACCGCGGCCCACGCCGGATCCTGCGCGTGCGCGGGCGAGACCAGGTCGAGCGTGTAGATGCCCGCCGGAACGGCGATCGCCATCGTTGCGAAAAAATTCGAGAGGATCAGCAGCCACGCGCCGTACGCGCCGACGCCGTCGCCGAACATCGAACGGATCCACGTGTACGAGGAGCCCGCGCTCGGTTCGACGCGAGCCATCATCGCGAACGAGATCGCGATGCACAGCATGATCGCCGAGAGCACGATGAGCGTGAGCGGCGCCGCCGCGCCGACCGCGACGACCAGAAGCCCCATCGTAGAGGCGAGCGAGTAGGCGGGGCCCATCGATGCCGACGAGAGCACCGAGATGTCGAAAAACCGGAGGACGCGCGGCAAATGATGCTGCGGAGGCAGCTCGTCCATCAATTCTGCTTGCGCCGGTCGTGGTTCAACGCAGGTCGACGACGCGCGGCTTGAGATCGAGCTCGCGCATCACCCGCTCGTAGTCGGCGGCCGTGACCTCGCTCCACGTCTTGCCCAGGAGGGCGAGAAGCGCCGCCTCGATGACGTTGGTCCCGAACGAGCGCCCGCCGAAATCGGGCGTTGTCGTAATCAGCATCCTCACACCCCTGCTTCGCAGCTCCTCGATATTCTCAGGCGTGACCGTATTCGTCAAGATGATTTTCCCATCCAGACGCTCGGGCATGAACTGCCGCATGAAATGGAAGTCGCCGGCGACGATCTCGGCCTGCTCGTAGTACTGCGGGTACTTGGGCTGCGGCGGCTTCTCTTGCTTCTTGCCGGTGGGGTAGAAGAACTGGAACGGCAGTTTGCAGGCGTCGGGCAGATAGCGCTCGGCCAACTCCTCGAATTCTTTGAGGCCGCGCACCGGCTTGTCCAGATCCAAGGCGAAGATGAAATCCCCGAAGAGCACGTCGGCGCCCGCCTGGACGAAGGCCTGGGCCATGCCGAAACGGTCCAGCGCGCTGACCATCAGCACGTGCTTGCCGCGCAGGTCGATCCCGAGGTCTTCCCGCATGAAGCGCACCGCCTCGCGTTCGAGCGTATTCTTCAGGCCGCTGCCGTCCACGACCGGCGTGATCTTCGCCGCCTCGAGCAGGCGGAGACCATCGCGCATGGCGTAGCGGCGCTCCCCGGCGTAGAGGTAGACGTCGATGCCGCCCAGACCGATCGCGTCCACCTTGCCGTCCAGTTCGCGCACCATCTGGACGGCCGCGTCGAGCTTGCCGTCCACGCCGACGCGCGAGATGTCGAACCGTTCGCCAAGCAAATCCACCTCCGCGCGATGGTCGCGGGTGCTCGATCCCAGAGATACCGAGACGATCTTCTTCACGGAGATACCCTCTCGCCGCCGGCGGCGGCCTGCGAACGCAGCCGCGCCGCGGCTTCGCGCGTTGCGGCAATCTTCTCGGTCGTAATCGCGGCGTCGAACGATCGCATGCCGCCCAGCGTGAACCCGCAACGAGCCGCCATCTCTTCCATCTCTACGACGCGGTCGAGGTTGATGCCGCGTCCTAGCGTGAACGGTTCGAAGCGCCGCTCGAGCGCCAGCACCATCGTCTCGCTCATGCACGCCAGTGCCGTCCGCGGCGGCAGCCCTAAATCGAATTCCTGATCGGGCTCGCGCACGCGCGAGAAACGCGGCGCTCCGGGGACGAGCATGTTGCCGCCTTCGGTAACCAGCACGTCCGGGCGCTCCAGCGCGACGCGGCGGCTGACGTCGTGCGGTAGCGAGAGCTCGCACACGACCGCGCCGGGCCGCAGGTCTTCGGGGTGAATCACGTTCTGCGTGGACGAGGTCGCGGTGAGCACGAGGTCGGCCTGGCGAACCGCCGCGCTCAGATCCGTGGTATAGGACGACTCGCACGGCAGTTCGCTCGCGATCTGCTCGTGGAACTTGCGCAAGCGCGTCTCGTTGCGCGCCACGAGGATGACGCGCTTTACTTTCGGTGCGATGAGGCGAACGCACGCGCTCCCGATCGAGCCGGTCGCGCCGATGACGACCGCCGTGGCGCCGGCCGGATCAACGCCCATCTCCTGCGCGCCGCGAAACAAACTCTGCAAACCGGCGACGATGGTGAGCGAGTTTCCGGTCGTGACGGGAATCGGCGAGCGCTCGTTGATCGTCACGCCTGCGTCGCCGACGACGCCGGTGAAGGCGCCCAGCCCCGCGACTTGCGCGCCGAGTTCGGCCCCGATCTCGATGGCGCGCAGAATGCGGCTGTAGACTTCTTCGCGCGGCAGTTCGAGCATCTGCTCGGGCATCAGCGGCGCGCCGATGAACCAGCCTTCGGTTTCGCGCCCGTCCGGCGCGCGCACGCCGGTCACGTGGACGGCCGCCCACGGCGGCATCCATTCCAAGATCTTGCGGATGATCGGCTCGCCTTTGCCCTTGGCGCCCGGCTCGTACCGCGCCACGTCTTCGAGCGAGACGGGATGGATCACGAAGCAGAACTTCGGCAGCGCGTCGCTCACGATTTCTCGGCCTCGGATTTGAGCGCGGCCAGCATCATCTCGCTGTTCTCGCGGACTTTGCGTTCGAGCGTGGGGCCGATGAGCTCGGCGAGCGTCGGAACGCCGAAGTCGTAGTCAACGCCGAGCACCACGTGCGTGAGGCCGTCGCGCTCCTCGAACGTCCACGCCCCCTCGAACTTATCGAGGTCGCCTTCGAGCAATTTGTAGTCGATGCGCAGCGCTTCGTCGTCGAAGAGATCCTCTTCGGTCCATTCGATCGGCGCTTCTTCCACCAGCGTCTTCCAGCGCGAGACGGCGCGGTCGGAATGCCGTTCGAGCACGCGCACGGTCTCGACGTCCGGCATGAACTGCGGGAAGCGTTCCTGATCTTTGGCCAGTTCGTAAACCGCGCGCGCCGGCGCGGCGACGACGATGGACGTCTCAACGTAAGGCAATCCTAATATATTCCTACCGCATAAATCCTAAAGCACGCCGAGGTTCTGGTAGGCGGTTGCCACCCCTGCACGGAGCGCACGCAGCGCCTGCCCGACCTCGTCCCCGGTGACCACCAGCGGCGGCTCGAGCCGGATGACGCGCTGCTGGTTGAGCGTCCACGCCGCGGTAACCCCGGCTTTGAGCATCTCGGGGATGATGGATCCGCCGTACCCTTCGTTCGTCAGTTCGACCCCGACCAGCAGCCCGAGCCCGCGCACGCTCGCGACGACGTTCGGAAATTCGGCCGCGACCGCGCGCGCGCCGGTCAACAGCTGCTCGCCCCGGGCTCGCGCGTTCGCGACCAAGCCGTCTTCTTCGAGCACGTCCATTGCGGCAAGGGCCGCCGCGCACGCCAGCTCGTTGCCGCCGAAGGTGGACGTGTGCAGCAGCGGCGCCTTGCGATACGCGCGGTTCCACACATCGGGGCGCGCGATGAACGCACCGACGGGAATCACGCCGCCCGAGAGTCCTTTGGCCAGCGTCATCACGTCGGGTACGACGCCGTCGCGATCGCAGCCGAACCGGTAGCCGCAGCGGCCGAGGCCGGTCTGCACTTCGTCGGCGATAAACAGCGCGCCGGACCGGTCGCAGGCCTCGCGCACCGCCGCAAGATAACCCTCCGGCGGAACGTTGACGCCGCCTTCGCCCTGCACCGGTTCGACCACGAACGCGGCCGCGTCGTCGAGCATCCCGTCGAGCGCGCTGGCGTCGCCGAAGGCGACGCGCTCGACGTCGCCGAGTAGCGGGCGAAACGGCTCGCGGAACGTCTCGCGTCCCGAAATGCTCAGCGCGCCGAGCGTCTTTCCATGAAACGCATCGTGCGTCGAAACGATCTTCGCGCGTCCGGTCGCCGCGCGCGCCAATTTGATCGCGCCTTCGATCGCCTCGGTTCCGCTGTTGCACCAGAACGAGATGCGCAAGTCGCCCGGGGTGAGTTCGGCCAGACGCCGCGACGCGCGTCCCAGCAGCACGTTGAACATCGTCTTGCCCGAGAGCGCCATCAAATCGAGCTGAGATTTGACGGCGGCGACGACGCGCGGGTGGCTGTGGCCCAACGTGAAGACGCCGTACCCTCCCGCGAAATCCAAATAGGCCTTTCCCGTGCTGTCCCAGATGGTGCAGCCGCGCGCGCGCACTTCGATCGGCGAGCCGGAGATCTTCATGACGCGCGCCAGCGGCGGGTTGACGAACTCGCGGTAGTTCTCGGCAACTTCTTGCGCGAGGGCCTCCGGCGACGAGGCGCCGTAGAGATCGTCTCGAGATTCGATCACGGCTACGCCGCAACCATCGCTTCGGATTCCAGTTTGACGATCGTCTCCTCGATCACGGCGATCGCATCGTCCGCGCGATCGAGGTGCATGATGCGCTCGCGCAAGACGGCCGCGCCCGGCATGCCTTTGAGATAGAGCGCGACGTGCTTGCGCATCTGCGGAACCGCGCGCTTCTCGCCCAAGTCGCGCAGCATGGCGCGATAGTGTTCGATCGCAAACCGCAAGCGGTCGGCCTGCGAGGGCATCGGCCGCGCTTCGCGCCCTTCCATCACGTCGCGGATCTGCGAGATGAGCCACGGATTGCCGAGCGTCGCGCGGCCCAGCATGATCGCGTCCACGCCGCTCTCGCGCATCCGGCGCATCGCCAGATGGGCGTCGTCGAGATCGCCGTTGCCGATGACGGGGATGTCGATCGCCGACTTCAAGCGTGCGATGTGCTCCCAGTCGGCGTTCCCGCGATAGAATTGCTTGGCGGTTCGCGCGTGCAGCGTCACCGCTTGCACGCCGGCGTCCTGCGCGCGGCGCGCGACGTCCATGTAGGCCAGGTCGCTCTCGCTCCATCCGAGGCGCATCTTCATGGTCACCGGGCAGTCCACCGCGGCGACGACGGCGCGCATGATCGCTTCGCACAAATCGGGATCGCGCAAGCACGCCGAACCGCCGTTGGTCTTGGTCACTTTCGGCGCCGGGCACCCGAAGTTGATGTCCACGACGTCGGCGCCGCACTCGCGCACGACCTTGGCGGCCGCGGCCATCGTCGCCGGGTCGTCGCCCCAGAGCTGGGTCGAAACCGGCTGCTCGACGCCGTGCTGGTCGATCATCTCCATCGTGCGCCTGCTGCCGTACTTGAGGGCGTTGGACGAGACGAACTCCGTGACCGTGAGGCCCAGGCCAAACGGCTTGTAGAGCGCGCGCATGGTGCGATTGGTCACGCCGGACATCGGCGCGAGCACGAGCGGCGGCCAGATTTCGAGATCGCGAATCTTGAGCGCGGGAACGGTGGGAGCCATGGCGCTCCCTACTATAGCACGCGGCCGCTTGGGGGGCTATCGAAGAACAAGCGCAGCCCGACCAAGCTCAAGTGCGGGTCCACCGCGTCGATCGTCGCGCTGTGGCGGGCGACGACGTCGGCCAAGCCCCCCGTGGCGACGACTTTGGCGTCCACGCCCAGTTCCGCGCGCATGCGCCCGACCAGCGCGTCGGTCTGTCCCACGAAGCCGTACACGATGCCCGCCTGCAGCGCCTCGATGGTGTCGCGGCCCATCGCGCGCTCGGGAGCGTCGAGCGCGACCTGCGGGAGTTTGGCCGTTCGTCCGACCAGCGCGTCGATCGAGATGTTGATGCCCGGAGCGATCGCGACGCCGGCATATGCGCCGGCGGGCGAGATCGCAGCGAAGACGGTCGCCGTTCCGTAGCTCACGATGATCAGCGGCGCGCCGTAACGGAAGCGCCCGCCGATCGCCGTCGCGATCAAGTCCGCGCCGACTTCGCTCGGGCGCGCCGTGGCGACGGGAATCAACGACTGCTCGTGCGCGTGAAGAAAGACCGGCTTTACCTTAAAATATCGCAAGCATGCGCGTTCGAGCGTCGCATCGAGTTGCGGCACGACGCTGGCGATCGCGATGCCGTCGATGGCGCTCGCGTCGATGCCGCCGGTCGCGAAGAGTTGCGTGAAGAAGATCCCGTACTCGTCGGGCGTGCGATGCCGGTCGGTCGTGACGCGCCAGTTCTCCGTCAGCGCGTCCGGACCGTCGGAGAAGCAGCCCAGTTT
>PMFP01000055.1:47936-48122 GCA_003155175.1 Vulcanimicrobiota bacterium
GGTCGGCGGTCTCGGCGGCGAACCCGACGAGAAACGTCTTGCCCTTCTTCTCGCCAAGCTCGGCCAGCACGTCCGGCGTGCGTTCCATCGTGACGGCGAGTTCCTCGCCGGTCTTCTTGAGTTTCTGCGGCGACGCGTGCGCCGGGCGCCAATCCGAAACGGCGGCCGACGCGATGACGACGCCGG
>PMFP01000135.1:0-1558 GCA_003155175.1 Vulcanimicrobiota bacterium
CCTGTTTGTGCTTGGGGTTGACTTCGCAGATCACGCGGACTTTACCGTGGCGCCGGATGACCTTGCATTTCTCGCAGATTTTCTTAACCGATGGACGAACTTTCATTTTCTCTTCTTGCTCTTAGACTATTTGTAGCGGTACGTGATTCTGCCGTGCGTGAGATCGTACGGCGAGAGCTCCACGAGAACGCGGTCTCCGGGCAGAATGCGGATGAAGTTCATCCGGATCTTTCCCGACACGTGAGCGAGCACTTTGTGCCCGTTCGCGAGTTCGACGCGAAACATCGCGTTCGGAAGGGGCTCGACGATCGTCCCCTCGACTTCGATCGCCTCTTCTTTCGGCGTCGCCGTCTTGGCCGCTTTGTCGGCCCTCGCCTTCGCCCGTGCCGGGCGCCGGCCCCCGCGCTTACGCGCCATCAGAGCGCTCCTTTCATACGGTTGCCGCCTGCGCCGGCCGATACTGCTCGGCGTCAGGGTGCTCCCCGAAATCCCGGAGCGTGAGGATTCGCGGCCCGTCTTCGGTCACGGCGATCGTATGCTCGAAGTGCGCTGCGAGTTTACCATCTGCGGTGACGACTGTCCAGCCGTCCTTGAGGATCTCGACCCGCCGGTCGCCCTGGGTGATCATCGGTTCGATGGCCAGGACCAGCCCGGGGCGCATCTCCATGCCCGTTCCGGCCTGCCCGAAATTGGGCACGTGCGGCTCCTCGTGCATCTCCCGGCCGACGCCGTGCCCCACCAGTTCCCGCACGACCCCGTAGCCGTGGGCCTCGGCGTGCCGCTGGACGGCGGCGCCGATGTCCCCAACGTGGTTGCCCTTGCGCATCTGGGCGATGCCGGCCATGAGGCACTCTTGCGTGACGTCCATCAATTTCCGGGCCTCCGGCGAGATAGTCCCGATCGGAACGGTGACGGCGCTGTCGCTCACGTAACCGTCGAGGGTCGTGCCGATGTCGATCGAGAGCAGATCGCCCTCGCGCAGGACGCGCCCGCCGGGAATGCCGTGAACGACCTCGTCGTTGACCGAAGCGCAAATCGAGGCCGTAAAGCCGTGGTAGCCTTTGAACGTTGGAACGCCGCCGCGCTCGCGAATCCCGTCCTCCGCCAGGCGATCGAGATCGCCGGTGGTGATGCCGGGGCGAGCCGCCTTCATCAACTCCGACAGGACCGTCGCCGTAATGCGGCCGCTGCGGCGCATCGTCTCGATCTCCCGCGCGGACTTTAGCGTAACCATGCAGCACCCGTCATTCGTGCGCGTGCTCCATCTGCAGCGCGTGGAGCAGGTCGTGGGTCACGTCGTCGACCGGCCTCGACGCGTCGATGCGAACCAGCCGGCTCGCGGCGCCGTCGCGGTAAAAGCCGACCAGCGGCATCGTCTGCGCTTCGAAGACGTCCAGCCGCTTTCCGACCGTATCGGGTTTGTCGTCCTCGCGCTGAACCAGCGGACCGCCGTCCTCGTCGTCGATGCCCGGCGTTCGAGGCGGGTTCGTGCGTTCGTTGTAGATCCGGCCGTTGCGGGGGTTGGTCCAGCGGCCCAGCAGCCGCGACTCCAGCTCGG
>PMFP01000135.1:1627-2555 GCA_003155175.1 Vulcanimicrobiota bacterium
AGGTCGCCGGTGGACATCTGGCGGTAGCCGAACCGTTTCTGAAGAATTTGCGCTTGGGTGCCCTTGCCCGCACCGGGTCCGCCCAGAAGCACGACGTCGGAGATCATCAGCGTTTGATGAATCCTTTGTAGTCTCGCATCGCCAGGCGCGCCTCGATCTGATTGATCGTGTCGAGCGCGACGCCGACGACGATCAGGAGCGACGTCGAGCCGAGATAGAAGCTCGTCACCGAGAGGCCGCGCTGGAGCGCGCCGGGGAGAACCGCCAGCAAGCCCAAGTAAATCGCCGCAGCGGTCGTCAGGCGAACCAAAATCTTGTTGAGATAGTCGACCGTCGGCTGGCCGGGCCGAATGCCGGGAATGAACGAGCCCGACTTCTTGAGGTTGTCGGCAACGTCGCGCGTGTTGAGAACGATCGAACTGTAAAAGAACGTGAAGACGACGACCAGTAAGAAGTAGACGATGTTGTAGAGGAAGCCGTTCGGGCTGAAGTACTGGTTCAAGAACGCCGAAACTTCGGAGACCCAGCCCGTCGCGCCGGGGCGGGCGAACCAGGTGAGGGCCTGCTGCGGAAGCAGCAGGATCGAGATCGCGAAGATGATCGAGATCACGCCGGCGTTGTTCAAGCGCAGCGGAATATACGTCGAGCGTCCCGCGAACATCTTGCGACCCACCACCCGCCGGGCCTGCTGCACCGGAACGCGCCGCTGGCCTTGGTAGAGGAAGACGATGGACACGATGATGACCAGCGCGATCGCGATGTAGAGAAACAGATTCAGAAGACTCTCGCCGCCCTGGCTGGTAAGCGAATACGTGTTCGTGACGTACGTCGGGAAGCGCAGCACGATGCCGATGAAGATGATCAGCGAGACGCCGTTGCCGATGCCGCGGTCCGTGATCTGCTCGCCGAGCCACATCAGGAACATCGT
>PMFP01000137.1 GCA_003155175.1 Vulcanimicrobiota bacterium
GCGCGAGCAGCGAGAGCCAGATCGCATGCGAGAGCGCGAACGCGACGGTGGCGACGCCGAAGACGATGACGGCCTGAAACATGCGCAGCCCGGCATGGCGGTCGAACGCGCGGCGAGCCAGCGCTATCGTCATCAGCAACGCGCCGACCGCCGGCGCGCCGCGCAGGATGCCCAGCCCCCACGGTCCGGTGTGCAGGATGTCGCGCGCGTAGATCGGCAGCAACGCGGTCGCTCCGCCAAGCAGCACCGCGAAAAGATCCAGCGAGAGCGCGCCGAGCAGCGCCGGGTTGTGCCGCACGAAGTCCACGCCCGCGAACACGCCGCGCAGCGTCGGCGGATCGCTGGCCGCCGGCGCGCGGTCCACGCGAATCGCGCCGCTGAAGATGCCCGACACCAGCCACAGCGCCGCCATGATCGCGTACGGCGTCACCGGTGCGACCGCGTAGGCGAGACCGCCGAGCGCGGGCCCCGCGACCATCGCGAGCTGCCACGCACCCGTGGAGACCGCGGCGCCGCGTTGCAGCATGCCGTCCGGCACGACCGCCGGCAGCAGCGCCGAGCGGGCCGGACTCTCGAACGTGCCGGCGGCTCCCAGAATTGCGACCGCCGCGAAAATCTGCGGCACACTCAGCCACCCCGCGAAGCTGCCCCACGCCAGAAACGCCGCCACCAGCGCCTGCGCGACTTGCGAGATCTGCACGATGCGCACGCGGTCGTAGCGATCGGCGACGTGTCCGGCCACGAATGCAAGCGCCACCGCCGGAACGAATTGCGCCAGCCCCACCAACCCGAGGTCGAGCGCGCTGTGGGTGAGCGCGTACACCTGCCAGCCGACGGCGACGGCGGTGATCTGGTACGCAAATTCGGAGAACCCGCGCCCCAGAAAAAACAACAGGAACGGCCGGTGGCCGAACAGCGCGCGCGAGGACGGCGAAGACGGGGTCATCTGCGATCTAGCGCGGGAACGGGTGTGGGTACCAGTCCTTGAACGCGCGGCGAGGCGCGCTCTCTTGAAGCGGCGGCGAGACATCGAACCAGGCGAGTTCTTCTCCCACCCAATACGTCGCCGTGCATTCCGCGGCGGAGCGATACGCGATCCCGCGAAATTCGTGTGATTCGTACGCGAGTTTCCCGACCGGGCGGCAGCGCGCGTGCGAAACGCCGAACGGATACGAGGCAGGCAGACCGGCTGCTGCGATGCCCGCATCGGTCACGACGTCGAGCAGCCTGCTGCGCGGAACCGCGACTTCGAGCAAACTCGGGCGGCGCGACGGAAGCAAATCGAAAAGCCCGATGGCGCGGCCGAGATGTTGCTTGCGCGCGTTCGCCGCAGCCACGTCGATCGTCTGGTTGAGATACAACGCACCGAACGCACCGGGCGCGTTCCAGCGCGCGCCGAAGCGCTTGGAAAAGCTCGCGTCGAGCGGATCGGCCCACCCGGGTTTGAAGACGCGGTAGTACGTCCCCGATCTCGCGATGGATTTCATTCGCGCCGGGTGGCGTGACGCACTACGCGGGCCGGCGGTCGGTCGCGAGGTGGAACCGTCCGCAGTTTGGGCAGTTCTTTGAAGGCGGCCTCACGCGCCGGTGTACGCGAAGAGCCGATGCAGATAGGCGTAGACCGCCTCCGGGCCGTCGTCGCGGATCGTCTCGAGGATCGTCTTGCCGCCCAGCCAGTCGTCGGGGGTGCGGACGATCTGCGGAATCCGCGTGGCTTTAATTTCCCGGCGGAGCACGGTCGCGAGATCCAAGATACGTTCCACGCTCGCGCGTCGCGCGTCCGGGATACCGGCGGCGCGCCAGCCGTAGACGGAGGGCGCCCTGACGCGGAAAAGATCCGCCAGGTCGGACTCGCTCAGTCCGAAAATCTCGCGGATCGCGTCCAGCATCGCACCGGAGCGGTCGTCGCGCGCCTTTGCCTTGGTCAGAGCGGAAGCCATGCCTCGATCCTACCAGAACGTGTAGGAGCCTTCAAGTTGCCTACACCCATGGAACCGGGCGCGTCGCGCTAGTGGGGCGGAAACTTTCCGGGGTAGACCGTGAAGTACTTCGGACTCTGGGTCCACGTCCCGTTGGCGTAGGTGAGGGTTGCCGTCGCGCTCGTCTTGGTCGGGCAGCAGAGCGCCGCGGTGGAGTTGTAATAGGGACCGGTCAACTGCAGGGCGCTTCCGCCCGACGGCGTCTTCACGATCTTGGCGTCCAAATCGCATGCGTTTTGAACGGAAACCTCGGGGAAAATGGACCCCGCGCGGTTCGTCCCGAGAACGGTAACGAGCGCGGTGCCGCAATCCGCGCCGGTTTCGTGGGACGCGACGACGAGCTGCTGCACGGCGGGCTGCATGAGTTCGGCCTGGCCGACGATCGAGATGGACTGCGTGGGGAACCACATCTTGCCGTCGCTCGAATGCGAGACGGCCGAGAGCGGCGGTCCGTTCTTGGGCGACTGATACTTGAGCTCGTACGTCGAGCCGTTGATCTCGTAGATCGAGAGATACCACTGGTAGAATGGCTTGTCCGCGTACGTGCCGACTTGCTTCCTGCTCGTCACCGCGTGCCACTGGCTGTGCATCGCCTCGCCCGCGATGTAGACGAGGTGATTCTGCACNNAGCGCGGTGAGGGACGCCAAGGCGACGGCGGCAAGAAACGCGCGAATCCGCATCAGACGGTACTCCCCTAAGACGAGGTCGAGGGAGCGTTTATTCGCCTAGATGCCCGCGTACCATTCGTAGCCCTGGTCCTCCCAGTAGCCGCCGCGCCCGGAGTAGATGTTGGCGAAGCTGCCGACGACCTCGATCCGGCCGACCCATTTGGCGCTCTTGTAACCGAGCTGGGTCGGGACGCGCAGGCGAACCGGCGCGCCGTGGTCGGGATCGAGCGGCGCGTCGTTGAGCGTCATGGCGAGCAGCGCTTGCGGGTGATTGGCCTGATGCATGTCGAGGCTTTCGTAGTAGGGCGTCCCGCTCTCGTCGCTATCCATGCAATGGAAGACGACGTAGCGCGCGTCGGCACGCGGCTGAACCTTCGCGAGCACGTCGCTCAGGCGAACGCCGCTCCACTGGCCGATCGCGCTCCAGCCCTCGACGCAGTCGTGACGCGTGATCTGCGTGACGTGCGGCATCGCGTGCAACTCCGCCAGCGTGAAAACGTGGCGGCGCTCGACCGCGCCGTCCACGACGAGCCGGTACGACCGGAAGCCGTCGCGGACCAGGCTTGCGTAACTCGACGTGCCCGGCGTCGCGAAACCGTTGGTGCGAAAGTCGCGATCCACGTCGCCCGGTTTGTATTCGCGCGCGAGGCCGCGCGTGCCGATGATCGCGTGGTCGAGGCTTTCGGCAGACGCTAGGATGCGCTGCACGTTCGAGTTTCCATTGAGCGCAGTACCGATCGGCGCGCACCCGCCGAGCGCCGCGGCGACGGAGGAGGCGAGAAAGATGCGACGCTTCATACGCCCGTCTTCTCGCCGGGACTCAAGGAATACCAGCCGGTGATCATCGAGCGCATCTGGTTCACGACCCCTTGGGTGGCGACCTGGAATGTGTGCACGGCGAAGAATCCGATGAGCAAGATCATCCCCGCGAAATGCCAGAGCCGCGCGAACTGCCGGCCGCCGAAGACGACGGTCAGCGGATTGGCGATCGCGTCGATGCCGGGCGAGAGCGCGAGGCCGGTAAGCACGACCAGCGGCGTGAGCACGAAGAGGATCGTCGTGTACGCGGCTTTCTGCAGCGGGTTGTACGTGCCGTGCGGCGGCGGCTCTTTGCGCAGCTTCAAATAGTACGCCTGCATCGGCCACAGCTT
>PMFP01000159.1 GCA_003155175.1 Vulcanimicrobiota bacterium
TCTGGGAACTGTACGACCTGGAACACGACTTCTCGCAGGCGAACGATCTGGCGGCCAAAGAGCCCGAGCGCCTGGAGAAGATGAAAGCACTATTTCTCAAAGAGGCCGAGGCGAACAAGGTCTTCCCGATCGGAGCCGGCATCTGGCTGCGCCTTCATCCGGAAGACCGGACGAAGACGCCCTACACCAGCTGGCGTTTCGACGCGGATACCACGCGCATGCCGGAGTTCACCGCTCCGGGTCTGGGCCGCGAGAGCACGCACGTTACGCTGGAGATCGACGCCGGGGAGAATGCATCGGGCGTCCTGTACTCGCTGGGCGGCGCGGGCGGCGGCNNACGCTCTATCTCGACAAAGGTACGCTCGTGTACGAATACAACATGATGATCATCGAACGCTACATCGCCCGCTCGAAAGAGAAGCTCAAGGCCGGCAAACACAAGGTCGAAGTCGTGACGACGATCGCAAAGCCGGGGGCTCCCGCCGACGTCCGCCTGCTGGTGGACGGCGCGGAAGTCGCGCGCGCCGACGTCAAACGGACCGTGCCGGCTGCGTTCTCGGCCAGCGAATCGCTCAACGTCGGGATCGACTTGGGCTCTCCCGTATCCCTCGATTACTTCGACCGCGCGCCGTTCCCGTTCGACGGGAAAATCGCCGTCATGAACGTGGAGTTGACGCCATGAACCATCACGCCGGTGGACTCTTTAGTTTCGATCCGCAAGAGATCTTCACGTTTCTCTTCATTATGCTCGGGCCGATCAAGTTGTTGGTCCCGTTCGCGAAGATTACGAAATCCAGCACGGAAGCCGAGCGGCGCTCGCTGGCGCTTCAGGGCACGCTCCTCGCAACCTTGACCGTCATCGCCGCGAGCTTCGTCGGCGTGCGTATTTTGGCCAAGTGGGGCGTCGCGCCGGGGTCTCTGGCGTTAGCCGGCGGGGTTCTGTTCTTTCTCGTCGCGTTGTCGATGGTGCTCAAGCCGTACACGGAACACGAGGGCGCCGCCGCCGTGGTTCATCCGCCGGCGCAGCCGGAGGGCGCCACCGCGGCTGCAGGCCCTCCGGTGAAGGCGATGGTTCGCGAACTCGTCCCGAATATCGTCACGCCGTACGGTATTGCTGCGGTGATTTTTCTTATCACGTTGATGCCCGAGAGTTCGTGGAGCATCGTCGCGATTCTCATGGGAATCATGGCTCTGGATTTGGTCGCGATGATCTTCGCGCGGACGCTGCTGCGCGTCCTCGGATTCCCACTGCAGATCCTGAGCACGGTTATGGGCGTCCTTCAGGTCGCGCTCTCCGTGCAGATGATCGTGTACGGAATCCGGCTGTTGCTCGTGGAGAAATTCGGCGTCACGTTTCCAACGATGTGAAGTCCGGGCTCTTCAGAGCCTTCCCGCGCCGTTTTTTCCCGGTGCGGCCATGATGCTTTGCCGCGGAGGGCGAAAAGCGCCGCATGGCATTCGATCGACTGTTCAGCCCCGTCTCGTTCGGCTCGCGGCAGGCCAAGAACCGCATCGTCTCAACGCCGCACGGAACGAATCTCGCGGTTGACGGCGTCCCCTCGCCGCGGCTCGTCGCCTATCACGAAGCCAAGGCTGCCGGCGGATGCGGAACGGTGATGATGTTCGGCAGCGCGGCCGCGAGCGAGCTCACGCCGATTTCTTCCAACCACGTCAACCTGTGGATGGACGAGGCGGAGCCCGGATTGCGCGCAGCGGCGCAGGCCGTTCGGCGTCACGGCGCGCTGGCGCTCTCGCAGGTGACCTCGATGGGGCGCCGGACGTCGACGCACGTGGACATCGCGGGACGGGGTCCGTCCGACACGTCGGGCGAGATCGCGCCGGAGATTCCGCACGTGCTGACGGTGCGCGAGATCGAGCGGATCATCCGCGACTTCGCGAAGGCGGCCAAGCGCCTGCAGTCGTGCGGATACGACGGCTGCGACCTCGCGTTCTACGACGACCAGCTCGCCGACCAGATGTGGAATCCGGCGATCAACAAGCGGACGGACCGCTACGGCGGTTCGCTGGAGAACCGCATGCGTTTCTCGCTGGAGGTGCTCGAAGCGATCCGCGAAGCGGTCGGCCGGGACTTCATCGTCGGCGCGCGCGTTTCGGCCGACGATCGCATGACGCCGGGGCTCACACCTGAGGATCTGCTCGACATCGTCGAGCGCCTGGACCGAACGGGAACGCTCGACTACTTCACGGTGACGGGCGGCACGATCGAGGGGTACGCCGCGCGCGCTTACAACATTCCGTCGGCGTACTTCGAACGAAAGACGTTCGTGGATCTCGCGGCGCGCGTGCGCGAGCGCGTGGGCGCCGCCGTGATCGTGACCGGGCGCATCACCAAGCCGGAAGAGGCCGAAGCGGTGCTCGCCTCCGGCGCTGCGGACGCGATCGGCATGACGCGCGCGATGATTGCCGACCCGGAGATGCCGCGCAAGGCGCGCGAGGGGCGTGCCGTCGAGATCCGCTCTTGCATGGGATCGAACGAAGGGTGCATCGACCGGCTCTACTTCGGCTTGCCGGTCGCGTGCGTGCAGAATGCGACGATCGGCCGCGAGCTGGAGTGGGGCGCGATCGAGCCGGCGTTTGTGAAGAAACGTGTTGCGGTGGTCGGCGGGGGCCCGGCAGGCATGGAAGCGGCGCGCATTGCGGCACAGCGCGGCCACGAGGTGACGCTCTACGAGCGCGAAAAGGAACTGGGCGGCGCGATTCTGATCGCAAGCCGCGCGCCGGCTTGGCAGAACTACCGCTCGATCGTAGATTGGCTTTCGGCCGATCTGGTGAGGCAAGGCGTGACGGTGAAGGCCGGACGCACCGTTTCGGCGGACGATCTCGAGGCACTCGGCGCGCAAGCGGTCGTGTTCGCGACCGGAGCGACCGCGCGCACGCCGTACCTTCCGATTTCCGAAGACGCGAACGCGTGTACCGTTGCCGACGTGCTTTCCGGGCAGGCGCGCCCCAGCGGCCGCTGCGTCGTGCTGGACGAGACCGGCTATACGCCCGGTCCGAAGACCGCGGACTTTCTCGCCGACGCCGGCTGCGAGGTCGAGATCGTCACGCGCCAGTACAGTTTGGGCGAAACGATCGGAACGACGCTGCGGGCGCCGCTCTACGAACGGCTGGTTCGCAAGGGCGTCGCGATCACGCCGCTGCACGCGCCGGTGCGGGTGGAGAAGGGGGCGGTCGTCTTGCGGCACGTGCTGACCGGTACCGAACGCGAGATTCGCGCCGATGCGGTCGTCTTCGCATCGGGCGGCCGGGGTGACGACGCTCTCTACGAAACCTACGTCGCGCGGCACGGCGACGGGGACGCGCATCTGATCGGCGACGCCTTCGCACCGCGTCACTTGCGAACAGCGATCGCGGAAGGCGCCCGGGCCGGCCGCACGCTTTGAGGCTTCGCCGCTTAGGGTTTCTGGCGCTCGGCCTGCTCGTCGCGTGCTCGCACGCCTCCGCGCCCGACGACACGCTTCGCGCGGCGTTTTCGACCGAACCGCATTCGCTCAACCCGATTGCCATGCAGAACGGCCAGGAGATGGTGATCGATCGCCTGTTCAGCGATCCGCTGACGTCGTTCGATCCGTCCGGGAACCGGATCGTCCCGATCCTCGCGCTGCGCGTGCCCAGCCGGGAGAACGGCGACGTCTCCGCCGACGGCAAGACGATCGTATTCCATCTGCGCCGCGGCGTGAAATGGCAAGACGGCGCGCCGTTCACCAGCGCCGACGTGGCGTACACGTTCGCTCAAGTGATGAATCCCGCCAACGACGTGGTCAGCCGCTTCGGATACGATGACGTCGAGAGCCTCGAGACGCCGGATCCGTATACGGTGCGTTTGCGGCTCAAGCACGCGTACTCGCCGATCGTGTCCACGTTCTTCGGCGACGCGAACGTGCCGTTCGGCATCTTGCCGCGCCATCTGCTCGCGCACTACGCGTCACTCAACACGGTTCCGTTCAGCGCGCTTCCGGTTGGAACCGGACCCTTTCGCGTCACGGCGTGGCGTCGCGGCGACCGCATCGAGCTCGACGCGAACCCCGCGTACTTCCAAGGGCGCCCGCATATCGCGCACGTCGTGATTCTGTTCACGCACGACGAGCAGACGTCGCTGACGATGGCGAGCACCAACGAGGTCGACTGGGCCGCGGAGCTGAGCCCGGCGTCCGTCGCGCAGGCTCGCCGAATTCCCGGCTACCACGTCGTGCTCGTTCCGCAGAACCGGTGGTACGGCATCACGTTCAACATGACGCGGCCGGCCGTGCAAGATCTTCGCGTACGCCGCGCGGTGGAGCTGGCGATCGACAAGCCGGCGATGGCGCGCGAACTCACCGGCGGCACGGCGCTGCCGGCAACGCAAGACCTGCCCTCGTTTCTCTGGGCGTCGCCGCAGCTCGCACCGTCGCCGCACGACCCGGCGCGAGCGCGCGCCTTGCTCGCGCAGGGGGGATGGAAGCCGCAAAATCCGTTGCGGCTGGAGATCGCGTACAACGTAGGCGACCAAACGGCGCGCAAGACGGTCGTCGTGCTGCAAGGCTCGCTCGCGAGCGTCGGCATCGCGCTCGAGCCCAAAGGATATCCGAACGAACTGCTCACGGCACCGGCGTCGTTGGGCGGAATCATGGCGACCGGCCGGTTCGACGTGCTGCTCGGGCGCATTCTCAACGGGCCCGAGCCGGATAACTCGGCTGAGTACGCGTGCGCCGGCATTCCGCCGAACGGCTTTAACATGGCGCACTATTGCACGCCGGAGATGGACCGATTGCAGGCGATCGCGACGGCATCCTACGACCGCTCCGCGCGCCGAGCCGCGTACGCGCGGATCGAGGAGACGCTCGAGCGCGACCTGCCGCAGATTCCGCTGTGGTGGCCGCGCGACGTCCACATCGTGAGCGACCGGCTGCGAAACTTCGACCCCAATCCGTTCGTGGAGACCTGGGACGCCTGGCGTTGGGAGCTGTAGCTCCCCGCGCGGCGGTTAGAGCGTTCCGGCGTCGGCGTCGATGACGTTCTTGTAGTAGATGCCGCCCGTATGGCGCACGCCTTCGAAGGTGCCGTGGACGGTGACGTGCTGTCCGTTGTGGATGGCGGGCGTTCCGAAGGCGAACACCTCGACGCATTGGCCCGCGCAGAGCGAGAAGACCGTGTAGGGATTGCCCTTGTGCGAGATTTTGTTCGCGACGTTCGAGATGGTGCCGCTCACGTCAACCGGCTTTCCATAGAACGTCGAGGGCTGGGCCACGATCGTCGAAATCGGCGTCGTCGCGGCCGCCCCCGCAAGGGGGACGGCCACGGCCGACGCGAGGATGAGCGAGGCCGCCCATCGGGTTGTCACGCTAGCGCGATACCAGCGAGAGCGTTTGCGAATCGATGTCGTAGCTGCCGGCCGCCACGTTGGCGTTCGGATTCGCGCAGATCACGCTGTTGTTCGGACCGAACATGACCACGAGTCCCGGCGGTCCGCACTGGACTTGCTGGAGACCGTAGTTGCTCAGGAGCGTGTATCCCGGGCTGCTCGACTGGATCTGATACGACCGGTACGTCGTATTGTTGTAGACGATGGATCCGTAGATGGCCGCGGTCGTCGCGCTGATCGCGAGCGCGCCCCAGAATCCGCCGCCCCAGTAGTTG
>PMFP01000008.1 GCA_003155175.1 Vulcanimicrobiota bacterium
ACGACGCGCCCGCGCTCGCCCAAGCGGACGTCGGGGTAGCGATGAACTCGGGTACGCAGGCCGCCAAGGAAGCCGCCAATATGGTGGATCTCGATTCGGACCCCACGAAACTCATCGAAGTCGTCGAGATCGGCAAACAGCTCTTGATGACGCGCGGCGCGCTGACGACGTTCTCGATNNTCATCTTCAACGCCCTGATCATCGTCGCGTTGATCCCGCTAGCGTTGCGAGGCGTAAAATACGAGCCCAAGGGCGCCAACGCGGTGCTCCGCGACAACGTGCTGCTGTACGGTTTAGGCGGGATCGTGGCTCCGTTCATCGGCATCAAGCTCATCGACATGATTCTTAGCGCGCTGCACTTGACGTAAGGATAAGAGAGATGATTCGACACATGGGAGTAGCGTTGCGGATGACCGTCGTAACGGTCGTGCTGCTAGGCTTGATCTATCCCTTAGCGATGACCGGCATCGCCCAACTCGCGTTCCCGCACCAGGCCAACGGCTCGTTGGTCATGGTTGGCGGTAAGGCGGTGGGCTCGGAACTGATCGGTCAGCTCTGGACGCGGCCGCAGTATTTTCAGGGCCGTCCGTCCGCCGCCGGCAGCAAGGGTTACGATCCGACCGCGACGGGCGGAACGAACCTCGGCCCGAGCTCGAAGAAGTTGATCGACGCCACGCGGACGACGATCGCGGCCTTGAAAAAGGCAAACCCGAACGCGACGGTGCCGATTCCGATGGATCTCGTAACGTCGAGCGCAAGCGGAATCGATCCCGACATCAGTCCCGAGGCCGCATACTATCAGGCGCCGCGGGTAGCGGCGGCGCGCCGCCTGCCGCTGGCAACGATCGACGCGCTGGTGGCTCGCCACGTGCAAGGGCGCGAGCTCGGTTTCCTGGGAGAGCCGCGGGTGAACGTCCTGCAGTTGAATCTCGCATTGGACGCTCTGCGCTAGGCNNTTCACGCGCGCCGGCGTCCAGCAAGCGGCGCGCGAACGCATCGCGTTGCGGCCAGCGCGGACGGCGCTGGGTTCCCCCCACCGCGATCGTCGTTTCGGGACGCGTGCGCGCGATCTCGATGAGCCGCCGCGGGGCATCGGCCGCGCGCTCGTCGAACCACTGGGCGTTGATTGCCCGCGCGATCGTCTCGAACTCGGCGATCTTAGCGGGGTCGACCTTGTCCCGCGTTTCGGCGACGTGGCAGATCGTAAAGTCGATCTCGAGACGTGCCGCCAGGCGGCTCGCGCGGCGAATCAACGCGACGTCGTCGTCGCGCGCCACGACGCTGAGCAACAGCCGTTCGAAGGGAGCGGAAATCCGTTCCCTCGTGTCGGCGCGGATCGCTTCGCGCAGCGCCAGCTCGCGCAGCGACGACAGGTTCTCGATGCGGAAGAAGTTCGCCAGCGCGGTCTCGATGCGCTCGGGCGGGTAGATCTTCCCGGCGCGCAAGCGCTCGCGGAGCGTCTCCGGCGTCACGTCGATGAGGATCACTTCGTCGGCAAGCGGCAAGATGCCGTCGGGCAGCGTTTCGCGCACGGTCGTTCCGGTCAACCGGTGTACGGCGTCGTTGAGGGCTTCGAGATGCTGTACGTTGAGCGTCGTGATGACGTCGATCCCGGCTCGCAAGAACGCCAGGACGTCGAGATAGCGTTTGGGCGCGAGCGACCCCGGCGCGTTGGTGTGCGCCAATTCGTCGACGAGCGCGACCTTGGGGTGCCGCGCCAGCACGGCTTCGCGGTCCATCTCGGTATAGGTGATGCCGGCGGCGACGATCTTTTTGCGCGGAACGATCTCGAGATCGCCGATCATGGCCTCGGTGTCTTTCCGGCCGTGGGTCTCGACCAGGCCGATCGCGACGTCGACGCCCTCGGACTTCAGCTGCGCGCCGCGGTCTAGCATCGCGAACGTCTTACCGGAACCCGCCGCGGCGCCTAAGTAGACGGTGAGCTTGCCGTATCCCACGCCGAGACGGTCCGCGATCGTTCCCGAGAGCGGCGTCGTCAGCAGTGAACTCGCAATGTACGTCTGGGTGTCGTCGGCGACGAAGACGTCACGCTCCACCGTGGTGTTGACGAGGCGGCGCGCAAGCTTGTCCTTGGGGACGCAGAGAAGCGATGCGCGCAGTTTGCCCACGTCGAGGTGTTGCGCATCCAGTGGTTCGAGCAGTTCGACGTCGCGCTCGTGCGCGAATCGCTCGAGCTCGGGTACGTCGGAACGTCCGCTCGGCAGAATCTCGACGGCCAAATCGAGCGCGGCCGCGATCGGCGAGCAGCGTTGGAACAGGCGCGCGGCATCGACGCCGGGCGTGAGGATCAGGACCGCGCTCGAAGCGCTGGCCGGCGCGAGCGTCGGAATCGTCAAGCCGTCGATGGTGCGCAGCAAGAGCTCGCGCAGCATCGTGAGCGTGCGTTCCTTGAACGGACCGGCGAGCGCGCGCTCGACGTCGTCGGGTCGAACGATCTTGCCTCGTTCGAGGCGGCTCCGCAGCAGCTCGGGCGAAGCGTCCAGCGCGATCACTTCGTCGGCGGCTTTCAGAAACGACTTTGGGACGATCTCGCGCACGGGGTATCCGATGAGCGCCTCGGCCGTCGGTGCGACCGAGTCGAGATGCTGGATGTT
>PMFP01000126.1 GCA_003155175.1 Vulcanimicrobiota bacterium
GATCCCGGACGCCGCGCTCGAGGCGACGCAGGACGCGCTCGAACCGAGCATCCTCGACAACACCTTCATCGCGGTGACCAATGCGACGCCGAGTTCGGCAACGCGAGCCATCCTGCGAAACCTTCCGACCGTCGCGGCCCAAGGCACGCCGACGATGTTGGGCGATCCCGGATCGTGCATCGCCCAGTCCTACGGCTACGGTCTAGGCGCCTACACGGCGGCACGTACGCTCGGCGGCGCAGTCAAGTGGGACGCGTCCGACCCCAACTATCAACCCAGCGCTGCGTGGCTGTATCAGTGGNNGAAGGGATCCGCCTCGACGCCGTACGCCCAACGCCTCGTCGACGCCGGCAGCCCCAATACGGCTCAAGTTCCGTACAACCCCGATGGATACAGCACCGTCACCAGCATGTGCTCGTACATCGAGGGCATCGACCTCGGCCGTCCCTGGCCGAGCGAAGCGAACCTCATCGTCGGAAGTTACAAACGCTTCCTCAATATTCTGAACCAGAAGTCCGTTTTTCTGGATACGTTTCGCAGTTTGTTGCGCCACGGCCACGCGATCGCGTTCACCGGCCTCGTGCCCGTGGGCTACGGGAAGATCGCCCCGGCCCTCACGAACGGCGTGTACTACGCGCCGAACGGCTTTATCACCGGCTCCGGACACGGACAGGTGATTTTCGGCTTCGATGACGCCAAGGGCAAGAACGGCGCGTTTCTGGTACAGAATAGTTTCGGAAGCGCCTGGAATCCCGGCGGCAGCGACGACCTCGGACGGAACGGCCGCATCTGGTACGACTACGACGCGTTCTTCGCGGGCCAGTCTTGCGCGATGATCATGTGGCCGAGCACGGTGCAGCCCGTCTCCGGAATCTTGCTGGACCCGCAGTTCACCGCGGCGCCGTCCGGCGGCGTGCCGGAGCTCGCGGTCAAGAACGTGCGCATCGTGCGTCCTGCCGAGCCGGGTAGCCGCGGCCCCAGCCGACTGGTCGTCGTATCGCACGCTTCGAACGCAATCAACATCCGCAAACTCAGCGTTACCGATCCGGCCGGCAAGACGTTCTCGGCCATGATGGACGAGCATCATCGCGTCGGCTATACGTACGTCGAACGCGCGGACGGTGCCGAGTTCATGCAGGGCAACTATCAGCTGTCGTACGACGTCAAACGGGAAGGCGTCCCGATCACGTATACCGGATCGGTTCCGGCGCCGCTGGCATGACCCGAATCTCGCGTTCGGCCTTCGTGCGCGGGCTCGGCGCCGCGGGCGCCGCAACCGCCATGCCGCCCGTGCGCGCGGCGGCGGCCGCGCAAGCGCCCAGGCTCCAAAGGCTCATCGACGGCTACGTGCGGGAGAACCCGCGGCTTGCCAACCTGGCAATCGTCGCCGGCGTCGTGCGGCCCGACGCTCCCCAGGGCGTTCTCGTTTTCGGCGGCGCCCCGGTCGCCGCACGCGATCACGCGCGCCGGATTACGTTGGACGGAAACACGACGTTCCTCATCGGCTCCAACACGAAGTGCTTTACCTCGCGAATCTACGCCGCGCGCCAGAAAGACTACGGCAAGACGCTGGGCCAGTGCATCACGGCGCCTCTGCCGCAACGCCTGCGCGACGTTCCCATCGTCGATCTCGCAAATTACAGCTCGGGATTCCCCACGGACAACGCGCCGCCGATCTGGTGGAATGAAACCATCAACGCGACGACCCTCGCGACGCTGCTCCAGTCGCTAAACGCTCATCCGTCGGTCCCGGCGTGTGCGCCGGGTGCGAACTACTCCTACTCCAATTTCTCGTGGGGCCTCATGGGACTCGCGGCCCTGGGCGTCTCGTCGCCGAGCCAACCGGTAGCCGAGCAGTGGGCGCAAGCCGTCGCCGAACTCGGCGGAGCCATCGGCCTGTCGCCGGCGTCGCGGCCCTGGAGTCCGTCAACCTACAACGACCTGCCGGCAGGCTACGCCAGCGGCTCGCTCTTCCCCGAAGATCAAGACTACGGCGGCCCCAACTGGCTCACGATGGGCGGCGGCGGAAACCTCGCGAGCAACGGCAACGACATGCTTCGATGGCTCCGGTACAACATGGGAGTCCTCGGCCTGGACCTGCCGCTGCTCATCGAGCAGCAGCAACGGACCTGGACCTGGACGACGAAATCTCCCCAAGCGGCGGGCGTGACCGCGTGCGTCGCCTCGTCGATGCGATCGCCGGTAACCACGAGCCTGGGCTGGTTTCATGCGAGCCCGCCTTGGAATCCCGCCGTGCGTTTTCTGACCAAGAACGGCGGCGTCAAAGGCTTTAGTTCCTGGATGGGCTTTGGGCGCTGGGCCGGTTCGGGTTCGCCGGCCAAGACCGGCCTCTTCGTTCTCGCCAACGCGCCGCGCACCGCCGACGTCATCGGCGCCCGCGCGCTGCGGGCGCTGCTCTCCTAAGTTCTAGACGGCAACCGCCGCGCGCGATTCGATCTCCGCGCGCATTTGGACCCAACCGCGGAAGTTTGCATGGAACGCCGTATCTGCCGCCGGCGTGGCAACGTGCTCGAACGGCGAGAGGTGGCGCTCGCGCATCAGACGATCGTGAAGTTCGACGTCCTTTTCGACGTCCCGTACTCCCCCGTGCGTGAGGTAGGAGACACGGCCCGCGCGAGCCGCCGAGATCTTCTTCTGGATCTCGATCGGCAACGTCGCGCGCTCGTCGTCCAGAACCAGCGGCAAATGCCACGCGCCCATCGCGACCGGAATCGGAACGCTCGCGTCGAGCGCCCGGCGCATCGCCATCGCCGCCGCACGGATCTCGGGCTGCGCGGCCGGCGCGCAGCGCAGCTCGAAGAAATTGCCCCACTCCGTCGACGTCACGATGACGGTATGCCAAAGAAACGGCTCGAGAACGCGGTTGAGCACTTGCTTGTGCACGTTCAGCTCCAGCAAATCGCGCGCGTGCGCTACCGCGGCATCGCGGGCTCCCAGCCACACGCGCAGCGCCTTGGCAGCGTCCTCCTCGGAAAGGACGTCGCCGGCCTGCATCCCCCGCTGATTGCGTCCCCACTCGATGGGCACCACCGGGTCGTTCAGC
>PMFP01000015.1 GCA_003155175.1 Vulcanimicrobiota bacterium
CCATCGCGTCCATTTCCATGCTCGGCTGGACGTGCGCGAGATCGTAACGCCCGAGATAGCTCACGGCGAGTTCGCGGAAGATGTAGTCTAGGATCGAGGTCGCCATCTTGATGTTCTCATGTCCCACGACCGGTCCGTTGGGCTCGAAGCGCGTGAAGGTGAAGGCCTCGACGAACTCCTCGAGCGGAACGCCGTGCTGCAGACCGAGCGAAACGGCGATGGCAAAGTTGTTCATCAACGAGCGGAAGGCCGCGCCCTCTTTGTGCATGTCGATGAATATCTCGCCGATTTGGCCACCGTCGTATTCGCCCGTCCGGAGGTAGACTTTGTGCCCGCCGATGATCGCCTTTTGCGTGTACCCGCTGCGGCGTAACGGCAGGCGACGGCGCTTGGCGATGTACCGGTAGACGATCTTTTCCGCGATTTGGAGCGGCGTGGCGAACGGCTGCTGCATCGCGAGCACCTCGTCTTCGCCGGAATCCCCGCCCACGTCGTAGCTCGCGGCCAGCGGCTGCGAGAGCTTGGAACCGTCGCGATAGAGCGCGACCGACTTGACCATGCGCTCCCACGAATACCGGTAGGCTTCTTTCACGTCGGCGATCGACGCCGTCTGCGGCATGTTGATCGTCTTGGAGATCGAGCCGGAGATGAACGGCTGCGCGGCAGCCATCATGTCCACGTGCGCGAGCGGCCGGATGTAGCGCGAACCGTACTTGCCGCACGGCGTCGCGCAATCGAAGACGGGCAGGTGCTCGTCGTTGAGGTAGGGCGCGCCTTCGAGCGTCATGCGACCGCAAATGTGCGCCGACGCTTCCTCGATCTGCTGATTCGTAAACCCGAGCCCCTCGCGAAGGATCGAGAAGTTCCAGTCCGAGAGCTGGTCGTCGGTCAGGCCGAGCGTACCCATGCAGAAGGTGTCGCCGAGCACGAAGCGGTTGAAGACGAACGGGAGCTCGAACGCGCCGGGAAGCGCCTGCTCGATGCGCGCGAGCGTCTCCTCGTCGAAGCCCTTGGCCTTGAGCGTGGCGCGATTCACGTGCGGGGCCTCGTCCAGCGTGCCGGTGCCTTTGGCGTACGTTTCGATCGCGGCGATTTGTTCTTCGGCGTAGCCGAGGCGGCGCAGCGCCGCTTCGACCGACTGGTTGACGATCTTAAAGTAACCGCCGCCGGCCAGCTTCTTGAACTTTACCAGCGCGAAGTCGGGCTCGATCCCCGTCGTGTCGCAGTCCATGACCAGGCCGATCGTTCCGGTCGGCGCGATGACCGTCGTCTGGGCGTTGCGGAAACCGGCGATCTCGCCGATGGCCAAGGCGTCGTCCCACGCGCGGCGCGCGAGGGCCCACGTGGCCTGCGTGAAGAGCGTGGGAGGATGCGTCGTCGGAGAAACCGTCAAGCCCTCGAAGGCCGTCGCCGGTGCCTGATAGGCGGCGCGGCGGTGGTTGCGGATCACGCGAAGCATGGGTTCGGCGTTGGCGCGATAGCGGGGAAACGCGCCGAGCTGGCGCGCCATCTCGGCCGAGCAGCGGTAGGCCGCGCCGGTGAGCAGCGCGGTAATTGCGGCGCACCAGCCGTAGGACTCTTCCGAATCGTACGGGAGTCCCATGCGCATGAGCAGCGTGCCGAGGTTGGCATAGCCGAGCCCGAGCGTCCGGAAGTCGTAGGATTTCTGTGCGATGACGCGACTGGGGAACTGGGCCATCAGGACGCTCACTTCGAGGGTGAAGGTCCAAATGCGGCAGGCTTCCGCGAACGTCGCCGCGTCGAACTCGCCGTTCCCGTTCTGGAACGTGACCAGGTTGAGGCTGGCAAGATTACACGCGGTGTCGTCCAGGAACATGTACTCCGAGCAGTTGTGCACGACGACGCCGTTGGCGACGAAGTGATGGGTGTCGTGCTCGGTGAGATCGTAGACCGGCTGCGTCCCGGCCGGTTCGAGCGTTGCGAAGCGGTCGGCCATCGAAAGCGCATCCGTGCGCTCGACCGCCGAGAGAAGGTCGGCAAACGCGCGAGCCTTGGGTGATGCGGAGTGGAAGCCGATTTCACGCCCGAAGGCGATGCGCGATTCGGCCGCGATGCGCAACTTCGATTCGCTCGGGCTGCGCTCGGAGAGGATGCCGAACGAGAGAAGAAGGTGCTGCGCCTGCGCGAGCAGTTCGCTCGACGAGGACGTGAGCGCGATCTCGCCTTGCCCGGCTTGGTTCGAGCCGATCGAGCCTTCCGCCGTAAAGAGGCCGCGCAAGATTGCGGCGACCGAAAGGCGGTTGAGCTGGTAGATCTCGTCGGTAAAGCGCTTTTCGGCGATGCCGCAATTGAGCACGGCATACGATGCGAAACGCTCGACGATGGGCTTGTTGCTTACGCTCACGCGCGCGCCGGAACCCGATTGCGGACGCGTGACGGCCGTGGGCCGGCGGCTGCGCCGGTCGCTGAGCGTCTCTTGTTTGGCGCCGTTGATCGCGCGCGCGACGTCGGCCAGCACTTCGGTCTCGTCGTCGCCCATGCTCACGACGAGGGTCGGCGAGCCGGAGGTGGTGATGCAGCCTCCGCCCGCGGCCAGGCCGACGCCGAACGCGATCCCTTCGTCGAGGCCGCGCGGACCAAAGCCCGAGCCGATCAGGCGCACGACGTCCTCGCGCGCGAGCTCGCAAGCCGGCACGTCGCCGCGATTCTCCGTCCAGACCTTGTGGTCGGCGGTGAGCGTCACTTCGTAGCCCGCATCGGTCGTCAGCCGAAAGACAGGCTTTTCGCCCGTCGGGAAGATCCGGTTGACGAAATGCGGCTTGCCGTCGGCGCCTAGAACGAATGCGGCTTTCCCTACCAGCGAAGCGATCCGTTGCGGCCCGTCGGCCGTGGCGACCAGCGTCTCGCCGGTAACGCAGGGGTTGCTGGCGTTAATGCGGCCGTCGGCTTGGCACGTGTGCCACTCGTTGATGGTGGTGTCGTATTGAACGCCAGGGTCGGCGCATTGCCATGCCGCAACCGCGATCTTTTCCCAGAGTTCGCCGGTCGGAACCGATTTTGCAACGCCGCCGTCCGTGCGCCGGATGAGATCGAAGTTCTCGCCGGCGTCGAGTTTGGCGAAGAAGTCGTTGGAGATGCGAACCGAATTGTTGGAATTCTGACCCGAGACGGTTCCGTAGGCTTCCCCGTCCCAGTTCACGTCGTAGGTCTCGATCTCGAGCGACGTATAGCCTTGTTTCGCGAAATCGAGCGCGTACTGAATGCTGCCTTGCGGAATTCCCGCTTGGAGGGCCTGGCGGAGCGCCGTCTTGAGCGCGGGGTTGCACGCGGGATCGAGCCGCGCGCCTTCGGCCGCGTTCGGATCGTGCGCGGCCTTCATGATCGCGTTGAGGTTTTTCTGCGCGGAGAGCGAGCCGGCGACGAGGTCGGCGACTTTTTGCTCTTCGTGAACTTTCCACGAGATGAACTTCTCGATGTCAGGATGGTCGATGTCCAACACGACCATCTTTGCGGCGCGCCGCGTCGTGCCGCCGGATTTGATAGCGCCGGCCGCGCGATCCCCGACGCGCAGAAACGACATGAGACCCGACGACGTTCCGCCTCCGGAGAGCTTTTCGCCGGAGCCGCGCAGTTTGGAAAAGTTGGAGCCGGTCCCGCTGCCATACTTAAAGATGCGCGCTTCCCGCACCCACAGATCCATGATGCCGCCCTCGTTGACGAGATCGTCGTCTACACTTTGGATGAAGCACGCATGGGGAGCCGGATGCTCGTAGGCACTGGTCGAGCGGGTAAGCTCGGCGGTCTTTCCGTCGACGTACCAGTGACCTTGCGCCGGGCCCGAGATTCCGTACGCCCAGTGCAGGCCCGTATTGAACCATTGCGGTGAGTTCGGGGCGCCGATCTGACGTGCCAGCATCGCGCACATCTCGTCGTAGTAGATGCGGGCGTCGTCTTCAGTGTCGAAGTAGTCGTGCTTCCAGGCCCAGTAGGTCCAGCAGCCGGCCAAGCGATTGAAGACTTGCCGCGCGTCGCGCTCGGCGCCGAACTGCTCGCCGCGTGCCATACCGGCGAGCTGCTCGTCGTCCGGGACCGACGCCCACAGCCATTCGGGGACGCCGTCTTCGGGCACGGCTTTGAGTGCGTGCGGGATGCCGGCCTTGCGGCAATACTTCTGGGCCAGGACGTCCACCGCGACCTGGCTCCACGCAGCCGGCACCATCATATCGGCCGCCTCAAAAATGACCGAGCCGTCGGGGTTCACGATCTTTGACGTTCTGGGGGCAAACGTGACGCCGGCGTAGCGGTCTTCGGGGGTGGAGTAGAGGCGGCGGAATTTCATGGGGCGGCTCCTTGGCGGCATCGGATCGTGAGGGTTCCGGACCTAAAAGCGAACACCTGTTCGATACTAGGAAGGCGAGACCGCGAGGCACCTATTGTACCACGCTGCTCGCTTCGCTACTAGATATTGGGGCGACCGGGTTGGACTCCTTGTGGTCAGGCTGTCCATAAACGGAAAAACCGGGGGAGGGCTTGCGGGCGCGCCGCTCCACCGGTGGAGAGATCCGAGGATAGCGGGGATATCCGGTGCAACGAGAGCTCCATGCTCGGTCCGGATCGCTTCGCTCCCCGCCTGCACGACGTGCCTCACGAGGAGCTTGAGGCGGCGGGCATCCGCGGCCTGATCGTGGACCTGGACAACACGCTCCTGGGCTTCCGGGAGACCGAACTGGGCGAGGAGCATCTGGCCTGGGTCAAACGTGCTCAGGAGCGCGGTTTTCGCATCGTGATGCTTTCAAACAATTTCACCGAGCGCGTAACGCTGGTTGCCGACCGTTTGGGCGTCGAGTGCATTCCCAACGCCCTCAAACCGCTACCGTTCGGTTTTATTCGGTCGCTGCAGCGCCTGAATTTGCCGCGCAAGAACGTCGCGGTCGTCGGCGATCAGCTCTTCACGGACGTGTTGGGCGGAAAACTCTGCGGTCTCTACACCATTTTGACCGAGCCGATCGAACCAAAGGATTTCGCGCTCACGCGCGTCTTCCGGTTCTTCGAGCGTTTGATGCTTCCGTCGCGGGGCGCCTGATGAAGTTGGCCTTGATCGGCGATCCGGTCGAACACAGCCTCAGCCCGCGTCTGCACGAGCGCTTCATGCGCGAAGCCGGTATCGACGGAAGTTACGTGACGATTCGCGTCTCGATCGAGTCGTGCGCTCGAACCATCGCGCGCCTGCGAGAGGACGGCTTCACGGGTTGCAACGTCACGTATCCGCTGAAGGAAGAAGCTGCGCGTTCGTGCGTCCGGCTCACGCAGGAAGCCGAACTTGCCGGCTGCGTCAACACGATGCTGTTCGGGCCCGAGGTCCTCGGAACGAACACCGACGGACTCGGAGCGCGCTTAGCGCTCGAAGCGATACTCGACGAGTCCGTCTCGCTCAAACGCGTCGGCGTTCTGGGAACCGGCGCGACGGCGCGTGCCCTCTTGGCGCAGCTGCAAGAGAACGACGCGTACGCGTTCGTATGGGGACGCGACGCCGGGAAGGTTGCGACGTTGTGCGAGCGCTACGAAGCAGGTGCGTGGCCGCACGCGCGCGCACCCGAAGCCGTCGTCAACACGCTTCCACCGGGCATCGAACTTCCCGGCGATCTGAGACGATCGCTGCGTCACGTGGACGTCATCATGGACGCGAACTACGGCGATCGTGCCGTCTTAGGCAAAGCGCTGGGCCGCGAAGTCATCCCCGGCGACGCGATGCTCGAAGCTCAAGCCCGCGCCTCATTCGACTTCTGGCTCGCCCACACCGAACACGTCGCCTAACGCCAACGGGGGAAAGAGCGACCGCCGCTACGCCGAGCGCAATATATCAGCTCTAACGTGTCCCGCCATTCCGAGCCGCGAACGCGGCTC
>PMFP01000113.1:0-6695 GCA_003155175.1 Vulcanimicrobiota bacterium
GACGCGCGCCCCGCGTTTCGCATGTTCTTCGAAATCTACGGCATCGCGCTGCACGACCGCACGCGCTTCCCCGGCTTTCTCGACCGCGCCGTCGAGGAGTGGCTTGCGTTCCTCGAACTCGCGCCGTTGCGGCGCGGCTGCTCGCCGGAACGCGCGCGCGCGATCGCGACCGTAACGCTCGCGATGTTCCGCGGCCTTCTTCTCGATCTCGCGGCAAGCGGCGATCGCGCGCGCGTGGACCGCGCCTTCGAGCTCTGGATTGGGGAGTGGTCCGATGCGGCAGGGTAATCGCGCCGGCCGCGCCGCGACGGGCTTCATCTTCGTCACCGTGCTGCTCGACATGATGGCGATCGGCATCATCGCGCCGGTCTTGCCCAAGCTCGTCGCGATCTTCACCGGCGGCAATCTTGCCAACGCCGCGCTCTACATCGGTCTCTTTGCCACCGTGTGGGCGATGATGCAGTTCTTCTGCTCGCCGCTGCTGGGCATGCTCTCCGACCGCGTCGGCCGCCGTCCCGTGATCTTGCTCTCCAACGGCGTCACCGCGATCGACTACGTCATCATGGCGCTCGCGCCCAACCTGTGGTGGCTTTTCCTCGGACGCGTGCTCTCCGGCGTCGCGACCGCGAGCATCTCGACGGCGAGCGCGTACATCGCCGACGTCACCGATCCGGAGAAGCGCGCCGCAGCGTACGGCATCCTCGGCAGCGCCTTCGGCCTGGGCTTCATTCTCGGACCGGTCATCGGCGGCTTCGCCGGCAACGTGGATCCGCGGCTTCCGTTCTGGATCGCGGCCGCTTTCAGCGCCGTGAACGCGCTCTACGGCTTGCTCGTGCTGCCCGAGTCGTTACCCAAGAATCTGCGCACGCCCACCATTGACTGGAAACGCGCCAACCCGCTCGGTTCGCTCCACTTGTTGCAATCGCACCGCGAACTCTACGGTCTGACGTGGGTCACGTTCGTGGGCGACATCGCGCACGAGTGCCTGCCCAACATCTGGGTGCTTTACTGCATCGCGCAATTCGCCTGGGACGCGCGCGCCATCGGCCTCACGCTGATGCTCGTCGGACTCAGCGGCGCGCTCTCGTCCGCGTTTCTCGTCGGCCCGCTCGTGAAACGTTTCGGCGAGCGTCGCATCTTGCTCTTCAGCCTGGTCGTCGCCGCCGTGAGTTACGTGATGTTCGGATCCCAAAACGGCCTCGTGTTTCTGCTCGCCGTACCGGTGAGCGCGCTCGCGCTCTTCGGACCGACGTCGCAAGCGCTCATGACCCGTCGCGTCGGCGCCTCCGAGCAAGGCGAGCTGCAAGGCGCGCTCGGCGCCGTGCGCGGCATCTCGATGCTCGTCGGCCCCGGACTCTTCACCTTCGTGTTCGCGCTCTTCGCCGGCCAGTGGAAACACCTCGAACTGCTCGGCGCACCGATGTACCTGGCCGCCGCGCTGGTCGCCGTCGCCTTCGCCATCGCCGTCCGCGTCACCACACGCGCCGACGACGACGTGCACGACGTCCCTCAACCGGGACCCCCGAACATCGGCGCCGCCGAAGAACCCGCCCTCCCNNAAGCAACGCGCCGGCTGCGAACAGCGCGTCGAGCTCCGCCGCATCGAGCCGCTCGCGAAGGAGCCCGTCGAGCCGTTTCTGCGTGACGGTCTCAGTGAATTCGCGGGGATAGCCGACGTCGAGTAAGGCCCGGTTGACGTAGCCTTCGAGCCGCGCCGCGCGTTCGAAATCGCCGTCGAGCGCATGCGCGAGCGCCAGATGTTCCAGCGTGACCGGAACGTGCGGATTCGCGGGCTCGCTCTTGAGGTAGTGACGGAGCACCGATTCGCCGGCCGTTCGCGCAGCCTCCCGCTCGTCCACGGCGAGGCAATACCCCGCGAGATTCTGATTGAGCAGCGCGATGGCGTTCGACTCCCGGAAGCGTTCCGCCAACGCGAGCGCGTCGCGAGCCGACGCGATGGCGCGCTGCGTTTCGCCGCGCGCGTGTTCGATTTCGGCCAGGTTCGCCGCCACGGTGAATTCGCCGCGCTCGTTCCCCAGCGCCCGGTGGAGCGCACCCATCTCTTCGTAGACTTGGCTCGAGAGCGAAAGATCGCCCAAAAATCCCGCCACGGAGGCGCGGCTCTTAAGGCTCTCGAGCCGTTGCCGCGGCGTCAAGTCGAACCCCTCGACCTCCGCCAGCGCGGCCGNNGACGCCCGCGCGAAGACGATCGCTTGTCGCGCGGAAGCCAGCGCCCGATTGTGCGCGTAGCGTCCCGTTTCGCACGCCGAGACGTTGATCCACAGCCGCGCCAGCCGGCGTGCGTCGGCGCCGTCGAGCAACGCCGCAAAACGCCGCGCGCGTTCGATGCCTTCGCGATGCAGATCCAGCCGTATAAACAACGTGGTTGCCGTCAGCAAGTCGGCGCCCCCCGGAGGATCGTTGCTTTCCGCCCAATCCAGCGCCGCGCGAAAATCCTCGAGCTCGACGGCCAGCGCGATCAGGGTGGCGTCGCGCGGACTCTCCTCGAACGAAGCCGCCGTGCGCTCGAAGAGCGTGCGCAGATACGCGAAGTGCCGCGCGCCCAAATCGGCGCGCTCGCCGGCTGCCAGTATCTTCTCGAGCGCGTACGCGCGCGTGGATTCCAGCAGGCGATACCGGGTTTGGTCGCCGGAGCGCTCCGCCACGATCAGCGACTTGTCGGCCAGCGACGCCAGGAGGTCGAGGACGTCGAGTTCGTCGGCTNNTGCCGGAACAGCTTCTGCTCGCGCTCGTCGAGGAGATCGTGGCTCCAGTCGATCAGGGCGCGCAGCGTCTGCTGTCGCGGCAGCGCGTCGCGGCTTCCGCCGGTGAGGACGCGAAACCGCTGATCGAGCCGCGTTCGCAGCTCTTGCGGCTTGAGAATCGTCAAGCGCGCGGCGGCCAGTTCGATCGCGAACGCCATGCCGTCGAGTCGCCGGCAGATGTCCGCCACGACGGGCGCAATCTCGTCGGTCAGCACGAAGCGCGCGTCGGCGGCCTTCGCGCGTTCGACGAACAGCTCGATCGAGCCGTACGACAGCGCGGTTTCGGCATCGAAGGAATCCGCGCCAAGGTTCTCCGGAATGGCCAGTGACGGCATCCGATACGCCGCTTCGCCGCTGATGGACAGCCCCTGTCGGCTCGTCGCCAAGATCCTCACTTTCGGACAACCGCGCAGGATCGCCGACGCCGCGGCGGCCGTCGCTCCGACCAGATGCTCGCAGTTGTCGAACAGCAACAGCATCTCTTGCGTCTTGAGCGATTCCACCAGTTCCGCGAGCGGATCGCCTTGTCCGGGGAGCCGGACGCTCAGCGTCGTGGCGATCGCGCTGGTCACGAGTTCGGGATCGCCGATCGGCGCGAACTCGACGAACCAGACGCCGTCGGCGAAACGCTCGAGCAAATTGGCGCCGACCTGCAGACAGACGCGCGTCTTGCCCACGCCGCCCGAACCGGTCAGCGTCACGAGCCGGTACTTTTCGAGCAAGGCGGAAACTTCCGCGATGTCCACGTCGCGACCGACCAGCGACGTCAGTTGCAAGGGCAGGTTGTTCGGAAGTGCTTCCAGCGAGCGCAGCGGCGGGAAGGCGTCCGGCAGATCCGGCGCGCCGAGTTGAAAGACTTGCTCGGGCTGCGCGAGGTCGCGAAGGCGATGCGAGCCCAAATCCTTGAGCATAACCGGCTGCGGAAGTTGTCCCTGAACGAGCGCGTTCGTGACGCCGGAGAGCAGGATCTGCCCGCCGTGCCCGATCGCCATCAAGCGCGCCGTGCGATTGAGCGCCGGACCGAAGTAATCGCCCTCGCGTTCGTCGGCTTCACCGGTATGCAACGCCATCCGCACGCACAGATCGCCGACGCCCGCGAAATCAGCCGCTCGCAACGCGCGCTGCGCGTCGAGCGCGGCGTCAATGGCATCGCGCGACCGCGTGAACACCGCGCAAAATTCGTCGCCGACGGTCTTGAACACGTAACCGCCGTGCGATTCGATCGCGGAGCGCATGAGGGCGTCGTGTGCGCGAAGTGCCTCCTGCATCGCGGCCGGATCGCTCTCCCAGCGCCGCGTGCTTCCCTCGATATCGGCGAACAAGAACGTCACCGTCCCCGTCGGACGCGCGTCCGCGTCCGCCGCGTTGTTCGCAGATTGAATCGAATCGGCCATTGGCGCATCCTTCGCCCTCCCGGCCGGGCGCCCCGCGCGCACCGAGAGGATGGCCTCCTCCGGAGCGGAACTTCGGGAGTCGTCCGGTCGTTTAAGGACCAAAGGGGGCGTTCTTGTGAGAAGCGTGTCGAATTTCGTGCGTGTTGCGGGCCTGGCGGCTTGCGTGCTTGCCGTGGCGGGCTGCGGAGGCACCGCGCCGAGCGGTCAGCAGCTCTCGTTCGTGCCCTCGTTTCCGCCGGCAGGCACGTTGCCGCCCGTCGAGACCGACTTCGACGTCGTCGGGCGCGACATCGAGATTTCCGACGTGCCGACCACATCGGAAAGCGCCGCCACGACCGCGGGCGCGCTCCAATCGAACGTCCAGCCTTTCGCATCGCGCAAACTGAAGTTCTTCATTCACGGGATGGACTACTCACCGACGCAAGTCGGCCAGCCCGTCAACAACAATCCGCTGGGAAGCGGAAATGCCGCCATCTGGCAGCGCGACATTCCCTTGCTGCGCGCCATGGGCGTGAACGCCATCCACGTCTACAACGTGGACCCCAACGTCAACGGCCCGATCGACAACGCGCTCAAAGCGCTCTGGAACAACAACAGCAAACCGATCTTCGTCGTCTTCTCGATCCATTTCGGCGCGACGTGCCTGAATAGCACGGGCTGCGCGAACGATCTCGCCACGCAGTACTACAACCTCGACAAGAAGTACGCGACCAATCCGGCCGTCCTCGGCGTCACGATCTCGAACGAAATCAACCCCTGCAACCAAGCCACGGATCCCCAGTGCGGCATTCCCAGCAACGCGACGTACTGGAACAACTTCAACATCATCGCCAAGCGGGCGAAGCAAGGCTTCGCCGACGGCGGCGACAAGAGCAAGCTCGTGATGACCTCGAACGTGGACGACAACAATTACACGCTCTCGCAGGGCGAGAAATTCGGCGCGGCCGTGGACGTCTGGGGCATCAACGTCTATCGCGGCCGGGGCTTCGTGTACACGGGGCAGACGGGAGACTTGTTTGCGCAAATCCGCGCGACCACGACCAAGCCCGTCGTGATCACCGAGTACGGCGGGACGGCCGGCTGGCACCCCAAAGGCTCGATCGGCAAGACGTACAAGTATCCGCTTTCCGACGGCAGCGGCGCGTGCCAGCCCGCCGGCGGCTTGCCCTATGCGATCACCGACATCGCCCCGATGCCCGCGACCGGCAAGATCTCGATGGCCGGCCTTAACGATCTCGTCACGTTCTCGAACACGCAGCTCTATCAAGGATGGAAATCCGACGGCGTCGTGTCGGGCGGCTTCTACTTCGAGTGGACCGACGAGTGGTGGAAGCAAAACCCCGACAATCCGGCCGCGCGAAGCACGCATTGGGGCAACGCGAACGTCGTGGACAGTTATCCGGCATGCGCGCGCGACGAAGCCTGGTACGGCTTAAACGCCATCTCCCCGGGAACCGCCCTCGCGCCGCGCTCGACCCTCACGACGCTCAAGAACGTCTGGGCCAAACAACCCACAACGTAATTCTCGCCCCACCGCAGAAAGAGAGACGTTATGAATCGCGCGCGCCGGACCATGCTTCCGCTCGTCGCCGCTTGCGCGATCGTCTCGGGCTGCGGCAGTTCGAACTCCGCCGCATCGAGCGGCGCGGCGTCAAGCGCCGCAGTTCCGGCGGCATCCGCCCCCGCGAAGGACGCTGCGCTGCAAACGGCCTTNNGGAGGCGGCGGCAAGGTCACGCCGGCGAGTTTGTTCCAAATCGGCAGCATCACCAAGTCGTTCACGTCCGTCGCAATCCTCCATCTCGCTGCGGCGGGCAAGCTCAGCCTCGACGACACCGTCGGCAAATGGCTCCCGCAGTATCCCGCCTGGAAAGACGTTACGATTCGCCGCTTGTTGGATATGACCAGCGGCATCGAGACCTACGACAACAACCAACGGTTCCAGCGCGCCTTCGCCAAAGATCCGATGCACTTCTTTAGCGCCGCTCAGCTCGTCTCGTTCGTCTATCCTGCACCGGGGCACGCGCCGGCCTTCGAGAAGGGCTGGTACTATTCCAACACCGCATACATTCTTTCGCAGATGATCGCGCAGCGCGCGAGCGGCNNTAGCCTTCGACGACCTCGTCCGCGACCAACTCATCGCACGCGAGCATCTCACCAACTCGTTCTTCGAAATCAACATGTACCCGCCCACCGTGCGCTCGCGCATGGTCGACGGCTACTTTGCTAGCCACGACGCGATCAACGCCGGGCTGCAGCCCCTCTACGGCAAGAGCGTACGCGATTTGAGCGTCTCGTGGCTGCAAGGCGCCGGTGGCATCGTCGGCACGCCCGACGAGGTAACGCACTGGGTGCGCGCGCTCTTCGACGGACCGCTCCTCGCGCGGCAGCAGCGCGCCGACATGGAACGCATCGTCTCGCTCGCAAGCGGCAAACCCGTCGCGAGCACGTCGGCCAAAGATCCGCGCGGCTTTGGCCTCGGCATCGCGCAAATGACGATGCCGGGCATGGGAACCTACTGGTTCTACGAAGGCGAGA
>PMFP01000113.1:6766-8943 GCA_003155175.1 Vulcanimicrobiota bacterium
GTGGGCTTGGCTTCACTCGTCTTTCGAGTTCAGGTCCGCGTCGTCGCGATCGTACTCGAGGAGATCTCCCGGCGCGCAGTCGAGAACGAGACAGAGTTTCGATAACGTGTCGAAGCGCATCCCTCGCACCTTCCCCGTTCGCAGCAGACTGAGCTGCGTTTCCGAAAGGCCGATCCGCTCGGCGACGTCGCGCGCGCGCATCTTGCGGCGCGCCAGCATGACGTCCAACGTAACGCGCACGGGCATCAGACGAACTCGTCCAGATTCGATTTGAGTTTCTGCCCCTCGCGCGCCAGCGCGACGAGTACGGTCCCGACCAAAGCGAGGGTCACGTTCTCGACGCCGAGATCGAACTGCGCGCCGCGCATTTCGGTGAACCGGTTCCCGATCAGATAGACCAGACTCGGCGTCACCACCGCCGCGCAAAACGCGCCGATCATCAGGCAGAAGCCGATTTCCCGTAGCCCCCGGACCATGGCCTCACCGAATGCCTCGCCGTTGGCCATGCGGACGAACACGTTTGAGGCCGCCCACAGCGCCGCCAGGTAGAAAACCGGCGCCAACAGGCTCACCCAATAGACGGGCGTCATCATGACCCCGGGGCCTGCGCCTTCGAGATGGAGCATCTGCAAGGCCCCGGCCTGGTCGAAAAACAGGGCGAGCCCCAGCACCAAGACGACGATCCGGGTCACGACGGCGGAGGCGGGCAACGCAGCTTTGGTCATCGGTAAATCTCCGGCTAAGAGCCTGTCGGCGAGCGCAATCTGTCAGTGTCATCCTGAGCCTGTCGAAGGACGGAGCAGGTGATCAGCATCAGATAACGAGTTTTTTAACTTAACCGAAGTTTACTTTAACTAATACATAAAGTCAAGCCCGGGCCAAAAGAAACGCGCGAGCCGGTCCCACTGGACCCGCCCGCGCGTTCGAGGGTGACGGCCCCGGCTGCGTCGCCGGGAACCGAGACCGTACTAGAGGTTCATCGTGTAGCCGAGCAGCGGTCCGCCGAGGGATACTCTCTGCAGTTGAATCGGCGGCTCGAGTGCAAATCCGTAGTAACTCAGGTTGCGGTACGTAAGCAGCAGCGACTGGCCGTGAGGGAACTGGTAGCCTGCGCCCACGTATCCTTGCCACGATTGTACTTCGTTGCCCGCGCCGAAATCGACGTAGTACGGGACGAACCAGCGGGCGTTATCGAAGTACGCCTTCCCCTGAAGACCGTAGATGAAGTTCCCAAATGACCTGTTGAGCGTGAGCGTACCGGACGGCGCGATGAGTCCATGTTGTCCGAGCGTGGCGTTGTAACCCAGCGTCAGATTGATCGGGAATTGGCGCCAGCCCGCGAAGAAGTTGAGATCGGCGGAGTGCCCGTGCGCGAGCGTGAAACCGCCGGCAAGCTCCCAGATGGACGATGCCAGACGCGAGCTCGTCGAGACGTGCACCGGTATGGTGACGTGGCCGAGCGGCCCGGTAATGGACGTCACGATGTTGCTATTGGTGGAGAGATTCGTGTAGATGTAATCGCCGAAGACGAATCCCAAACCCTGACGCGCGCTGGCCGAGAACATGATCGTCGAGTTGATTTTCGCCAAATAATCGCTGGGCCCGACTTGCAAGTCCTTTTGGAACGTGCCTCCGGTGTGCTGTGGAAGCGTCGGCAGCGTATACTGCAAGTTCTGGTGCAGCGTCGGAAGCCAGACGTAGGGCGTAATCGTGCCGTGCAGTTTTCCGTCGTACTGGCGATCCATGGGCGTCATCTGGCCGTCCGCCGGAGCCTGCGTCGCGGCCGGACTCGCCGACGGCGCCGGGGCGGCGTCTTGGGCGCGCGCCACGGCCGTCTGGCCGGCAAACGCTGCGAAAGTCAGGGCGCACAGCAGGGCTTTGTACGGAGCCCGTCCGCGTATCGCGAGATTCAAGATCGAGGTTCCTCCGGAGATGCAGTAGTTTTGTCTAGCCTTAACGCTAGGGTGGGCCCAGCCCTTTCTCGCGAAGAAACCGAAAACAACCAAGCGGCTTTTGTATCAGTGACGGGCTTCCCGACCCATATGCACGTGCCGTTTTTGTCGCACCTGTTAAGTCGGCCTCAACAGCGCGGTTTACCAAAAGCCCAGCACGCAATCTAACTCGATACCGCCGGCCCCCGCGTGTCATGGAGCCGCCACAGTGTCATCCTGAGCTTG
>PMFP01000132.1:0-14116 GCA_003155175.1 Vulcanimicrobiota bacterium
TGCCTTCGCGCACGAATCCGGCCTTTTCCAGGACGCGCGCCGAGGCGACGTTGGGCGCGTAGACGGTCGTTTCGAGCCGCGCCAGACCGAAATTCGCAAGCGCGTGGTCCGCCATCGCGCGGCATGCGGCCGTCGCGATGCCGCGTCCCCAAAACGTTCGCCCCAGCCAGTAGCCGATGTGCGCGGTAAGCCGGCGTTCGCCGCCGTAGAAATTCACGCCGATGCCGCCCGCGAGCCGGCCGTCGACTTCGATGGCCAGCTGAGAATCGCGGCGTTGCAGGCCGCCGCACAGCGCGATCCAAAGTCGCGCGTCCAGCGGCGTGTACGGATGGGGAAAGCCGTCGGCGAGATAGCGCGCGACCTCGGCGTCGTCGGCGATCGCCACGAGCGCGGCCGCATCGCGTTCTTCCCAGTACCGGAGCCGGCAGATGCCGCAATCCAGAATCGGTTCCACGGCCTCCCTTTCAGAAAAGAAAAAGCGGCCGCCATCCGGCGGCCGCTGGTTTCGTGCCCGTGCGGCCTGGCTAGTGCTTGCCGTTTTCTTCGTAGCCGCGATTCATCGAGAGCGCCTCTTTGGTCACGGACTGCAAGAACTCGTCGTTCGTGCGCGTCTGCGCCATCTTGTCGAGGATGATCTCGGTGATGTCGCCGGTGTTGAGCACCGCGGTCGCGCGGCGAAGCATCCAGATCTTGCGCATCTCGTCGGGCGAGAGAAGCAGCTCTTCGTGACGCGTTCCCGAGCGTTTGATGTCCACGGCCGGGAAGACGCGCGACTCGGCAAGTTTGCGCGTGAGGTTGAGCTCCATGTTGCCGGTGCCTTTGAACTCTTCGAAGATGATGTCGTCCATCTTCGATCCGGTCTCGATCAGCGCCGTGGCGATGATCGTGAGCGAGCCGCCTTCTTCGATTTTGCGCGCGGCGCCGAAGAATCGTTTGGGCTTGTGCAGCGACGCGGTGTCGAGACCGCCCGAGAGCGTTCGGCCCGAGTTGGGCACGACTTGATTGTAGGCGCGAGCGAGTCGCGTGATCGAATCGAGCAGGATCACGACGTCCTTGCCGAGCTCCACGAGGCGCTTCGCGCGTTCCATGGTCAGTTCGGCGACGGCCGTGTGGTTCTCGGGATGCTCGTCGAAGGTCGAGGCGACGACTTCGCCGTCGATCGTCCGCTGCATGTCGGTGACTTCTTCGGGACGTTCGTCCACGAGCAACGCGATGATGTGCGCCTCGGGATGGTTGATGGAGATCGCGTTGGCGATGTTCTTGAGCAGCGTCGTCTTGCCGGCTTTGGGCGGCGAAACGATCAGAGCGCGCTGTCCTTTGCCGATCGGGCAGAACAGATCGATGACGCGCGTCGAGAGCTGCGTCGAGCGCACTTCGAGTTTGTAGCGCTCTTGCGGATAGATGGGCGTGCCTTTTTCAAAGAGCGGGCGCCCTTTGATGGCGTCGGGCTCGAGCCCGTCCACCTTGTCCACGCGGATCAGGCCGTAATATTTTTCGCTCTCTTTGGGACGGCGGACTTGGCCTTCGACCAAATCGCCGCGCCGCAGTTCGAACCGGCGGATCTGCGTCTGGCTGACGTAGATGTCGTCGTTGCCGATTACGTAGCCGCCCCGGCGGAGAAAGCCGTAGCCTTCCGGGAGCACGTCGAGGATGCCGCTGGCCATCTCCAGACCGGAGCGCGCCTGCTGAACGGCCAGGATTTGGGCGACGATCTCGTCCTTCTTTACCTTGGCCGGCGTCGCGATTTCGATCTCGAACTCGCGCGCTAGTTCGACGAGTTCGGCTTTGCTTTTTTCGTCGAGCTGAGCGGTGGTCAGCATCGGCGGGCCGGCTTCGGCCTGCGGGAAGTTTTCGGGAAATTGCTGCTGGTTGTTGCCGAAGTGGCGGCGGCGCGGACGCCGGCGTCGTCCACCGGGCTGAGGCCGTCCATTATCGTTGGAGCGGAATTCGGTTTGCAGAGGAGTTTCTCTCTCGTAGAATCGCACACGCCGTGTGGTTACGCGTCGCGGGCGAGGCTGCCGCGCGTCGAACGTCGCTGACGTGAACGAGGGGGGATATCAAGGCGTCGCGGCTCTCGAAGAATCGATGCCTGGCGACGCCCACACTATAGCATAGCCATGCCGCGGGGTTCAAGTTATGCGCTCCCATTGGTTTTGGGCGTTCGCAGCCGCTAGGGGCTCATCTTAGCCGGGCCGCTCAGGTACCGGCTCCCGCTCTCGTAATAGCGAGCGCGCAGAGCGACGGCGCGGGTGAGGCCGATCCGCGGTCCCGCCCGGACCCGCCGTGCCGGACGATCCGGCGCCGCGAGCCACAGCGGCCCGTGCGACAAAAGGTAGGCGCCGTCGAGCCTCCGGTCGATGTCGAGCGCGAGCGAAAGGCGTCCCGGTCCGCGACAGAGATCGCGCAGCGACGCACCGTCGCGCCGGGCGCGCATGCGCTCGATTCCCTCGAGCGGTTCGAGCGCACGAATCAAAACGCCGGCGCCGACGTCGCCTCGTTCGGCGACGACGTTGAAGCACCACGCGACGCCGTGACTGAGATAGACGTATGCGTGAAATGCGGGAAGGAACAAGGAGGCGTTTGCAACGCGCTTTCCACCGAACGCGTGCGCCGCGCTGTCGCCGGGCCGGTATGCTTCCGTTTCGACGATGCGGCCGGTGGTGCGGCCTTCGCGCTCCTCACGAACGACGATGCACCCGACGAGCGCCCGAGCGAGGGCGGACGTCGACGCCGGCAGATCGCCGGGCTGTAGCGGAGTCGGGAACACGCAGGCCGCTTACGCGGCTACGTGGACGGTCACCTCGACGCGCGCGCGTTGCGCCAATTCTTCGCTGCCGGGGCCAAACGTGAGCGCATATCCGTCCAGACGGTTGAGCGAACATCTCAGTCCGACGTACGGAAGAATTAGCGGCGCGGGCAACGAGCGCCGCTCGGCAACGTCGCTGACCAAGTCGGGATCGTTCATCTCGAACGTCACGCGCGATACGCCGCGATCGCACAGGCGTCCGGCGACCGCGGACAGAGCCGCATAGCCGACCTCGCGGCCGCCCAGACCCGGATAGCGCCGGACCCGGAACGGGACGCGGAGCAGGTTCTCGCCCGAAGGACCAAGGCGAGCGTAGGCAACGCCGCAGCCGGCATCGTCGGCGGCATAGCCGAGCACCGCTCGGGTCGCCGGAATGGATCGCTCGCGATAATCTGTTTTCATAGATGCCTCTTGCCCAATTCTACAGCGAACATACGTTCGCGTCAACGGCTGGCGAGGCGCGGTCAGGCTGGGGTGGAGATCGCCGCCGCGGGCCGCAGGCTCCGGTAGACTTCGACCATTCGCTCGGCCTGGGCGTGGATCGAGAAGCGACCGGCGGCGCGGCGGGCTGCCGCCCTTTGCTGCGCGGCAGGCGCTTGGAACGTCGCGAGCGCCGCCGCGAACGCGTCCGGATCCGCGGGAACCAGGACGCCCCCGGCGCCGACCACGTCGCGGTTTTGCGGCGTATCGGCGGCGATCACGAGGCAACCGGCCGCCATGGCCTCGATTTGGACCAGACCCTGCGTTTCGGTCGTACTCGGAAAGACAAACGCGTCGGCGCTGGCGTAAAGGTCCGGCAGCTCGGCGCGCTCCACCGCTCCCAAAAAGCGCGTCCGGCCGCCGATGCCCAGCGCGGCGGCCAACGAGCGCATCTCGTCGAGCGCCGGGCCGTTGCCGCCGACGGCCAGGACCAGATCCGGATCTCCGGCCCGTGCAAACGCGCGCAGCGCGAGGTCGATGTTCTTCTCGGGCGCGATTCGCGACACGACGAGCAGCAAGCGCTGCCCCTCTCCCACGCCAAGGCGCGCCCGCAGCGCGTCGTCGCGCCGGCCCGCCGCAAAGTGCTCGACGTCGATCGCGCTGGGAACGACCTCGACGCGCTCGTTGACGCCGAGCTCGCGCAGGCGCGTCGCCATCGCCGGCGTCGGTACGACGACCGCGTCCACGAGGTTGGCGAACGTTCGCGTCAATTGCGACGCGGCGAAGCGCGTCGCGTTTGCGTCGAAGGGAACGTAATGGGCGTATGCTTCCAACTGCGTGTGATACGTGTACACGATCGGAATGCCGTAGCGGCGCGCGAAGCGCAATCCCATCCATCCGGTGACGAACAGCGAGTGCGCGTGAATGACCGAGAGCGGCCGGACGAAACGCCGCACGTTGCGCCGGCTCATCAGCGGCAGCGTCAGCCGGTACGGCGAATGCGTCGGCAACGGCAGCGAGGGCATGCGCAGCACCGGGCCAACACCCTGTTCGTCGCCCGGCATGGACGGCGCGAAGCAAAACACGTCGTGGCCGAGCTCGCGCAAACCGCCCGCCAGCGCGTCCACCGACGCGACCACGCCGTTAACGGCGGGATGGTAGATCTCCGTAAAAAAGCCGACCTGCAACTGCTGGCCCACGCATCGGAATTGGGCGCGTCACGAGGACCGGCCTGCGCGTCGCTCGAGCGCATATAAAGGCCTGCCCTCCCTGCAAGACCGACTTAAGGCATATTCGCTTTTCGGGAATGCCGTGCTATATTGCCCGGGTCACACCGGGACGGCCCAAGCCACAGTCCCGCTTTGAGTCGGCAGAACCCAGCCACTCATCAACCCTACCCGCCCCGATCGGCAACGCTGAGGCAGCGCATAAGTCCGACAGGAAGGACATTAGGTTGATACGCAGCCTTACCGCTAGCCTTATTTTGGCCGGCGTTCTCATCACTCCGATAGCCGCCGTAGCCGGAACGCCGGTCACCGCGACGATCATCGTTTCCGGACTCCAACAGACGACCGTCACCACGCAGGCCGACGACGTCGGTGCGCTGCTCGAAGAGCAGGGCATCCACCTCGGCCCGAGCGACCAAGTCACCCCGGCGCTCTCCGCGCGCGTTCCCGAAGACGGCGTCGTGCGCATCGATCGCGTGATCACGTGGGACAAGACCGAGAGCCGCAACATTGCCAGCGCCGTCGTCGAGCGTCCCGACTATGCGCTTGCGCCGGACGCGACCAAGGTCGTGTCGGCCGGACGATCCGGAGTTCGCGTCGTTACCGTGCGGTACACGCAACGCGGCGACGACGTGACCAAGCAGGTCGTCTCTTCGCGCATCGTGCAAACGATGCGTCCGCACGTCGTCGCAGTCGGCCTGGGCGAATACGCGGCCTTCCAACGCTTCGACCGCAATGCGCTCGACCGCACGTCGCGCATGGCGGGCGGCGTCATGCAAATGGTCGCGACCGCGTACACCGCGGGATGCTCGGGTTGCAGCGGCGTGACCGCGCTCGGCTATCGCGCCGGACACGGCATCGTCGCGGTGGATCCGCGCGTCATCCCGCTCGGAGCGCGGCTCTACATTCCCGGATACGGATACGCGATCGCCGGCGACACCGGCGGCGACATTCGCGGCAACCGCATCGATCTCGGATTCAACTCCGAGCGCGACGCGATGATGTTCGGACGTCGAGCGATAACGGTTTACCGCATCAAGTAATGCATCCCCGCGCGCTGCTGGACGCACGCGGGTTGCGGCCGAAGAAACGCTTCGGCCAGAACTTCCTGATGGACGCCGCGGCGTCGCATCGCATCGCACGGCTCGCGCTCGACGGCATCTCCGACCCTTACCGCGAACGCGTCCTCGAGATCGGCGCCGGCACGGGCGCGCTCACGGCCGCGCTCGTCGAAGCGGGCGCGAGCGTCACCGCACTGGAAATCGATCCCGACCTCGTCGCCATCTTGCGCGAGCGCGACGATCTGCGCGGCGCGGAGATCGTGCAGGCCGACGCCTTGGAGTTCGACTTCGCCGCGTTCGGCGGCGGCGAAACCTGGCACGTCGCGGGAAATCTCCCATACAACGTTGCCACGCCGCTCGTCGCCGGCTTAACCGAAATGGAGGGCGGGCCGAAGTCGATCGTCGCGATGCTTCAAAAAGACGTCGCGGATCGTCTCGCGGCGCGGCCCGGAACCCCGGCGTACGGCAGCCTCTCGGTCGCGGTGCAGTACGCGATGACCGTCGAGCGCGCGTTCACGCTCGGACCCCGCCACTTTCATCCCAAGCCGAAGGTGGACTCCACGGTCGTCCGGCTGGTGCGGCGCGACGAGCCCGCGGTGCGTCCGAAGGACCTCGCACTCTTCCGGAAGGTCGTGCGCGCCGCGTTCGCGTACCGCCGTAAGACACTCGCCAACAGTCTCGCGCTTGCGCTAGATATTGGTCGAGATACAATCACGCGCGCGATCGTCGCGGCGGACCTCGCTCCGGAGCTACGTGGTGAACGACTCGACCTCAACGATTTCGCCCGTTTGGCCGACGAGCTGGCCCAAGGATAGCTTTCGTCCCTGGCCCACCGCTCTGGTCTTCGGCGCGATCTTGGCGGCCTTCATCGTCGTGCTCTTGCTCGGCGTCGGCTGGCTCGCGGTGTGCTGCCGCCCGGCGCTGTTCGCGCGCGACATGAACGTCCTGCTCATGCCGTCGCTCGTCTTTCAGGGTTTTGGCGATCTCGCCGTGGCGGCCGTCGTCATCACCCAACTTCCGCAGCTCAGCGGCTTCCCGCCGCGCGCCATCGGTTTGGCCGTGCCGAACTCGTCGCAAGTCTTGACGGCGGTGCTGGGAGCCGTCGTGATGACGATCGTCGTTCAGTCGAGCTCCGCGGTGATCGAAAAATTGGCGCACACNNGCGCCGATCGGCGAGGAGGCCTTGTTCCGTTTGTTCGCGTTCAACGCGTTCTTGCGCTACACGAGCGGATTCTGGCCCGCCGCCATCGCGAGCGGGATCCTGTTCGGGGCGCTGCACACCGACGTCTATGCGTTTCTTCCACTCGCGCTCGCGGGCATCGTGCTGGCCGGAGTATATTACCGCACGCGCAACGCGTTCACGTCCATGATCACGCACGGCCTATTTAACGCCGTTCCGCTCGTGCTCTTGGCCTTCTTCCCGAAGCTGGCGAACTGATGGCGTCAAACGGAGCGCGCGGCTAGAGCCATGGCTTTCGCAATCGCGATCGACGCCATCAACTTGGTCGACGACCGTCGCGGCATGGGACGGTACGTGCGGCGCGTCATCGCGGACTGGCGCGAAAACTCCGAGCTCGACCTCACGCTTGCCATTCGCGATCAAGCCAGCGCTCACGCGCTCGAACGGGAATTTTCGCTCCCGGTCGCTCCGCTCTCGGGTCTGCGGCGGCAGCGTTTCGATGCGACGTGGTATCCGTGGAACGGCATTCGTTTCCGCTCGCCGGCGCCGCGCAGCCTCACCACGATCCACGACGCGTTTGCGTTCACCTATCCCAATCCGGGCATGGTGGCGCGCTGGCGCGAGCAGTCGCCGATTCGCGCCGCCGTGGCGCAGAGCACCGCGCTTGCGACCGTTTCGAAATGGGCCGCGTCGGAAATCGAACGGGCGCTCGGCATCGAAGCGCACCGGCTCGCGATCGTGCCTCCCGTTCCAGATCCGTTCTGGATGCCGGTGGACGTACCGCACGACCCGCGCGGCGATTGGCCGTACGTTTTGGTCGTAGGCGGTCCGGAAGAGCGCAAGAATCTCGGCACGCTGTTCGCCGCTTTCCGTACCGCGTTCTTCGGCCGCCACGTCCGGCTGGTGGTCGTCGGCAACCTGCGCGACGAAGACGAGAAGTTGCTCGACAAGACCAGCATCCCGCACGCGCGCCTCCATCCCAGCGACGCGCGTCTGCGCGAACTCTACTCCGGCGCGATCCTGGTCGCCGTTCCGTCCATGGCGGAGGGCTACGGCTTGATGGTGGTCGAGGCGATGGCGTGCGGCGCACCCGTCGTCGCCGCCGACGCCGCCGCGTTGCCGGAGAGCTGCGACGGAGCTGCGCTGCTCGTGCCGCCGCTCGACGTCATCGCCTGGCGCGACGCGATGGTGCACGTGGATCGCGACCGCGACGCCCGCGAAGACCTTCGCACCCGTTCGCTCGGACGCGCCGCGCGCATCGACCGCGGTTCGACCGCCCGCCTTACGCTCGAGTTGCTGCGACGATCTCCCGAAGCCGCGCGATAAACCGGTCCGGCGCGAACCGCTCCGCGTGCGCCCGCAACGTCGCGGCGTCGAAACGTCCGGCGTCGAAATCGCGCAACGCGCCCGCGAGCGACTCCGCCGAAGGTTCGTCGAAGTACGAACCGGTCGTGCCCTCGACGATCGTTTCCAAAGCGCCGCCGGCGCGATACGCAATCGTCGGGCGGCCGGCCGCGGCCGCTTCGAGCGGCACGAGGCCGAAATCTTCCTCACCCGGCAAGATCGCGGCCCGCGCGTTTCCGATCAGGTCGTTGAGTTTGGCGTCGTCCACGTAGCCGAGCATCGACGTGCCCGTCTCGCGCGCGAGTTCGCGGAGCGCGCCTTCCGCCGGGCCGGTTCCCGCGACGATCAACGGAACGCCCGCCACGGACGCGGCGCGCATCGCGAGGTCGATGCGTTTGTAGGGTAAGAGGCGCGACGCCACGATGAAGTAATCGCCGCTTCCCGTTCCGACGCTAAAGCGGTCCACGTCCACCGGACAGTTCAGCACGTCGGCCTCGCGGCCGTAGTATTTTGCGATGCGCGCCGCCACGTTGCGCGAGTTCGCGACGAAGCGGGTCGGCCGCAGCGCGGCCTTGCGGTCCCAGTGGATCAGCCGGTTCACGACCGGACGCGCCAGCGCGCCTGCCGCGCCCAGGGCGCCGACGTATTCGTCGTACGCGAAGGCAAACCGGCTCACCGTGTTGATGTAGCAGACGTGCACCGCGTGCGGAGGAATCAAGATGCCTTTCGCCCACGCCGTCGTCGAGCTAACGATCGTGTCGTATTCCGAGAAGTCGAACGCTTCGAACGCGCGCGGATAGAACGGGGCTAAGGAGCGGAAGTTCCGGTTCGCACCCGGCACGCGGGCCAGATACGAGGTGCGGACCCGCTCTTTGGCGACGAGATCGCCGGTCGCGCGCTCGTCGTAGAGCGCCGTGTAGACCGGAGCGTCCGGCCAGGCTCGAGCGAAGTGTGCGAAGACGCGTTCCGCGCCGCCGCGCTGGTTGAGGTAGTCGTGGACGAGCGCTAGGTTCAGCTGTTGTCTCGCGGCAACACGAGCGCGATCGCCGGGTCGTTAAGATATTTCTTGGCGACGCGCCGGACGTCGTCGGGCGTCGTCGCCGCAATCGCCGCCAGGGTCCGGTTCAGGAAGTCGGGCGACGCGCCCTCACCTGCGAAGAGGCCGCCCAGCGACGCGCGCGACTCGAGGCGGTCCGCGTCGCCGGCGAAATCGCCGGCCGCCGCGGCTTTGAACTGGTCGATCGAGCCGTGCAGGCGCGTCTGCGAGAGCACGTTGACCAGTTGCAAGGCGGTTTCGAAGGCTTGCGTGGGATTGCCGATTTCGCCGTTCACGAACAGCGTGAGGCGCGGCGGCTGTCCGTCGAAGGAATAGATCGAGCCGATCGCCCGCGACCCGATCGTCGCCGAGACCACGCTGGGCATTCCGGAGACGTCGAGCAGCGTACGCTGGATGAAGGCCGAGAGCACCAGCATCGCGCCGAAATCTTTACTGTCTATGGGCGGGGCCGGGTACTGCGCGATCAGCCATGGCGCGCCGATGTCGCGATGCGTGACGAACTGCCGCGACGAGCCCTCGAGCGCGGGCAGGTGAACGAAGATCGCTTTCCCGGATCCGGGCGGCAGCGCGTTCGCGAAGCTCTCGCCCCAGCCGGCGGGCAGCGCGTCGACGCGTCCGGCCGCGCTGACGACCGAGCCGTCACGCCGGTAGTTGCGGGCGTAAAAGGCTGCCGCGTCGTTTGCCGAGAGTTGCGCCAGGGACGCGGGCGAACCGAGTTCCGGCGAACCGGAGTTGGCCGACGGCGACGCTTCGCGCGCGAGCATGTCGAGGCCGACTTGGAGCGCGGCCTGTTGGCGAGCGGCGAATTTGCGGTCGACCGAAGCGCGCGCCGCATCCACGGTGGCGGCGGAGAAATCCGGTTTCGCGACGGCGCTCAAGAAGAGCGCGGTGACCGCGGGCGCGTCCTCGGGAAGCGACTCGACGTAGAAGCGCACGTCGTTCGCCTCGACGTTCCAATGCACCGACCCGCCCTTCGCCGCGATCGCATCCGCGAGCGGAACGCCCGCCACGGGCGTGCGCAATATAGACTCCGCGGTGAGGGCCGAAAGACCGCTCTGCGTGAGCGTTTGGCGGTCGAGCCCGGCCGGCACGACGTACTCCACGCCGACGAGCAGCGCCGCGGGATCCGTCTGACGCACGATCGTGACGTTGCCGGCGCGCTGCACGCCCATCGGCGGCGCGTCGGCGCGCGCGATCGCGGGCAGCATGCAGAGCGCGGCGGCGAGCGCCGCGACGAACGGACGGGGCATTACGACGTGGATCCTTTCGGCGGTTTAACGGTGCCGAGTTGCACCACGATCGGCCGCGACAAGTAGCGCCGCGCGACGGAGGCGACGAATTCGGGATCGAGCGAGCGCGCCGCCTGAACGTACGCGCCGCTCGAGGAGAACGGCGCGTAGGCCGCATTGCCTTCCGCCGAATACCAGCCGAGGTTTTCGCCCTGCTCCAGCGGCGTTTCTGTCTGTCCGGCGAGGTGATATAAGAACGCTTCGCGCGCGGCGTTGAATCGCTCGGCATCCAGCGGCGTCTGCATTTTCGTTAGCTCGGCGTCTACGATCTTGCGCGCCGCATCGGTGTTCTTGCCCGAAATCGTCACGAACATGACGCCGGCGTCGTGAAGCGTCACGAACTGACCGTCAACGAACGTCGCGTCGTCGCTTTCGAGCGCGCGCGAGACGATGCCGGTATCGTCGCGGAAGAGATAGTCGGAGATGAAGTCGAGCGCCGTTGCCGACCGTTCGTCGGAGATCGGCGGACCCGTCCACGCTAACCCGAGGCCGGTGACGGCGCCGGTCGCGGTCGTCAGAGGGGCGGGGCTTCCGGCCAGCGTCGAGTTCACGGGCTGATCCATCGCTCCCGGACCGGTGCCGTCGGTAACCCCCGACAGCACCGACGAGTCCACGTTGCCCGTGAGCACCAGCAGCGCGTTGCTCGACCGGAACGCGCGCTTGGCGAACGCCGTCACGGCGTCGAGTTGAATTGCCGTAATCGCCGGAACGCCGGCGGGAACCGGAGAGACGCTAGCCGGGCGTCCCGAGAAGATTTGGGCGAAGAGCAAATCGTGCAGCGTCTCGTCGGGCGAGTAACGCTGCTCGACGGAAAGAACCGCCGCGTCGCGCTGCGCGTTCTTGAGCGCGTCGGCATCGATCGAAGGGGCGAAATACGCGGCCGTCATCGCAGCGGCGACGCGCCGAGCGGACGCAGCCGGCACCACGGCGTGAACGCCGACGATGTCGGGAAAGACTTCGATGTAGAGCCGGCCGCCCAGGTCGCGCACCGTCTCGCTGAGCGACCGGCCGCTCACGAGTTTGCTCGAACTCGCGGCGGTGGCCGCAATGCGCATGAGGCCGGGCTGGCTCACCGAGCCGTAGCCGTCGCTAGGCGCGCGGTACCACAAGCCGACCGACGCGGTACCGAGCGTCGGATCGGGCGCGCTGACGTAAGAACCGCCTTGCGGCAACGCACCGGATTCTTGAGCCGCAACGGCCGGCGCGCAGGCGAGGACGGCCGCGACGGCAAGCGTCGCCGCCGCAGCGAGCGCGCGCGCGATCATGCCGGTTCCGGCGATATCGTCGGGGGCAGGCGCCCGGGTTCGGGGCGCTTCTCTTCGATGACGGGGATCGGCGGCGGCTCGGTCACGGCCGCGTTGCCGCCGCTCGTGGTGTCGCCGCGGTCGTGCGGACGCCCTTCGATGATCGCGCGCACTTCGTCGGCTTCGACGGTTTCGTTTTCCATCAGCGATGCGACCAGCCGCTCGACTTTGTCCCAGTTCTCCACGAGCGTTTTTTTGCCGCGTTCGTAACACGTGTCGATGATGCTGCGAACTTCTTCGTCGATCTTGCTGGCGACTTTTTCGGAGTAGTTCCGGTCTTCGCCGAGATCGCGTCCGAGGAACACCTGATGGCTTCCGCGGCCGTATTGAATCGGGCCCATCTCGCTCATGCCGTACTGCGTGACCATCCGCCGCGCGAGTTCGGTCGCCTTTTCGAAGTCGTTGCTCGCGCCCGTGGTCACGTCTTTGAACTTGATCTCCTCGGCCAGGCGCCCGCCCAGCGCGCGCGTGATCGTCGAGAGGATCTCTTGCTTGGTTTCGCTGTGGCGGTCGTCTTCGGGCAGCGACCACGTAATGCCGAGCGCCATGCCGCGCGGAATGATCGTGACTTTGTGAATCGGGTTCGAGCTTTCCAGCATCGCTCCGATAATCGCGTGGCCGGACTCGTGATAGGCCGTGACTTCGCGCTCTTTTTGCGTCATCACGATGGACTTGCGTTCCGGGCCGACCATCACGCGGTCGATCGCTTCGTCGCAATCGTTCATCTCGATCGTGTTCTTGTTGCGGCGCGCGGCCAGCAAGGCGGCTTCGTTGAGCAGATTTTCCAAATCCGCGCCCGAGAAGCCCGGCGTGCGGCGCGCGAGCGTCTCGAGCGAAACCTGGCGCGAGAGCGGCTTGTTGCGCGCGTGCACTTCGAGGATCTTCTGGCGGCCGCGCATGTCGGCGCGGTCGACGACGATCTGGCGGTCGAAACGGCCCGGACGCAGTAGCGCCGGGTCGAGCACGTCGGGGCGATTGGTCGCGGCGATCAAGATGACGCCGGTATTCTGGTCGAAGCCGTCCATCTCGACGAGCAACTGGTTGAGCGTCTGCTCNNGCGCCGACGCCGACGAACATTTCGACGAAGTCCGAACCGGAGATCGAGAAGAACGGGACCCCCGCCTCGCCGGCGATGGCTCGCGCGAGCAGCGTCTTACCCGAACCAGGCGGCCCGAGCAGCAAGACGCCCTTGGGAATCCGGGCGCCGAGCGCCTGATATTTCTTGGGATATTTGAGAAAGTCGACGATCTCGGCCAACTCTTCTTTGGCCTCGTCCACGCCGGCCACGTCCGCGAACGTGACCTTCAAACGATTCTCGGCGAGCATCTTGGCGCGCGACCGGCCGAACGAGAGCGCTTGCCCTCCACCGCTCTGCGCCTGCCGGAAGATAAAGAACAGGACGATGACCATCACGGCGATCGGAAGCAGGTTGATCAGGCTCGCCAGGACGTTCGCGTTGGTCTGCTGGTCGAAGCTGACTTTGCCGCTCTTGACGTGCTGCTGGACCGAATTGACGAAGGTCTGGTCCGTATTCGGCAGCGAGACTTCGTATTTGGCCCCGCTGGCCAGCTCGCCCGACGCTTGAAGCCCGGTGGCGTGGAACGAGGAAATCTGCCCGGCCTCGAGCTTCTGATAGAATGCGCCGTAGTCGAGTTTTTGCGACGTCTCGGGCGGCTGCAGGCGCTCGACCAAATAGAACACCGCGAGTACCGCGATGATGACGAGGATGGACGATCTCAGATACTTGGTCACGCTAGTCCGTAAAGCTTTCTTTTTAATGAGCGCGGCACTGCGCGCCGCGCTTGGCACTTCGCTCGGGTTCTCGCACACACTTCGTTGCGCGAGAACCTTCGCTGCGCGCCCCCACGGCGACTTCGCCGTGGGCCCCCGATCGGGTTTTTGGGGGTCCCGAGACTGTTATCGGCGCGAGACCCCTATCTATGACAGCACCTCGGGGTTGAGCGTCGCTAGATAGGGGAGGTTGCGGAACAATTCCTGGTAATCCAAACCGTAACCTACGACAAACTCGTCGGGGCACGTCAGCCCCACGTAGTCCAGGGGTACCTCGACCGACCGGTTGGCGGGCTTATTAAAGAGGGCGCAGGTCTGAAGCGAGGCAGGCCGCCGCTCCCTGAGAAGCCCGCTCAGATATTGTAAGGTCAGGCCGTTGTCCACGATATCCTCGACGATCACGACGTTTTGCCCCAGAATCGGGCCGCTTGCGTCCTTCACCATCCGCACTTCCCCGCTCGATCGGGACCGGTTTCCATAACTGGAAACGCAGATGTAGTCGATCCGGATCTCACTGGGACCGTCGGGTACGGCGGATAGGGCGCGGGCGAGGTCGGCGACGACATAGAGCGCCCCTTTCAACACGCCGACGAGCAGCAGCGGTTTCCGCGCGTGGCCGGCGGCGATTTCGGCAGCCA
>PMFP01000132.1:14189-17984 GCA_003155175.1 Vulcanimicrobiota bacterium
TCTCTTGAACGGCGAGCGCGTCGCGAACTTTGCGCCGCAGGTTCGCACGCTCGCTGTTTTCCCGCTCCGAGCCGACCAGCAATGCCGCGCGCGCCACGGCCTCGTCGAGTCCGGGAAAGAGCGGGCGCAGCGCTGCCAGCGCCTCGCGCACCGCGTTGCGGCGCAGTTCGCGATCGTCGTTGGTGGGGTCGACCGCGTACGGAAGAGCGCGCAGGTGGCAGTACTCGCGCAACGTCTCCGACGTCGCGTGCAACAGCGGACGCGCCAGATCGAGACCGTCGGCGAGGGGGCGCCGATCCGGCATGCCGGCCAAACCCTCGGGGCCGGCGCCGCGAAAGAGCGCGAGCAGCACCGTCTCGCTCTGGTCTTCGGCATGATGGGCGGTCGCGATCGTCGTCGCTCCCGTCTCGCGAGCGATGCCGGCCAGCGCGTCGTAACGCGCGTCGCGCAGCGACGCTTCGTCCCGGCCGGCGGATTCGACGCCGCGCACCTTCACGGGAACGCCGAGTGCGGCGCCGATCCAGAGCACGACGCATTCGTCCTGCCACGCACTCTCGCGCGTGCCGTGGTTGACGTGAGCGAGCTCGACGCCGAGATGCATGCGCGGAGCGACGGCGCAGAGCGCTCCCGCGAGCGCGACGGAGTCGGCGCCGCCGCTGCACGCGACGAGCACGCGCGCTCCGCGGCGAATCGCCTCCCCGCGTTCGATCGTCTGCTCGAGCGCGCGTTCCGGATGCGTTCCCCGCATCAGCGCCGGATCTCCCGGGCGATCTCGCGCTGCACGTCGCGGCGCGCGACGTCCTCGCGCTTGTCCCACATCTTCTTGCCGCGCGCGAGACCAATCTCGACCTTGGCCTTTCCGCGGGTGAAGTACAGCCGCAGCGGGACGATCGTCAGACCCTTCTCGGCGACGCGGCTTTGAAGATGCGCGATTTGCTCCTTGCGCATCAGCAGTTTGCGCGGCCGGTTGGGCTCTTCGTTGGAAAAACTTCCCTGCTTGTAGGGCGGGATGTGCATGCTCAGAAGCCACGCCTCGCCGTCCCGAAAGCGCGCGTAGGCCTCGTTGAGGCTGACGCCTCCGGCTCGAATGGACTTCACCTCAGTGCCGGTGAGCACGAGCCCGGCTTCGAGCGATTCCAAGATATGGTATTCGTACCGCGCGCGGCGGTTGTCGATCGCCGGCGCGCTCTGCTTCTTCTCTTGCGCGGCGGCCTTGCCGCGCTGCTGCTTCATCTTCGCCATCGGACGGGTTACGTACGAGCCGGATTCCGGCGATCGTTTGCCGCGTCGAGCGGCCCCATCGAGACGAACTTGCCGTCGCCTTCGGCCAGCGTAACGCCTTCGGCGTCGAGCACCCTGGCCTCCAAAAACAGGACGTTGCGGCGCACGGACGCCACCCGGCCGCGAATCTCGAGCGGTTCGCCGAGCGGAACCGGCTTGCGAAAACGAACGTTCACGCTGGCGGTGACGCCGCGCTGGCCGGCGTGGCCTGCGGCGTGCGCCATCGCTTCGTCGAGCAGCGTCATTGCGATGCCGCCGTGCGCGATCCGGCGCCATCCCTGAAACTGCGGGCCGAGAGAGACGCGAGCGCGCACGCCTCCGTCGTCCGATGGTTCGAACGACAAGCCGATGCCGATGGGATTGTCCGGACCGCACGCAAAGCAGTTGCCGTCGTCGATCGGAACGCTCATCGTCCCGCCTCCAAACGCTGCGCGAGATAGTCCGGCAGATGCGCGTCGTGGATCTTGCGCTGTACGTCCGGAATGTCGTACGAATAGCGGCGCCATCGGACGCGTCCGGAGCCCGGCTCGAAGAAGACGATCGAAGCCTCGGGATTGAGATCGCGCGGTTGGCCGACGCTCCCGACGTCCACGATGTATCGCTTCCCTTTTTCCAGGACGAGCTCGCCGCCGAACTGCATGTGGCGATGCCCGACCTCGCCGCTCTCCTCGAGCGACCAGTGCTCGGCCACGTGCGTGTGCCCGACGAAGATGAGCGGCGCGTCGGTGCGGGCGAACGCGGCCGCCGCCGTCGGCTTGTCCCAAATGTACTCGAAGTAGTTCACCGGGGCGCCGTGCACCAGCAAGAATTCGGGAAACCGAAGTTCGTACGGCAGCGTGTTCAGCCACGCGCGGTTCTCCGGCGTCAGCACGCCTTGCGTCCACGCGATCGCCTCTTTTGCCGGCTCGTTGAAGAACTCGATGCCGAAATTGTCCAGCGCGGCCAAATCGTGATTTCCCAGCACCGCGTGCGACGCGCGTTCGCGAATCATCTGCACGCATTCGTTCGGATTGGGGCCGTAGCCGACGATGTCGCCCAAGCAGAGCACGACGTCGTCCGGCTCGATCAGCGCGAAAGCGCGCTGGAGCGAATCCAGGTTGCCGTGAACGTCCGACAGGATCGCGTAGCGACCGGCCGGTTTGACCGGCTCGCTCACGCCGCGGCCTCGCTTGCGACGATCTCGCGCAGCGCGTCCGCGAAGGCGCGGCGCATCGGCGGCGTCCCGGCGCTCACGCGGACGTAGCGGTCCAGCGGCGGAGCGCCGGGCTTGCGAATCCACACGCCGCGCGCCAGCAGTTCCTTGACGATCCGGTTTGCGCGCTGCGCGCTGCCCGCGTCGATGCAGACGAAGTTGGTGCGCGACCGGATGTGCCCCATTCCCAACTCGCTTGCTATTGCGTAATAGTCTTCGCGCGCGTCGGCGGTCTCGCGAACGACGCGCTCGCGGAACGTCTCGTCGGCAAGCGATGCGAGCGCCCCCACTTGCGCGTTGCGGTTGACCCCATACTGGAGACGGATCTTCCCGAACGTCTGCACGTTGCTCTGCGACGCGATCGCGTATCCAATCCGCGCGCCCGCCATGCCGTAGGCTTTGGAAAAGGTGCGCGTCCGGACGACCGCGTCCGAAATGCCCGGCGGCGGCAGCTCGCCCTCGTCCACGAAGTCGGCGTATGCTTCGTCGAGAAACAGCAACGCGTCGTCCGGCAACGCGGCGGCGAACCGTTCGACCTCGCCGCGAGTCGCAAACGTCCCGCTCGGATTGTCGGGATTGGCGAGATACACGATTTTGGCGCGCTCGCGGTGCGCGGCTTCGGCCAGCGCGTCGAGATCCACCGTTCCGTCGTCGCGGTACGGCACTACCGCCAGGTGCCCCGAATGACCGCGCACGTGATAGTCGAAGGTCGGATACGAACCGCGCGTCGTGATCGCGGTCGCGCCCGGTTCGACGAAGGCGCGAACCGCCAGGCCCATGACGTCGTCGATGCCCGCCCCGACCACGAGCTCCTCGGTGCGGCAGCCGTGTTTCGCGGCAAGCGCTTCGCGCAGGTCGTACGACTCCGGATCGCCGTACCACGAGAGGCGCTCCAGCTCGGCCGACATCGCCGCGACGGCTTTGGGCGACGGTCCGAAGGCGCTCTCGTTCGCCCCGAGCCGGACGAGCTCGCTGCGGCCGCTCTCGCGCATGAGCTGCTCGGGCCCGACGAACGGCGTCGATGCCGGGACTGCGTCGATGTTCGGCGCGGGACGTATCATGCTCAGTGTTTTCGTATCCTTCGTTTATAGGAACCGATGAACCGTGACGGCCGTTCCGGCCGGCCACGCATCGTCACGTTCGCCCAAGACGACGTACCCGTCCGCGCGCGCCGTCAGGCTCACCGAGGACGAGCGCAGGGCTAGGGGATGCGCCAGAGGAGCGCCCCCACCATCCTTGAGCGCCACCGGCACGTACCAGGTCCAGCCGGGCCGGCTCTCGACCGGCGCATCCAGGGTTGCGGCGACGGTCGGCGGCGCCCA
>PMFP01000119.1 GCA_003155175.1 Vulcanimicrobiota bacterium
GCCGTGGGAATCGGCGGCCTGGCCGCGATGGCGCTCCTGGCGGCGCGCATCGTCACCTGGTCGCGCGAACGCTGCGGATGCTCGCCGCTGCTCGCCGACCTGCTCGGAGCGGCGACGATCGCGTCGTTACCGCTCGCGCTGCAAGCCGCGACGATGCAGAACGACGTCTGGCAGGCGGCGTTCGTTCTCGAGATATTGTGGAACGCCGGAAGAGCGGAACTCAGGGTTGACGGCATGGTCTCGACGATCGTGTGCGCGCTCCTCAAACCCGACGGCTGGCTGTACGCCCTCGTTGCGTTGGCGGCGTCGCGCGCGCGCTTGCCGTATTGGTTCGCGTGGCTNNGGAGCCGTGACGTTTCTGTTTGCGCGGAGTTTCGTGCTGGAGCCGGGCGCACTCTTTCCCATCTCGTTTGCCGGACAGCCGCACGGCCTCGGCACGTCGATCGCCGGTCATGGACCCGGCGCGATCCTGTTCGCCTTTGNNGCGACCGGTCGCTCGGAGCGGCCGCGCTCGCCTCCGCCGTCATCTTCTTCCTCACGCCGTGGGGCTTTGCCGACGCGCATCCGCAGCTCGCGACCGGCGCGTCGTTGCGCTACGCGGATCCCGCGATCGCCGCCGGCGTGCTCGTTCTCGCTCCGTACGCGCGCCGATTCGAGCTCGCGAGCGTCGTCGCGCTTGCCCTCTGCATCGTCTACGGATGCTTTCAGATCGGGGCCATCTTCTGGAACGACCAGACGACGCGGGCCGCGATCCCGGTCGCGCTCGTTTGCGCCGGAGGCGCCTTACTGGCGCGCCGTTTTCCCTTCGCGCTCGGCGCGGCAGCGACGGTCTGCCTGCTGTTTGCAACGTGGCACGCTTCCCAAGCGCCGGCGCAATATTATGCCGACGCCCTTTCCGTGAACGGAACCGATTCGGGCGTCTTTGGCTGGATCGCGCGGACCCAGCCGCCGCGCGTCGCGGTGCTCGGTTTTCCGCCGGGAACGATCGCGCAGATCTCGCCGGACTCGTGGCTCGTCGAAACGACGGACGACGACGCGTGCGCTACGGCTCGCGCCCACGGCGCGATGCTGATCGCGATGACCGAGAGGACGCGGTCGCCGCAAGACAACGCCCGGCGTCTCGCCACCGTGCGCGCGTGCGGTCCGGTCGTCTACAGCGACGGCATCGCGACCGCGGTCGTGCCCTAGTTTGCCGTCGTCGTGGTCGTCGTTGCGGTTGCGGTTGCCGTCGTCACCGTCGTCGCGTTCGCGTCCGGGCCGTCGAGTTGCAAGCGCATCCAGGGGCTCACGAAGTATTTCCAGAGGATCTTGATCAGCGCGGCCGCCGGAATGCCGAGCAGCAGCCCGGGAAGTCCGAAGAGCTCGCCGCCCGCGAAGACCGCGAGCATGACGACGATCGGCGAAACGCCCACCGACTCGCCCATGATCTTGGGGACCAGCACGTTGTCGCTGATGCGCGCCATGCCGAACATGATGACCTGAATCCAGATCACCATCCAGAGCCCTTGCGGCAAGCACAGCGCGACGGCAATCACTTCGGCCACCAGCATCCCGATGACGGGGACCGAGTAGCCGATGAACGTGATGATTCCCAGGATCAGCGAGAACCGGAANNGGAACCCGATGAGCGCGCTCAGCCCGGCGACGACCACGGCCGTAATGCCGCTCACGACGATCTGCCCGGCCACGTAGCTGCCGAACGACTGGCTGACCTCGGTCGCGACCTTGCGCGCGGTCGCGCGTCGGCGCTGGGGAAAAATCTGCGCGAAGCCTTCGGCGATTTGGTCGTCGTTCACGAGGAAGAAAAACGAGAGCACGATCGAGGAGAACGCGACGAACAGGCCGGTGAAGGTCGTCAGCGCGATGCTCGCGAGCGACGCCAAGGTCCCGGTGGCCAACTGCGTCTCCTGGCTGCCGCGTATCGCAGAAAGATTGATGCTGGCCGGCGGAAGTTGGATCGACGGGAAGTGCTGGTGGACGTAATCTTCCAACGACGCCACCCAGCTCGTGAGCGCGTTCGAATAATCCGGGAAGCGCACCAGCAACGATTGCGCCTGCTCGACCGTCAACGGCACGACGATGATCAGGCCGATCGCCGCGACCAGGAACAGCGCCACGTATACGATCGTGATCGCGAGCCCCTTGGGTACCTTACGGTTCTCTAAGATGAGGACGACCGGGCGCACGCCGAACGCGATGAACGCGGCGATCAAGAAGATCGCCATCGTGCGCGGAATGTGTTCGCCGATCCACCACAGGATGAGGCCGGCGGCGACGGCAACGGCGACGACGGTGAGCATGCGGCGCCACGCCGGCGTCAGGACTAGAGGATTTTGCACAGCAGCCGCCGCTCCGTGACGTATCCGGCACGTTCGTAGAGATCCCGGGCCGCGCGATTCTCCTCGGTCACCATCAGCGCAATATACGACAGGCCGCGCTTGCGGGCCTCATCCTCGGCCGCCGCCAGCAGTGCCGCGCCGATGCCGCGGCCGCGCATCTCGGGTTCGACGGCCATGTACGCAACGAACGCTTGAACGTCGCCGGTGACGTCGTCGGGAAGGTCGTCGAGCATCAGGATGAACCCGGCGCGCGTTCCGTTCTCTTCCGCTACCAGCGCCGCGTGCGAGCGGTCGTACGCAAACGCCACCAGGCCCGCGTACTTCTCCGCGACGGCCGCTTCGCTCGTTNNGCGTCCCGCCTATGCGCGTCGCGAGCCCGGGTCGGAGATCGCGACGCCGGCCGCGCACTGCGGACAGGAGGCGGGATCGAACGACTCGATCGGCAGATCGAGCAGCGCAAACGTTGGGACGCCGAAATCGGCATGCCCGCGTTTGACGATCGCGGCGACGCCGGTGACGGCCGCGCCCGTCGCGCGCACCACGTCGAGTACCTCGCGCACCGAGAGGCCGGTCGTGATCACGTCCTCGA
>PMFP01000066.1 GCA_003155175.1 Vulcanimicrobiota bacterium
CCCACCACGCCGCTGAGCGAGACCAGCGAACCGACGGAGAGATCGATGCCGGCCGTGATGATGACGAACGTCTACCCGAGGCCCAAGATGCAGTTGTACGTGATCTGCCGCAAGACGCGAACGACGTTGGAGGGCTCCAGGAAGGCTCCGTGCGCGGCGTGGTTGACGATCGCAATGAAGATGCCGAGGATCGCGACCGCGCCCGCGATACGCCAGATGTAGCCGCGCGCTCCCAGGCCGATCATGCGGCAACGGCTCCGGTGGCCGCCGCGATGATGGCGTCGGGCGTGGCCTCGGACCGGGAAAACTCTTTGACGAGCCGGCCGCCGCTCACCGCGAAGATCCGGTGCGCCATGCCCAAGACCTCGGGCAGTTCGCTCGAAACCATGACGATGGCGGCTCCGTTCTCGGCAAGCTTGACCATGAGCTGATAGATCTCCGATTTCGCGCCGATGTCGATGCCGCGCGTCGGCTCGTCGAACAAGATCACGCGCGCGTTCCCCAGCAGCCATTTGCCCAGCACGACCTTCTGCTGGTTGCCGCCCGAGAGCGTCCCGACGGTTTGCTCGGTTCCGGTGGCGCGGGTGTGCAACTCGTCGATCATCTCCGTCGTCGCCGCGCGCTCGCGCATCTCGTTGACGAGAAGATTGCGATCGACGAAGTCCGCCAAGTGCGCCAGGGTCGTGTTTTCGCGCACGGTCATGCCGAGCACTAGCCCCTGGCCCTTGCGATCCTCGGTGACGAAGGCGATTCCCGCGGCGATGCCGTCCTGCGGCGAATGGATTTTCGCGACCGTCCCGTCGATGACGACCTCGCCGCTCTGCGGCACGTCGGCGCCCGCGATGGAGCGCAGGATCTCGGTGCGGCCCGCGCCGACCAGGCCCGCCAGACCGACGATCTCGCCGGCTCGAACGGAAAAGCTGACGCCGTTGACCGCGGGCGGCCGCGCGAGGTCGCGCACGTCCAGCACCACGGGCGCGTCCGGCGCGACCGCCGGCAGCTCCGGGAAGTGGGCGTCGAGCGTTCGCCCGACCATCGCGCGAATGATGTCGTCGGGCGGAAAGTCGGCGGCCTTGCGCGTTTCGACGCTGCGCCCGTCGCGAAGCACCGCGATGCGATCGGCGATGCGCGGCAGCTCTTCCATGCGATGCGAGATGTAGATGATGCCGGCGCCGTTCGCTTTAAGTTTCCTGACGATGCCGAAGAGACGGTCGATTTCGCGCTCGCTCAGCGCGGCGGTCGGCTCGTCCATCACGATGACGCGCGCGTTCTTCGAGAGCACCTTGGCGATCTCGACGATCTGCTGCTGTCCGACCGAGAGCGACGACGTGGGTGCGTCGAGCGGCAAGTCGATGCCGAGGTCGTCGAGGGTGCGCTTGGCCCGCGCGCGCGCCGCGCCGCGGTCGAGAAGAAAGCCCGCGGTGAGCGGTTCGTCGCCGAGCGCGACGTTCTCGGGGACCGTCAGCGCCGGAACTAAGTTGAACTCTTGATAGATCATCCCGATGCCGAGGTTTTCTGCCGCGCGCGGTGAGTCGACGACCGCTTCGCGTCCGTCAACGAGGATCTGGCCGCTGTCGGCGGCCTGCGCCCCGGCTAAGATCTTGACCAGCGTCGATTTCCCCGCGCCGTTTTCGCCCACCAGCGCGAGCACTTCGCCNNCGCATCTCGAGCAGATGCGCCGTGCCCGTTTGACTCAGGGTCAGTGCGCCTGGGTCGCGTCGGCTTTGGTGAACGTCCCGACTTTGACTTTGACGACGGCCGGAGGCTGCTTGCCGCCGAAGTACTCGTGGATCGCGTCCACCGTCATGCTGCCGATCTGCTGCGGAAACTGCACGGCGTCGCCGTACATCTGACCGTTTGCGATGGCAGTGCGCGCTTCGGGCGTCGCGTCGTATCCGACGACGGCGATCTTACCGGTGAGGCCGGCCGCCTTGACGGCCGTGAGCGCACCGAGCGCCGAGTCGTCGTTGATGCCGAAGATCCCGCTCAGATCGTGATGCGATTGAATGATGTCGCCCGTATCGCTCGCCGCCTTGTCGCGCTGTCCGCCCGCGTCAACGTCGGCGACGACGACCACGCCGGGACAGTGCAGCACGAGCGCCTGTTTAAATCCTTTGACGCGATCTTGCACGCTGGTCACTTCCGGCTCGTCGATGATCGCGACCTTGCCGGCTTTGCCGACGGCTTGGCACATCAGCGTGCCCGCTTCGGCGCCGCCTTGCACGTTGTCGCTCGCGATGTGCGCGACGACCTTGCCGATGTTGCTCGCGCTGGCGATGTCGGCCGTGAACACGGGAATGTTGGCGTTGTTCGCCTCGGCGATGGCGCTGCCGATCGCCTGCGAGTCGTACGGCGTCAAGACGATCGCATCGACCTTTTTAGAGATGAAGTCTTCGACTTGGCTCTGCTGTTTGGCGTTGTCGCGATTGGCGTCCACGACGATGACCGTATATCCATACTTGGCCGCCTGCGATTTGAGACCGCCCTCCATGTCCTGATAGAACTGGGCCTCGCGGTCCTGGATGGAAACGCCGATGGTTTTGCCCGGCGCGCCAGCTGCGGTGGCGGGCGATCCACTGGTGGCCGCGGCCTGCGATCCGCTCGAACTCGAACCATTCGAGCAAGCGGCTAGTGCGATGCAAAGGGCGGCGGCAAGCGGCAAAGCGCGCGGGTGGATCAACGTCGTCTCCTCATGGAATTTGGCGGGCGTGGACGGTTCCCGTGCCTGTTCGAAGGGCCCCGTTTTTCAAACGAGGGGGTTGGCTAAACTCGGACGCGGGCCTTCGTTGTCCACAATGTGGCACTTTCTCATGTGCATCATGTGGAGAAGCACGTCCAATTAGGTCTCAGAAGCGCTCCAAAGGCGGCTTCCGACCACGACGAGGCCCCCCGCTGCGACAAGGGTCACCGTGGTCCATACGATGCCCGGAATGACGTCTCCGTAGAGATAGGACCCCGTGGCGAAGAGCGCTGCATAGACGCCCGTCACGCCCAGGAACCATCCGAGCAGCGACCGGGCCGGCGAATCGGGGGAGGGGGGTAGGCCCGCAGCCTGACGGACGCGTTTCCAGCCCGGACCGGCGGGCCGGACCTTGGCATAAAAGGCCGCCAGCGTCGCCTCGTCGTCGGGCCGCGTCACGTACGTGGCCGTCAGCCACACGACCGTGGTCACGCCCACGGTGCAGAGCAAGATCGTCGAGCTCCCGGCGTCGTGACCCATCTTCTGGGCGACGAAGAAGCTTAACGAAACGATAAACGAAGCGGCCATGGCGGCGACTTCGCTCCAGGCGTTGATGCGCCACCAAAACCAGCGCAACAGATAGATCAACCCGGTGCCCGCGCCGATGGAAAGCAGCAGGTCGAAGCCTTGTTTGGCGTTGTCGAGCGCGAACGTAAACGCGACGCCGACGAACATCAACAGCACGGTCACGACGCGCCCGGTCAAAACGTAGTGCTTCTCGGTCGCGTCCTTGGTGATGAAGCGCCGGTAAAAATCGTGCACGAGATACGACGTGCCCCAGTTGAGGTGCGTCTCGATCGTCGAACGGTACGCGGCGAAGATCCCGGCAACCATGAAGCCGGCAAATCCCGCCGGCAGATAGACCAGCATCGCCGGATACGCAATGTCGTCGCCGAGCAGCTGCGGCGAAAGATACGGGAAGCGCACCTGGATGTCGTGCAAGCTCGGGTACACGATCGTGGACGCCAGCGCCACGATGATCCACGGCCACGGACGCAGCGCGTAGTGCATCACCTGAAACGTCAGCGTGCCGAACAGCGCGTCTTTCTCGGTCTTGGCCGCGAGCATGCGCTGCGCGACGTAACTTCCGCCGCCCGGTTCGGCGCCGGGATACCAGACCGACCACCACTGCACGGTCAACGGAATCACGAAGATCCCCAGCGCGACCTTCCAATCGCCGGCAAAGTCGGGCAACATGCGCAAGAGACTCGGGTGCGTCGCGTGCAGATGAGAAACCAGTCCGGAGAGTCCGCCCACGCCCGGAGCGTGAATGGCAAAATAGGCTGCGGCGAACGCCGACGTCATCGTGATGCAGAACTGAATCATGTCGGTNNTCGACCCGCGACCAGCCGAAGAGCACGCCCGCGATCTTCACCGCGGCCAGGTTGACCGTCGCGATGATGCAGCAATTGAAGAACAGCCCGAGATAGACCGCACGAAACCCGCGCACGAACGAGGCCGCCTTTCCCGAGTAGCGCAGTTCGTAAAATTCCAAGTCCGTCAGGACGCCGCTGCGCCGCCACAGCCGGGCGAAAAAAAAGACCGTCGCCATGCCGGTCAGGAGGAACGACCACCATACCCAGTTTTCGGCGACGCTGCCCTGGCGCACGAGATTGGTCACGAGGTTCGGGGTATCGGTGGAGAACGTCGTCGCGACCAGCGAGATGCCGATCAGCCACCACGGCGCGGCACGGCCCGCCGCAAAGAACTCGGCCGTGTTCTTGCCGGCACGGCGCGCGAGAACGATCGCCGGAACGAAGGTCACCGCGAGCGAGAGCACCACGATGATCCAGTCCAGCTGCGTCAAGTGCATGGTTAGCGCGCGTTCGCCGCACTAACCAGGGCGCCTTGCTTGGCGATTCGAATCCGCCACGGATGACACGCGCCCCGTACGATGCAGTCGTCGTCGGCCTCGGCGGCATGGGAAGCGCGGCGCTGGCGCGGTCCGCCGAGCGCGGCCTTCGCGTACTCGGGCTCGAACGCTTCGCGCGCGGGCACGACCTCGGCGCGTCGAGCGGCAAGTCGCGCATCATCCGCCAGGCCTACTTCGAAGACTCCGCCTACGTGCCGCTGTTGCTGCGAGCGTACGACCTCTGGTACGACGTCTCGACGCGGACACAGCTCGAGGTGATGAACCTCATGGGCGTGCTGCTGGTCGGCAGCGAGGGCGGCCAGGTCGTCCGCGGCTCGCTCGAAAGCGCGCGCCTGCACGGCTTAGCCGTGGAGCACCTCACGGCGGCGGAGATCGTACAGCGCTTCCCGATGATGCGTCCGCGTCAGGACGAAGTCGGCGTCTTCGAGCGCGACGGCGGTGCGGTGTTCCCCGAGGTCGCCATCGACGCGCATCTTCGGCTCGCCGAGGCGGCCGGAGCGGACACGAGGTTCGGCGTCGCCGTCGACGGCATCGCCGAGCGCGGCGAGACGCTGGCGGTGGTTCTGGCGGACGGCGAGGAGATCGAAACCCGGCGCATCGCGCTCTGCCAAGGCCCGTGGCTGCAGCCGCTGTTCGCGCAGATCGGCGTTCCGCTCGTGATCCAGCGCAACGTGCAGTATTGGTTCAAACCCGGCCGGCCCGACTTCGTCCCCGAACGCATGCCCGGATTTCTGGTCAGCCGCCCCGGGCTGCCCGGACCGCTTTACGGTTTTCCGGACTTCGGCGGCGGCGTCAAGGCCGCGTTCCACTCGCACGGCGTCGCGACGGACCCCGAGAACCTCGAGCGCGCGATCTCCGACGACGATCTCGTTCCGTTGCAAAACGCACTCGAAGAGTGGATGCCCGGCGCCGGGCACGAGCCGCTCCACGGCAAAGCCTGCATGTATTCCAACACGCCCGACGAGCATTTCGTGATCGGCCTGCATCCCAGCGATTCGCGCATCGCGATCGCGGGCGGGTTTTCCGGTCACGGCTTTAAGTTCGCAAGCGTCGTCGGCGAGATCGTCAGCGACCTGCTCGCCGAAGGCGGCACGCGCCACGACATCGCGTTCCTATCGCCGCTGCGCTTCGGAGCGGGGGTTTAGCGCGCCTCGACCGGGAGCACGATGGGTGCGAGCCGCTCGCGCTTGCGCACGACGTCGAGTTTGTAGGCACGGCGCAGATCGATCGTGGTAAGCAGGCGGTGCAGCTCGTCGATGCCGTGCAAGCGCGTCTGCTCGAACGAGACGATGACGTCGCCCGCCTGTAAGCTCGACGTGTGGGCGGGGCTGCCCGGTTCGACCGACGAGATCAGCACGCCGCGCGGATCCTCGAGATCGTGCGCGCG
>PMFP01000170.1 GCA_003155175.1 Vulcanimicrobiota bacterium
GCGTGGCACCAGCGCGGCGTCGCCATGGCGGACCATCTCCAGCAGACCGACTACATCACGGGACGGTATGCGGTTGCGAACGTCGCAACGCCGTGGGGCTGGCTCGGCACGTCGACGGACGCGCAGGCGCAGATGCTGCAGTTACTCGTCGATCGCGGTGCTCCGCCAGAACAGACCGACGGCGCGGTGCGCGCGCTGGTCGCGCAGACGTGCAAGTGCGGATGGCCGACCTTGGACGACACCGCGTCGGCGATGGTCGCGCTCAACGCCTACGCGGCAACCGAACATCTCGCGCCCAGTAACGTGACGGTTTCGGCCGGTGGAACGACGATCGGAACCGCCGCATTCGGCAGCGATGCCGGAAGCCGCACGTTCACGCAGCCGGCCGACAAGCTCGGCGCAGCGCCGCTCACGATTTCCTCGAGCGGCGGCGCGGCGCATTATGTCGTGCTCTACACGTATCCGACGCCGCCGGGCGCGGCGGGGCAGCTCGCCGGGCTAAGAGTGATCCGCAGCCTGTCGGATGCCGGCGCGAGCACGCCGCTTGCGACGATGGACTTGGCGCCGGTCGCGACGCCGGTGAGCGTGGCTGCCGGGCGCGTCTTCGACGTCGGCGTGCGCGTCATTGCCGACCATCCGGTGGACCGCCTCATCATTGAGGATCCGCTGCCCGCCGGTTTCGAGGCCGTGGACACCTCGTTCAAGACCTCGAGTGCCGCCGTGCTCCCGCAGAGCGACAGCTGGCAGATCGACTCCCAGACGATCTTCAAAGACCGCGTCGTGGCGTTCGCGTCCCACCTGGGGCCCGGCATCTACGAGGTGCATTACCTGGTGCGGTCGGTGACGCCGGGCGACTACCGCTGGCCCGGGGCTCGGGCCTACCTCCAGAACGCCCCCGAGGAGTTCGGACGCTCCGCCTCGACCACCCTGACGGTGCGATAGGGGATCCGGGACTTTGGGGGGCGGTCCCGCCCCGCTTCAGAACTTTATAGAGTATTGCACTATTAAAAATAATAATGCAGAATCGGGGGGCATGAGCCCCTCCAAGACGGGTCTGCTTTCTCCCGAACGGAAGTCTCCCCGTCCCCCTCGCCGAGCGGAAAGAGTTGAAGGATGAGCACCTACCGAGCCCCCTTACGTGACATGCAATTCGTGCTGCGGGAACTGGCCGACATCGAAGCCGTTTCGAAGCTGCCGGGATGCGAGGACACGCTGGACGTTCTCGATTCGATTCTGGAAGAGGCTGCGTCGTTTGCAACCGGCGTCCTGGACCCGCTCAACCGGACCGGCGACAAGGAAGGCTGCACGTGGCGCGACGGCGAGGTCGCGACGCCTAAGGGTTTTAAAGAAGCCTACAAGAAATTCGCCGACGCCGGCTGGATCGGTTTGCCGGTTCCCGCCGAGTACGGTGGCCAGGGACTTCCGCAGACGCTGCTCGGACCGACGCTGGAGATGTGGAACGCTTCGAACGTCGGGTTCGCCAACGGTCCGCTGCTCAACCAGGGCGCGATCGAGGCGATCGAACTGTGCGGATCGGACGAGCAGAAGAAAACGTTTCTTCCAAACCTCGTGTCGGGCAAATGGACCGGCACGATGTGTCTGACCGAACCGCAAGCCGGATCGGATCTCGCGCAGTGCCGCGCCAAAGCCGTTCCCGAAGGCGACCACTACCTGATCTCCGGACAGAAAATTTTCATTACGTTCGGCGAGCACGACATGGCCGAAAACATCATTCACCTCGTTCTCGCGCGGCTGCCGGGCGCGCCCGAAGGCACCAAGGGCATCTCGCTCTTCATCGTGCCGAAGGTCGTCGTCAACGCCGATGGATCGCTGGGCGAGCGCAACGACGTGATCTGCACGGGCATCGAGCACAAACTGGGCATCAACGGCAATCCGACCTGCACGATGAGCATCGGTGAGACCGGCAAGGGCTCGATCGGCTATCTCGTCGGCGAGCCGAATCGCGGCCTGGAATACATGTTCATCATGATGAACGCCGCGCGCTTCTCGGTCGGCGTGCAAGGTTACGCGATCGCCGATCGCGCCTACCAGCACTCGCTCGAATACGCCAAGGAGCGCATCCAGGGTCGCGACCTCAAGCCCGGTTCGCGCGAACCCCAAGCGATCGTCAAGCATCCCGACGTGCGCCGCATGCTGATGTGGCAGAAAGCCAACATCGAGGCGATGCGCGCGCTGTCCTACGTGACGGCGGCCTCGCTCGACCTCGCGCACAAGCATCCCGACGAGAAGACGCGCAAGGAGCACAAGGCGTTCGTCGAGCTGATGATTCCGGTCGTCAAGGGCTGGTGCACCGAGAACGCGACGGAGTGCTGCTCGACCGCGTTGCAAGTCTTCGGCGGGATGGGCTACGTCGAGGAGACGGGCATCGCGCAGCAATATCGCGACGTCCGCATCACCTCGATCTACGAAGGCACCACCGGGATTCAAGCGCTGGACTTGATCGGCCGCAAGCTGATTCGCGACATGGGCTCGACCGCGACCGCCGTGATCACCAAGATGCAGAAGACGCTCAAGGAGATCGAAGGCAACGAGGAGCTCAAACCGATCGCCGAGTCGTTCGCCAAGGGCGTCGCGACGCTGGGCGAAGTCTCGCAGTGGCTGGGCATGAACGCGATGGGCGACCTGCATAAAGCCTTCGCCTGTTCGGTTCCGTACCTCAAACTCTGGGGCGTCGTGGCGGGGGGCTGGCAGATGGCCCGCGCCGCGAAGATCGCCGCCGACAGGATCGCCGCCGGCGATCCGGAGGCCGACTTCTACAAAGCCAAACTCGCGACCGCGAAGTTCTACGCTTCGCACGTGCTCACGCAGGCGGCGTGGTACAAGCGCCAAATCATCGACGGTTCGTCCGACGTGATGACGTTGACGGACGACCAGTTCGAGCTCGACCGCAAAATGGCCGTGACGGCGTAAACGACGATGTCCGACGTGCACGTGAAAGACCACGCAACCGCCGCCGGCACGGTGCGCGTGCTCACCCTCGACAACCCGCCGGTCAACGCCGTGGGCTTCGACTATTCGGCCAAGCTGCTCGCGGCGGTCGAAGGCGCCGAAGCGGACGCCTCGGTGATCGCCGTCGTCTTCACCGGCGCAAACGGGATCTTCAGCGGCGGAGCGGACGTCAACGACTTCACCAAGGAACCCGGCCCAGATACCAAGACGGTGCGCGACGTCGTCGCGGCGGTCGAACGCGGAACGAAAACGTTCGTTGCCGCCATCGACGGAAACGCACTGGGCGGCGGCCTCGAGCTTTCGCTCGCGTGCGACTATCGCATCGCGACCCAACGTTCGAAGGTCGGGCTACCCGAGATCAAACTCGGACTGCTCCCCGGCGCGGGCGGAACGCAGCGCCTTCCGCGTCTGATCGGCGCGCAAGCTGCGCTCGAGGTCATGCTCAAGGGCGCCTCGCATCCCGCCGCAAAGGCCAAAGCGCTCGGCATTCTCGACGAGGTCGCTGACGGCGATGTGGTCGAGGCCGCGCTGGCGCTGGTGGCCGCGAAGACGGCGTCTCAGCCCAAACGCCGCGTCTCGGAACGCAAAGCGACGATCGCGCCCGGCATCACGCTGCAGGCCGCCCCGTTCATCGTTTCCCAGGCACACAAGATGGTGCCGCCGGAAGACAACGGCGGGTTCGCCGCGCACAAGCTGATCGACGCGGTCGAGGCCGCGGTCGAATTGCCGTTTGCCTTCGGGATCGCGCGCGAGGCCCGGCTCTTCGACGAGCTGGTGCGCTCGAAGCCCTCGCTCGCGCTACGCCACGTCTTCTTCGCCGAGCGCGAACTCAGCAAAATTCCCGGCTTGGCCTCGGCCGAGCCGTCGGAGATCAAATCGGCCGGCGTCGTCGGCGCCGGCNNCCCCGAAGTGCCGCCCGACACGGAGGTGGCCCGCGTGCGCACGGTGTGCGTGGTGGGCGCCGGCACGATGGGCACGGGCATCGCGATCACGTTCGCGACCGCGGGCATCCCCGTCAAGGTCGTGGATCCGAACGACGACGCGGTCACCAAAGCCAAAGAGACGGTCTTCGGCATGTTCAAGTATCAAGTGGACAAGGGCAAGATCACGCCGGAACAGGCGTGGAAGCTCGGCCAGAGCATCACGTTCACCGACGAGTTCTCGGATCTCGCGGACGCCGACGTCGTGGTCGAAGCGGTGTTCGAGAGCATGGACGTCAAGAAGGACGTCTTCGCCAAGCTTGACGCCGTCGTCAAGCCCGAGGGCATCCTCGCGACGAACACGTCCACGCTCGACGTGGACGAAATGGCTGCCGCGACGTCGCGGCCCGGCAAGTTCATCGGCCTGCATTTCTTCGTGCCCGCCAACATCATGCCGCTGCTGGAAGTGGTCCGCGGCGAGAAAACGTCGCCGGCGACCATCGCGACGGCGTTCAAACTCGCCAAGACGCTGCGCAAGACGGCGGTGCTCTCGACCAACGCGTTCGGCTTCATCGGCAATCGAATGGTTATCGATTACGCGCGCGCCGCGGGCGAACTCGCCGAAGAGGGCATCTCGCCGGCTCGCATCGACGCCGTCATGAAGAAATTCGGCTTCCCGATGGGACCGTTCGCGATGGGCGACCTCTCCGGGATCGACGTCGCGTGGCATATCGCCAAAGCGCGGCCGGACATCGCGGCCGGGCGCACGAGCGTCGTGGATCGCTTAGTCGAGATGAAGCGCCTGGGTCAGAAGACGCAAGCGGGATATTTCAAGTACGACAAGAGCGTGGGCAAAGGCCGCGAGCCGATTCCCGACCCGGAGGTCGAGAAGCTGTTCGCGGAAGAAGCCGCCAAGGCCGGGATCGCGCCGCGCGCGCACGACGATGCGGAGATTCGAGACCGCTTGGTCTTCGCGCTGATCAATCGTGGAGCGCACCTGCTCGAAGAGGGCGTCGCGCTTCGTCCCGGAGACATCGACATCGTCTACGTCTACGGCTACGGCTTTCCGCCGCACCGCGGCGGCCCGATGTGGTACGCCGACGAGGTCGGCGTCAAGCACGTGCGCGACCGCATCGTCGAGTTCGGCTGGACGCCCGCTCCGCTGCTCGAGAAGATCGCCGCCGAAGGCGGCACGTTCGCGGCGCATTCCGGCGCCAAGGGCGCCCCGCAAGGAGAACTGGTCAATGCGTGAAGCCGTCATCGTCTCGGCGGCTCGTACGCCGATCGGCCGTGCGTTTCGCGGCGCTTTCAACCAGACGCCGGGCGCCACGCTGGCGGGGCACGTCGTCAAAGAAGCGATCGAGCGCGCCAAACTCGATCCCTCCGAGATCGAAGACGTCGTCATCGGCTCGGGCTTGCCCGAAGGCGCGACCGGGAACAACATCGGGAGAACCGCCGCGCTGCGCGCGGGCTGTCCGGTGAGCGTTCCGGGTGCGACCATCAGCCGGTACTGCGCGTCGGGACTCGACGCGATCGCGCACGGCGCCAAGCGCGTCATCGCCGACGGCGCGAACGCGGTGATCGCGGGCGGCGTTGAGTCCATTAGCCTGGTTCAGAACGTGCTCGACATGGATCACTACACCGAGGAGTGGCTGCTGCGTCACACGCCCGACGTCTACATGCCGATGCTGTACACGGCCGACAACGTCGCCAAGAAGTACAAAGTCTCGCGCGAGAGCCAAGACGAGTACTCGTTCCAAAGCCAACAGCGCACGGCCGCCGCGCAGGCGGCGGGACGCTTCGACGCCGAGATCGTCAAGCTGCCGTCGTGGAAGTACAATCAGGACAAAGAGACGGGCAACGTTAGCGAGCAGCACGTCGTGCTCGAAAAAGACGAAGGCAATCGTCCCGACACAACGCTCGAAGGCTTGTCGCAGCTCAAGGGCGCGGTTCCCGGCATCAAAGACACGTCGATCACCGCCGGCAACAGCTCGCAGCTCTCCGACGGAGCGGCGGCCGTTGCCATCGTGGACTCCAAGCTTGCCGAGCAGCGGAATCTGAAACCGCTCGGAATCTATCGCGGCTTCGTGGTCGCCGGATGCGAGCCCGGCGAGATGGGCCTGGGGCCGATCTATGCCGTGCCGCAGCTGCTGCAACGCCACAATCTGAAGATCGACGACATCGGCTTGTGGGAACTGAACGAAGCCTTCGCCGTGCAGGCGCTCTACTGCCGCGACCAGCTCGGCATTCCCGCCGACCGATTCAACGTGGACGGCGGCGCGATCTCGATCGGCCACCCGTACGGCATGAGCGGCGCGCGCATGACCATGCACGCCCTCATCGAAGGCAAGCGCCGCGGCGTCAAATACGTCGTCGTCACGATGTGCATCGGCGGCGGCATGGGCGCGGCCGGCCTCTTCGAGGTCGCCTAGCCCAGGGCGATCGCCGTTAGCGCGGGCGGTCGAGTTCGCGGCGCAGACGCGATGTGATTTCCGGCCATTCGGCCGCCGTGATGCTGTAGACGTACGTGTCGCGCAGCGATCCGTCTTGGTGGAAGGAGTGGTTGCGCAGAACGCCGTCCAGCTTGGCGCCCAGACGCTCGATGGCCCGCCGGCTCGGAAGGTTGAAGCTCGACGTTCGGAATTCGACCGCGATGCAATCAAGACGTTCGAAGGCGTGTTCGAGCAGCAGCAATTTCGCCTCGGTGTTGAGCGCAGTACGCCGCACGCCCGCGCGATACCAGGTCGATCCGATCTCGACGCGACGGTTGCCCGTATCGACGTTCATGTACGTCGTCATGCCGGCGACGCGTCCGGCGCCGTCGAAGACGGTAAACGGCAGCATCGAACCTGCGCGCTGGAGCGCGAGGCGTCGCTCGATCTCGGCCGCCATCGCGTCCGGTTTCGGAACGGTCGTATACCAGAGTTTCCAGACTTCACCGTCTTCGACGGCTTCGACGAGCCCGTTCAGGTGTGTCGCGTCCAGTGGTTCGAGCCGGACGTAGGTTCCCGAGAGCGTGACCGGTGCGAGCCATGCGGGCTCCTGGGAACTCGGCATCGCCGCTACGGCGTCAGATAGAGGCGCATGCTCGTGAAATCGTACGTGAGCGTGCCCGGTTCGAAGAACTGATGCGACACGACGCCGCCGACCGTAAACGGAAAGTGGGCGAGCGCCGAGCCCTGCGCGTCCACGAAGCCGGCGACGTTTTGGCGCTGGAACGCGCCCAGCGAGACGAGCGGCACGACGAGCGGAATCACCTGGACGGCTCCGCCGCCGCCTAGTCCGGTCGTCGCTTTGTTCGTCTGCAGTTGTAGCTGCGCCGCGTCCACGGTCGCCTGCGTGGGCATGACGCCCCCGCCCGCCAGGCCCGTGTCCACCAGCAGGAGCGACTCCGGCGCGTCACCGATGTGTCCGCGCGCGAAGACGAAATGGTCGCCGACGAGCCAGAACGGCACGGCGACCGCGCCGGACGCCGCCGCCTGCGATTCAAGCGATGCAGAGACCTCCGGCGATCGCGCGCGTAGCATCAGCGCCTTGCCCCCGTAGTCGATGGTCGCCGTGTAGTGCATCAGGAAGCCCATGCCCACGATGCCGTCCACGCGCTTGCCGAATCCGGGGAATTTGCGCGTCGGGAGAATCGTGACGGGGACGTTCATGGCCGATACCGCGCCGATGTCGAAGTACTGAACCGTTCCGGTGCCGACCGTGGCCGTTTTTCCGCCGGCAAACGTGCCGGTACCCGACGGCGTCGATTTCACGTGGAGCAGGCGCGCGAAACCGGGATCGAGCACGACGTTGGGCGCGCCGGTGTCGACGATGAAGAACGCCTTGACGCCGTTGACGTGGACCAGGACCAGCGGAAGCGGGTCGAGCTGGATGAACGGAATCGTCACCTGATCCACGCCCGGCGGCAAGCCGGCGGGTACCGACGCTTCGCGGCGTTGCGCGATTTGCGTCTGCAAGCGCGCGGCCGCGTCGTTGGACGGATCGAGTTGCAGCGCACGTGCCGCTTCGCGCTCGGCCGTGTCGAGATCGTTGCCATAGAGGGCCAGCCGCGCGCGTCCGACGTGCGCGGCCGGATCGTTCGGCGAACGCCGGACGGCGTCTTGATAGCCCGAGAGCGCCGTCGCGAAATCGCCTGCGGCGTACGCCGCGTCGGCCGAAGCGACCGGCGACGCGGCGGGAGTGGCGATGGGGAGCGCGGCGCAGAGGATGGCCGCGAGCGCCGCGCGTTTCACGGCCGCTAACGCCCCCCCAGCATGACGCGCGCCGCGTTCCAGCCCGCCGCTCCCATTACGCCGCCGCCCGGATGTGCCGCCGCGCCGCAGAGGAACAGGTTCTTGACCGGCGTGTCGTAGCCGGCATATCCGGGAACCGGACGGAACATGAAGAGCTCGTGCACGGGCATCGTCCCTTGGAAGATGTTGCCGCCGGTGAGTCCGAAGGTCGTCTCGATATCAACGGGGCTGAGGATTTGGCGGTCGATCACGGACGCGGTGAATCCCGGCGCGTACTGCTCGACGATGCCGAAGCACCGGTCCGCGAAGTCGTTCTTGATGGCGTCGGTCCACGGACCGTCCTTGAGCGTGTACGGAGCGTACTGCACGAACATGGACATCAAGTGTTTACCCTCGGGGGCGACGGTCGAATCGAGCGACGACGGCATGGTGCACTCCACGACCGGGGCCTTCGACGGATAGCCGTACTTGGCATCGTCGTAGGCGCGCTCGATGAAGTCCTGGTCGGGGCACAAGTGCACGGTCCCGCGGTGCTGCGGTCCGGGCTCGGTTCCCGGACAGGACGTGAAGTTCGGCAGATGTTCGAGCGCGACGTTGATCTTCACCGACGCGCTGTCGTAGGCGATGCGGCCGATGGCTGCGGCGAAGTCCGGTGGCAGCGTCGCGGGATCCATGAACTTCTCGAACGTGAGGTGGCAGTCCACGCCGCTGACGACCTTCGAGGCGCGGAATTCGTCGCCGTTGGTCAGCGCGACGCCGGTGGCGGCGCCGTCTGTTGACGAGGATCTTCGCGACTTCGCTGTCGGTGCGGATTTCGACGCCGAGATCCTTCGCGGCCGTTGCCAACGCTTGAGTTAAGCCGCCCATGCCGCCGCGCACGTAGCTCCACACGCCGCGTTTGCCGTTCGTCTCGCCCATGACGTGATGGAACAACACGTACGCCGTTCCGGGCATGGACGGCGCCATGAACGCGCCGATGATCGCGTCGGTCGCGATCGTTCCCTTGAGCTCCTCGGATTCGAACCAGCGGTCCAGGATGGGACGCGCCGCGCCGGTCAGCACTTCGATCGCTTCGCCCATCGCAGGACCGAGTTTTTGCATCTTCCGGCCCATCTTGGCCATGTCGATCAGTTCGGCGAGTTTGGGCTTGACCAGATTCGGCGGAACTTGGATCAGCGTCGGCTCCACGACCGAGGCGACGCGCTCGAGCATCGCTTCGTAGTGCGGATAGTTCTCGGCGTCTTTCTTGCTGAACTTGCCGATCTCGCGCACGTCGCTGGCCTTGTCGGCGCCCAGCATCAGATACCGTCCGTCCAGGAACGGCGAGAACGACGCCGGATTGCGTTCGATCGCTTCGAAGCCGTAGTCTTTTAAATGCAGATCGCGGATAATCTCCGGGCGGAAGAGGCTGTTGACGTAGGCCGCGGTCGAGACCTTGTAACCGGGAAAGGCTTCCTCGGTAACGCAGGCGCCGCCGACGACGTACCGGCGCTCCAGAACGAGCACCTTCCACTTTGCTTTCGCGAGGTAGCAGGCCGTTACGAGCCCGTTGTGGCCGCCGCCGATGACGATCGCGTCGTACTTGCTTGACATGGTATTAGATCTTCACTTTCATGCTGATGTAGGCGTTAAACGGCTGGTTGAGCGAACCGGCCAGGTCGTTGTAGGTTCCGAAGTTGGGCTCGTAGGGATAACGCAGGTAGGTCTGTACGTTGTCGTGCGGATTGTAGACGTTGCCGACGGGAGAGGTAAGGCCGTTGCCGACGCTGGAGTAGCTGCAGATTTGCGATCCCAACATATACGTGAACGGCGTCTGCTGGGCGCCGAAACAGGTTTGGATCAGGTTCGCTAGCGTGAGATCTACGGTCAGCTTGTTGGACACCTGATATTCGATGCGTAGATGTCCCAGAAACTGGGCCGGCTGCCGGAAGGCTCCGATGCCGTCGAACTGGCCCGTGTACGAGTTGGGGATCGCATTGAGTTGTCCCGCGCACGTCGTCGCGTCGTACGGGGAGCCGCCAGCAGCGCCGTAGCGGTAGCGCGGGTCGCCGGCTACCGAGCCGCCGAGCGCGCTGCAGCCGGCGAGCGGATCCACGCCCGGCATCGTTTCGGGCGCCCCGTAGCGGTTGCCGGCTTGGAACTGGAACGACGGCGTGACCGCCCACTTGTCGTGCTTGTAGTTCAGGATGAGCGTGGCGACGTAAGGATAGTTGAAGCCGTTCACGCCGGTGCCGATGCCTCCGGGAAACGTCGAGTACGGGATATAGTTCGCGGCCGGATTGAGCAGTGGCTGAACCGGCGCGTTCCAATACGGGTTGGCGACCGCGCCCGACGCCGTGCAACTTACCGGGGCGCCTGCGGCGGAGTAGCACGGTGCGGCGACGATTGCCGCGTTCGTATTGGGATCCACCGGCGCGACGCCGCCGCCGCAGCGGGCGTCTTTGGCGTGCGTAGCGCAGAACGAGGTGAAGGCGTTGTAGGTTTGGATGTCGCCGTTGATCGGGGAGAGGATCGTCGTGCCGTTGGGCAAGACGGCGTAGTTGACGTAGCTGTTGGTGTAGGCGAACGAGAGCTGGCCGGCGATGCCGTTACGCGCGAAGTCGCCCTTTTGAAGCGCGAACTCGAAGCCCTCGGACGTCTGTTTCCCGGCGTTGAGGCCGGAGATGAACCCCTCCTTGATGTTGGTGTAGAAGTTCTCGACTTGGTCTTGCGTCTGACGATAGAACGGCGTCAGCTTGTACGACCAGTTCGTGCCCTTGAGCCGCTGCTCGATCGAGAAGTCGTAGTTGTTCGATATGGACGGAGCGACGCCGTGGCCGGGCGTGGTGAAGCCGAGCGAATAGAACTGCGCGAGATCGGCGGGAAGGTTCTGTTGCAGCGAGTTGTACTGCTCGTACGCGGCCGAGGGCTGTTCGTTGTAGCGCCCGTAACTGGCTCGCAGGACGGTTTCCGGGTTGAGAACGTACGTCGCTCCGACGCGCGGCTGAAGCACGTTATAGGTGTACTGCTGGCCCGAGACGTTTTGCATGTTGGTGGCCACCCACGGACCGCCCGCGCTGGAGCACGGCTGGTTTCCGGCCGGCCCGATGAGGCCGAGTTGCGTCTTGTCTTGGAGTTGTTGCGTCTGGGTGTTGAAGCACGTGCCGCCGTTGAAAGCCGCGAACCAGAAGTTTCGAGCGGCTCCGTAGTTGGTGTTGGCTCCCGTAAACTGGTAACTGTCGAGCCGCAGGCCGACGTCCACGTTCAGCTTGTCGTTCGGCTTGAATTGGTCGGTGATCGAGTAGCCGGTGAAGACCGGCTTCACGGCGTTGTATTCGGCCCATGCGCCGTTTTCGACGGTGTAGAACGCGCACGTCACGCCTCCGCAGGTATAACTCGCGGCGTTCGGATTCACGGTAGCCGGGTTGCAGCCGGGCGTCGTGTTGCACGTATAGTTGGCCGCCAGCGAGAGGAACGTTGCCGAGGTTGCGGGCGAAATGCCCCAGTTTCCGGGATTGCACGAGGTCGGGGCGGCGGCGCCCGTCGCGGTCGTGGGCGCGGTATAGCACGTGCCGCTGGTGAGATCGTGCGGATTGACCAAAACCGCGAAGCTGTCCGCATTGTTGAACATCTGCGTGTTGTTCATGCGCAGCGACGTGGCCGTGACGTACGAAGCCTGTAATTCCAGTAAGTTCTGCGCGTTGATTTGGTCGTTGAAGCTCGCGCTGATGCCGCGCGTATGGGAGCTCAGCTCGTAGTCGCCGGAATCGTATCCCGTGATGGGCTGCCACGACGAAATCGGGCCCGTGCCGATGTAGTTCGAATAGTAGGTGTAGCCGTAGACGCGGAAATAGGCTTGCGATCCGAAGTTCTTCTGATATTGCACTTTGACGATCGCCTGCCCGTTATAGCCGGTGTCGCGCTGCGTTATGGGAATGGTCGCATTGAACACCCGCTGCGTCGGCGACGAAGGGAAGAAATAGGCGCCGACTTGCGAGCCGTCGCCGGGCGCGAAGAACTGGCCGACGGGTCCGTGGTACTGATAACTGTCGGTATAGTAGGGCAACACGCCGGGGCCGTAGGTTTGACCTTGGAAGTTGTTGAGCCCCTCGTCCTGCGCGGAGCTGTAGTACGACGTGAAGATTTCATCGTTATCGTAGAGCAATTGCACGTCGTCGCGTCCGCCGTCGTGCTTATGCGGAATGCCGATATGAAAATTGAGGACCGTCGTGCGGGTCGCGATGCCGGCCGGATTGACCGACGCGAATTGGAGCGGCCCGAGGATGTATCCCGGCGCGCCGGCTTGTCCGACGTTGGCCTGGCCGTTGGTAAAGCAGGAAGGAGGCGCGCTCGCAGCCAGGGGCGGCGCTGGGCAGACGTCGAGCGGCGCGCCGAGTTCGTTTTGAACCGAGGCGCCGTTGTCCTGAGCGACGTAGCGATGGTCTTGATTGAATCCGCCGATGCCGACGTAGTAAGAAAACAACCGGTCGGGCGTTGCGCCGCCCGTTTCGACGTCGAAGCTGTGGTAGAAGGTCGGCGTTCCGAGCGCGAGGTCGCCGACCCCGTAGCCCGGGCGCGTTCCCGTCTTGATGACTTGATTGATGAAGCCGGCGAGACCCTGCGCTTCGGCGTTGGACGGCGTTGCGCCGGTGTACACTTGCAGCTCGAGCTGGCCGAGCGACGACAGCGATCCCGACGCGTAGTTGTCGAAGCTTCGGTTCACCGGAACGCCGTCGAACTCAAAGCCGACCTGGTCCGAATCGCCGCCGCGGACGTGGATCGCCTGTCCGTACCCGGACTGGTTCGCCGGAACGTACGCCCCGGGGACGCTGGCCACGGCGGAGTATGCGCTGTTCAGGTTGCCGCCGCCGCCCAGGACGCTGGTTCGCGCCTGTTGTGCCGCGTTGATCGAATACAGATCCGAGGTCGTCCCCGGCCGCACGAGGTCGCCGGACGCGCGCGACGTGACGTTTGCGATCGTCTTGAGCGCCGGGCGCAATTGCAGCGACAGCGACTGCGGCGTGTCGGCAAAGACCGCGACGCCAGGCTGTGCGAGCGACTCGTACCCCGTCTTCTCGACGGACACGGTGTATTCGTCGGGGGCGAGCGAGACGAAGCCGAAACGGCCTGCGGCGTCGGTTTGCGTAGTTTCGATCTGCGACGGACTGGTCACCGTGACTTTCGCGCCGGCGACCGGCGTCGACGTTCCGGCTTGCGTGACGACGCCGGTGATGCTGCCGGTGGTGCCGGCGACCGCCGGAATCTGAAGGCCGGCGAAGGCGAGCGTGACGAGCGCGCACGTCGCGCGGCGGATCCATACGTTCACGGGGTATCCTCCTGGAGCCGGTTGGCGGTTAAGAACGAGCGATAGGCGGTCATGGCGCGGTCGAAGTCGTCGCGGATGGCGGCCGCCTCGCGCTCGTGGGGAGGCAGCGGGGGCCCTTGCGAGAGGGCGACGTCGCCGAGCAGGATGGTGATGCGTTCGCGCACGCGATCGGGCGCGTACATGTCGTCTTCTGAGTTGACGGGGTTGGAGGTGAACTGCGCATAGACGGCATCGAGGCCGGGCAGCTTCGACGTTGCGGCGTTCGCGCGCAGTCCGTCGAGGCGATTGAGAGCGACGTCGATCTGAGAGAGCTCGTCGTCGAGGGCGCGGACGAAATCGCGGCGCGCGACGTATTGCGCCTGCGTCCATTGCGCGCGCGGGTCGGGCCGCAGTTCGAGCGGCTGCTCGACCGCGCCGCCGTCTGCGTGCAGCCGGACGACGTACGAGCCGGGGACGGCGGGCGGCGGCGCGGCCGAGCGATTCCAGGCACGCGCTTTCTCCCACGGTACGGGTCCGCGTTCCGAGAGATCCCACGCCACGCGGTTGATGCCCGGCGCGTTCGTGCCGTCGAAACGGTTCACCTGACGGCCGTTCGCATCGAGAATCTCAACGTACGGCGGCGCGTTCGACGAGCGCGGCAGGTAGTACGATATCGGCGCGCCGGCGATGGGATCCGCGCCGGCGAACGCCCCTGCCGGCGCGCAGCACTCGGTGTCGCCCATCCCGTATTGGTCCGCCCACCACAGATACCACGCTCTTGCCGGAGGCGGCGGGAAGAGCGCCGCGGCGCCGCCTGCAACGGCCTTCGAGAGCTGCTGAACGGGCGTCAAGTCGTCGAGGATCCAGATGCCGCGGCCGTGCGTTCCCGCGATGAGGTCGTTGGCGCGAGGCTGCACGCGCAGATCGTGGATCGAGACCGACGGCATACCGAGGCGGAAACTCTGCCAGTGCGCGCCGCGATCGAAGCTGATCCACGCCCCTTGTTCGAGGCCCGCGTACAGGACGTCGGGATTGCGCGGGTCTTCCCTGACGACGTGCGCCGGCTGGTCCGCCGGGAGGCCCGCCGTGACGAGCGTCCAGCTCGCGCCGCCGTCGCTGGTCGCGAAGATGTACGGCGCACGATCGCCGGACGCGTGGCGGTTCACGACGGCATAGGCGCGATCGGCGCTCGTGCGCGAAGGCTCGACGCACTCCACGCGTCCCCATTGCGCGACGCCGGCCGGCGTCACGTTCTGCCAGTGCGCGCCGCCGTCCACCGTGCGCTGTACGAGTCCGTCGTCGGTTCCGGCCCAGATCGTCTTTGGATCGATCGGCGAGGGCGCGATGTCCAGGAGCGTGTCGTAGAATTCCGCGCCCGAAACGTCGGTGTTGATCGGACCGCCGGCGACCTGCTGCTTGGTGGGATCGTTGCGCGTGAGATCGGGACTGATGACCGTCCACGTACGGCCCCGGTCGTTCGTGCGGAAGACGACGTTGGCGCCGAAATACGCGACGCCCGGATCCAGCGCCGAGAACGCGATCGGCGCCTCCCAGTTGAAGCGGTAGGCTCTTCCCGCCAGCGGCGCGCCGTTGGTATCGGTGACGTCGGGCGTGACGTCGTAGTTCTGGCGCGACTGCAGATCGAAGATGCCGAGCTGTCCGGTCAGTTCGTTGATGCCCACGTTCCAGACCGAATCCGGGTTGCCGGGCTCGGGCCAAACCCAGACGCCGTCGGCGTCGTTGGCGACGTCGCGCCAGTCGCGTTGCGTGATCCCCAGCGGACTGAGCGAACGCGACGGCCCGCAATACGAGTCGTCGTCTTGCATCGCCGCGCAGACGTCGTACGGATCGCGATCGTCGTAGCCCACGTGATAGATTTGCGCGAGATCGACGTTAAAGCGCCAGTCCCACGTCTTGCCGCCGTCGATCGAAATCGGCGCTCCGCCGTCGTTGGCTTCGATGATGCGCCGTCCGTCCCGCGAAATCCAGAAACCGTGATGGTCCTGATGCACCGCATCGGCGACGTCCTCGAAGGTCGCCCCGCCGTCGCGCGTCTCGAGCAGATTCTCGGACGCGAAGAAAACGCGATCGGCGTTGGACGGGTCGACGGCAAGGCGGCTCATGTAGAACGGACGCTGATCGATCAGCGTGTCTTTCGAGAGCAGCTTCCAGGAGTTGCCCCCGTCGTCGCTGCGCCAAATGAATCCCGCGCGCGACTGGATGTCGGCGTAAACGCGCTGCGGCCGGCTGGGTGCGACCGCGATGCCGATGCGCCCGAGCGGTCCCGGCGGCAAGCCGCGTCCCGCGAGCCGGCGCCACGTGCGCCCGCCGTCGGTGGATTTATAGATGCCGTCGGCCGCGCCGCCGCTGGCAAAACTCCAGGGCTCGCGGCGAAATTGCCACACGCCCGCATACACCACGTTCGGGTGCGCGGGGTCGTAGTCCATGTCGGAGATGCCGCTCGCGGGACCCGCATAGAGCGTCTTGGTCCAAGTCCGGCCGCCGTCCGTCGTCCGGTACACGCCGCGCGCCGCTGTGTCGACGAACGGATTTCCGAGCGCGCCGGCCAGCGCAACGTTCGGATCGCGCGGATCCACCACTATCTTGGAAATCGCGTACGTGTCGCTAAGACCGCGATGCGTCCAGGTCGCGCCGCCGTCGCGCGTCACCCAGATGCCGTCGCCGTAGGATGCGTCGTTGCGCGGCGCGGCTTCGCCGGTTCCGGCCCACACCACGTCCTTGTTCGATGGCGCGATCGCTACGGCGCCGATCGCGCCGGCGGCTTCGCGCGGCCAGACGGCGCGCCACGTGAGTCCGGCATTAGTCGTCTTGAAAACGCCGCCGCCGGCCGAACCAAAGTAATACAGGTACGGATCGAGGTTCGACCCGCTCACCGCGGCGGTCCGTCCGCCGGCGACGGCCGGTCCCACGTCGCGCCACGCAAACGCGCCCAGCGCGTTCTCCATGTCTTGCATCGCGCCGGCCGGACGCGGCAGCGCGCAACAGGTGGCCGCCACGGCAACGGCGGCCAGACGAAGCCGCAAGCGCTAGTTCTCTTCGATGGCCGTCAGGTAGTGCGCGTCGAACGCGCCGAGCAGTCCCTCGGCGTTCGCGTAGGGTCCGGGTTCGTACGCGCGCGAGGCCAGGCCGAGCTGCGTCAGCTCGCTGACCTTCCAATCTTGGCGGTTCGTGAGATCCCAGAAATCGACGGCGTCGCTCGGGTCGAAGCCGGGCCGTGCCATCGTCGCCGGATCGAAGAGCCACGAACACACGACCTTCGTGCGGTCCGGCGAGATCGGCTCCATGGTGTGGGTCATCACGTAATCGGGATGCAGGCTCAGGAGCAGCGACGGAAAGATCGTGTAGTAGTAGATGCGATTAAGGTTGTCGCCGTGGACGTTGCCGACGGGCGGCCGCTGAGATTTTCCGTTCGTCGTCAAGCTGCCGCCGGGATGGCGCAGTTCGGAGTATCCTCCGAGAAACGGTCCCGTCGCCAGGTCGTTGCGCCCGCTGTCCGACGGCGAGAGCTTGTCGAGCTGCGGATGCACCAGCGGACAGTGATAGCATTCGGAATAGTTCAGGAAGACGAGCTTCCAGTTGCAGGCCAGGTCGTACTCGATCGAACGCGCGGTGCGAAGGCTCGCGACGTTCCAATCCGCGAAACGTCCGATCAGCGGCGCGAACGCGTGCTCGAACGGCTCGGGCTGCGCGGAGAGATTGACGAAAATGAAGCCCTCCCAGCACGCCGTCGCCGCCTGGTGCAGCGGATAGTCTTTGCGATCGAAATCCGGAATCTCGTTCATGTTGCGCGCCGCCGTCAACGTTCCGTCCAGTGCGTACGTCCACGCGTGATATGGGCACTGGATGGATCCGGTGAAGCGGCCTTGGCTCTGCGTGCACATCCGCGTTCCGCGATGGCGGCAGACGTTGTAGTGCGCGCGAACGTCGCCGTTTGCGTCGCGCGTCACGATAAGACTCTCGCCCGCGACCTCGGAGAGAAAGAAGTCGCCCGGGCGCTCCACGCGCTCGACGCGTCCGACGCACAGCCAGTCGCGCCCGAAAATGCGCTCGCGCTCGCGGTCGAACACCGTGGAATCCCGGTAATAGGTCGCAGGCAGCGTCATCGCGTTCGCGCGGATGCTCGGCTTGGCAAAAGTCGTCATGAGCGAGGCCCTCTACGGCTGGGTGGAATCCTTCGCCGGGGCTTCGATTCTCTTAGTTAATAGCCCCCTGCAAAGCCCGGTTTATTCGTCGGAAACTGCGGAAGACCACCAAAACGTTCATCAGGGGGCGCCCCTTGCCGAACGTTGTCGGTGTTGTGGGCTTCCAGGCTTCGAGCCACGACGGATTGGAACTCTTGGGCCGGGGTCGGCAGGCCCAAATGGAAGCCCTGGACGAGTTGGCACCCGCCATCCAGGAGAAAGCGCAGCTGGCCGGCGTTCTCGATGCCCTCGGCCAGGGAAGTCGTGCCCAGGTCGTGGGCCATCCCAAGCAGCGAGGTCACAACGCCCCCGGAACGGTCGTCGCCGATGCCTTGCACGAACGATTGGTCGATCTTTAAGATGTTGAACTCGAAGTCGCGCAGCCGGAGAAAAGACGACTGCCCCGTTCCGAAGTCGTCGATCGCGACCGAGATGTTTCGCTCTCGTAGACGCATCGCGGCGGCGATGATCTCATCCTCGCCGCGGGCGATCATGCGCTCGGTTATCTCAACGACGATCCGGTCCGGCTCGAGCCCGTAGCGCGCCATGGTTGCCTGCAGGGCTGCTGGGAACCCCGGGTTGAGCAGCTGGCGGGCAAAGACGTTGACGTAGATGACCATGTCGAGCCCGAGGGCGCGCCATTGCGCTTGACTACGGCACACGCGTTCGAACGTCCAAGAGCCGACTTGCTCGGCTAGGCTCATGGAGTCGAGCAGATCCAGGAACGCCGCCGGGGTGAGCAGGCCCCGCTTGGGATGGTTCCAGCGCAGCAGCGCCTCGGCGCCGACGATGCGCCCTTCACGCGCTGGATTGCCGTTCGAGACCGACGGGCCGCTGAAAATCGGCTGGAAGAACATATCGAACTGCTCTTCAAGAAACGCCGTGTGCAACTGGCTGGCCAGCGAGATCATCGGCTCGCGGTTCTTGTCGCCGACGTAGAAGTGAACGTCCGCCGTTCGCGCGCGCGCGCGGTCGAGCGCTTCGGCCGCATGCAGGATGAGGTGGGTCGGATCCTCGCCCGCCTCGCAGGTGGCCGCACCGATGGAAAACGCGGCATAGATGTGCGTGTCGCCGGCCAAGATCGGATTTTCAAAAGCCGCGCGAATCTTCTCGGCGACGAGCTCGACCGAGCGAACGTCGTTGCCTTGCATCACGATGCCGAATCCGCGGTCGCTGGTGTGCGCGAGGTAGAGCCGCCGCATTGGGATTGAGCGAAGGCGGTCGGATATGCCGCGCACGAACTCGTCGATCGCGTTTCGGGGAAGACCCTCGCTCAGCATCAGCATATTGTCGATGTTGAAGAGCATCAGCGTCAGCGGCCCCGTCGCGGCCGTGGCCGGGTCTCGCAACCACGCGTCGAGCGCTTGCGGATTTGGAAGGCCGGTGATGTTGTCGTGCCGCGCGCGCTCGATCGCGGTGCTCTCTTCGCGCCAGCGCTGCGACGTGAGCGTGCCGAGCGTCAGCGCGGTGAGGGCGGACGCGGCGACGTAACTTTGAAAGAGCAGCGCTTCGGCTGCCGTCATGTGATACCACAGGCCGAAGGCGACGATGGTGAGGTCCGCGCAGATGATGCCGATCGCCGCCATGCGCAGGCCTCCGCGCACGGCGAGCCATACGAGCGGCAAGAAGAGGAAGTAATACACCAGCGCGCCGGAGCCGCTCTCGAGCCAGCGGTATCCGATGATGGCAGAGGCCACCAGCAGCGCCAAAACGACGCCGAGCTCGTATAAGCGGACCTTGCGTCCGGGCGGCTCGGGCGGCGGCACCAGCGACGGAACCATCGCCGGCGTGAGGAAGGCCGCGAGGATCGGTACCAAGGTGAGGAAGCCGACCAGATCGCCGGTCACCCAGGTCATCACTTGGGTGTAGAAGTCCGAGCCGGGCGTCGCTCCGGACGCAACCAGCAGGGCTACGCTCGAAAACCCGGCGGCGACGGCCGCGCCGGTCGTGACCGCCAGGTACAGCATCAGATCGCGAAACTCGAGGAACGGAACGCGAACGTGGAGCCCGCGTCGCAGCAAGACCGCGGCGAAACCGTAGATCAGCGCCTGCTGCGTCCCGAGCGCGATGAGGACCTGATACGTCATGGGCGCGTCGTGGCCCAGGAAGAAGCCTCGCAGTAACGCCGCCAAGATCGCGAGCGGCGCATAACGCGGGCCGAACGTGTAGATCAGATAGAACGTGAGCGCCGCACCGAGGGACCAGGGGCTCGACGACGCGCTTCCGGTATAGCGGGAGGAGAGCGCGTCCAGCGCCAGCCAGGCCAGGCAGTAGACGACCGCGATGGCCGTCGCTCTGACGATCCTGGGTGCGCTTGTACGAAGAGTCGACAAACGGTATGCCTCTCGTGGGTTAGGCGTTAGCCTATCCTTTTAGTGAGGCGACGAGAGCGTGCCTGCGGGAGCGGCACCCCGGTCTGCAAGCACTCCGTAAAGGTCGCTTGCCCGTTTCTTAATGTAAAGGACCCCGGACGACCGGGGTCCTGGAGGCTTGGACCTGCGACTTACCGGACGACGTGCCAGTCGGTGATGACGTATTGCTTGCCGCTGGACGTGACCGTGAGGAGACCGTCGCCGAACGCATCGACGCTAAAGCTGGCGATTTGGGTGCTTCCGTTCGAGACCGTACCTTGGACGAATAAAGCGTTCGTGGGGAGGACGCTCGGGTTGGTCGCCACGTTAAGCGTATCGCCGTTTGCGAGGGTCGCGTTGGCAATCGTCAGCGCGGCGAGCAGGCCGTGCCGGAAGGTCGCCGTGATCGGCAGCATGTACGAGCCGGTCGCCGATCCGCCCGCGATCCTATAGCGCGGCGTCGCGATCGGGCACGTCGAATTGGCCGCGCCGGTCTGAATCGAAAGCGATCCGATCGCGCCCTGCTCGTTCGTGCCGGCGTGCGTGGCGCTCCACGTCACGGTGCCGTCCGCATTCGGCGTTCGCGTACCGTTCGTGGCGATGCCCTGCCAGCCGAAGGTTTCGTTCAGGGCTGCAAATCCGGTCGCGTTGTAGCCGGCCGAATCGCTGCAATACGGCTCGCTCGCTCCGGATTGCGGCAGCATGACGAGCTCGTCGCCGGAGTCGATCGTCTTGGAACCCGAGATGCTGAGCGTCTGCGCCGACGAGCGATAGAATCCGTCGGCCGCGATCGGGAAGCCGTTCGCGTCGAACGTCGCGCCCGTGATGACGTTGGCGTCGGTCCGAACGGCGATCGGCGTTGCGTTTGCCGGGGCATAGAGTTCCGTCGTGACGGCCACGTTCTCCGCGCCGCCTCCGGCCGGCGTAAACAGACGGACCTGGTCGCGTGCCAATTGGGTGCACGCCGCGTCGTAGAACCACCGGGATTCCGTCGAGTCGGCGTTGCCGCTGCGGTCCGGAGAGAAGAACTCGATTCCGCCGTTACACGAGCCGGACGCATTGGGCCGGAACCGCGCCGATTGAGCCGTGGGCGCCGCGCCGGCCGACGAAGGCGAGACGGCAACGTCGTACGACGCGAAGCTCTTCAGCGGCATTCCGATCGAATTCGCGGCCGAGATGGCGTCGCTCGCGCCGCCTTGACCTTGAGGCTGACTCGGGTTGCCGCCCGGCGCGGGATTCGTGGACGCGCCTCCGCCCCCCGAACAGGCGGAGAATGTGAGGCTGCCAATCAGCGCGAGAGCGAGATAAGGCCGCATGGTGCTGGTCCTTTCCGATGGAGGAAGATGCTGGGTTGTTTCTGAGAATACGCAGCACGGCGGCAAGCGGCATTAGCGCCAAATAAGAGCCGGATTGGATTTGGGAGAGAGCCGGCGCCGGGCGGCACCAAACGCGTGAATATCTCGTTGAACCGTACGTACGGCGACCCGGCGTCGCTGGGGCAGGGAGAAGAAGAAACCATGAATCGAGTCTTACGCACCGGAACCTTTTTCGCGCTTCCCTTCATGTTGGCGGCGATTGGCCTCGCGGCGCGTCCCGCGTTGGCGGGCGACCCCGGCGTGGCGCGCATCAGCGTCCTCCAGGGCGACGCGACCGTCACGCGCGGCGATTCGCAGCAGGCGGTTGCCGGCGTTATCAACGCTCCGCTCGAGACCTCAGACTACTTTTCCACCGGACCCTCGACGTATGCCGAAGTGCAATTCGACGGTATGTCGATGCTGCGCGTCGCGGGCGACACGCAGGTTCGCTTTGCCAATATGGACCCGATCGCGCGGCAAATTCAACTCGCTCAAGGCACTGCGGAACTCGGCTTGATCCGCGGAGCGCAGGCCGCGACGACGATCGATACGCCGTCGGTTTCGGTTCGCGCGAACCAGATGGGCGACTATCGCGTCTCCGTCGTTTCAAACGGCGCGACGTGGGTCACCGTACGCTCCGGTTCGGCGTCGCTGGTGACGCCGCACGGAACGCAAACGCTCTATGCCGGAAACACCGCCATCGCGAGCGGACCCGCCTCGAATCCCTCCGTTTCCTACACGAGCGCTCCCGCGACCGACGCCTTCGATTCGTTTAACGCGATGCGCAACGGCGTTGCGCTCGCCGCATACAACGCGTCGAGCCCGTATCTCGATCCGTCGATTGCGGGGTCGACCGACTTCGCCCAATACGGCACGTGGGTCAACGTCGCGGGCTACGGCAACGTCTGGAACCCGTACCAAAGCGCTGGATGGGCTCCCTACCGCGACGGAAACTGGACGTGGACGGGCGGCTACGGCTGGACGTGGGTCGGCAACGAGCCGTGGGGCTGGGCGCCGTACCACTACGGCCGCTGGTTCTATGCCAACAACTACGGCTGGTGCTGGTATCCTCCGGCGTATGGCGTGGCGAGTGCATACGCCTGGCAGCCGGCGCTGGTCGGATTCCTCGGCTTCAACATCGGAGGCTTGAGCATCGGGCTGAACTTTGGAAACCTGGCCTGGGTGCCGCTCGCACCGTTCGAGCCGTACTACGGCTGGGGCGGCGGCTGGGGTTGGAACAACGGCTGGAACCGCGGATGGGGCGGCGGCTACAACAACGTCACCTACATTACGAACATCACGAACATCAACAACTACTACTCGAATCTCAAGCACGGCGGCGCGACCGCTCCGGGCACGCGCGGAGGCCGTCCGCGGCCGATCGACGTCGATCCGTCGCGGCGCGTGTCCGTCATCCGCGGGCCGATCGCCGTTCTTCCGACGCACAACGATCTGGCGTACAACGGCCACTTCGCGCGTAACCCGGTGCCGCTTTCGAAGAACTTCGCGTCGCCTCGCTTCGCTTCGGAGATTGCCGCCCAGCACGTGGTGCCGTTCTCGACCCAAATCGATCGCATGAAGACGCTGCAAAGCCAGCCCGTACACGTGGTCGCGGCAAAAGACGCACCGCCGGTGCACGTGGCGGAGCCGGGCGGAACGCCGGTTTCGCACGTCGCAGAGCCGCTCGGACGCGCAAACTCCGTCGCGACCGCACCCGAGCAACGTGCAGCGGGCGGCGGCGATCGCAGCGCACCGGTGGCGGTGACCGAGCGATCCGTTCAGCCTCCGGCTTCGCAACCGGGCGATCCGTGGAGCAGTTTCGCGCATTCGCGCGGTACCGAGACGGTGGCGCCTGCACGCGGCGTCGTCCCCGGAACGAATCGCACCGGATCCGCGCCGGTCGCCGGCCGCCAGGGTTACGCGGCACCCGTGACCAACCGTACCGAGCCGGTCACGCCGGTAACCAATCGCGCGCAAACCGCGCCCGGCGCGTGGGCCTCGTTCGATTCCGCTCGCGGAACCAACCAAGGAGTCGAAACCGCGCGTTCGGTGACGTATTCGACGCCACGAGGGAATGCAAGTTACGCGGTTCCGCACGGTAGCCAGGGATACGCTGCGCCGAGTGCGCCGCGCTATGCGTCGCCCGGCGGATACCCGGCGCCCCGGTACTCGTCACCCGGCGGCGGCTACGCTGCGCCGAGTGCGCCGCGGTACTCGTCGCCCGGCGGATACGCCGCTCCGCGTTACGGCGGCGGATATTCGGCACCCAGCGCGCCGCGAGGCGGTGGCGGATATTCGGCGCCCAGCGCGCCGCGAGGCGGTGGCGGATCGGCACCCTCGCGTCCTTCCGCACCGAGCGGAGGCGGCGGCCACTCCGGTGGTGGGCGCGGTCCCGGCCGGCCTTAGCGCAATCGCCGCTAGGCGATCGTAATCCCGGGCGTCTCCGTAAACGTGCCGACATGCGCGACGACGGAGACGCCCTCTTCGTTTGCGGCGCGCACGAAATCGCTCGCGCGCTCCCGCGGAATCGCTACGAGCAAGCCGCCCGACGTTTGCGCATCGCAGCAAAGAATCCGCATCGCGTCGTCAAGGTCCGCGGCGAAGCGCGTGTCGTTTTCCAGAGCAATCTCGAGGTTGCGTAGCGTTCCGCCCGGCGCGCAAGAAACGGCGAGATCGCGCGCGTGCGCCAGAAGCGGGAATTGCGACGAGTGCAATACGGCGCCGATGCCCGCCGATGCCGTCATCTCGCGAAGATGGCCGGCTAGTCCGAAACCGGTGACGTCGGTCGCGGCGGATGCGCTTGCGCGCAGCATTGCGACGGACGCCTCGCGATTGAGCCGTTTCATGGAGTCGATTGCAGGTTGCAGATCCGCATCGCGGATCGCGCCGCGCCGGCGCGCGGTGGTGAGGATCCCCGTGCCCAGCGCTTTGGTGAGAAAGATTTCGTCGCCGGCGCGTGCGGTGGAGTTGCGCACGATGCAGCCGGGATGCACCACGCCGGTTACGGCCAGGCCGTACTTCGGCTCGTCGTCCTTTATGGTGTGACCGCCGATGATCTCGATTCCGGCACGTTTGGCCGCATCCGCTCCGCCACGCAGGATCGCTCCGGCGATTGCGGGGTCCATCTTCTCGGGAAACGCGCCGATGGCGAGCGCGGATAGCGGCTTGCCCCCCATCGCGTAGACGTCGGAGATCGCGTTGGTCGCGGCGATCGCCCCGAAATCGTACGGGTCGTCCACGATCGGCGTGAAGAAATCGACCGTTTGCACCAGCGCGAGCTCGTCGCTCACACGATAGACGCCGGCATCGTCGGACGTTGCGTTTCCGACCAGCACGTTTGGGTCGGTGATCGGAGGCAGTGCGCGCAACATCGCGGCCAGCGTCGCCGAGTCCATCTTTGCGGCGCACCCGGCGCACGAAGCGAGCTCCGTGAGTTTCATGCCGTCGCACCGGGCGCGTACGCGCGCTCGACGAACGCTTCGACCAGCGCTTCGATGCCGCGAGCGTCCTCGGCGGAGAAACGTCCGACGAGCGGGCTGTCGACGTCGAAGATGCCTCGCACCGTGCCGTCGACGACAAGCGGCACGACGATCTCGGATCGCGAGCGGGCATCGCATACGATGTGCCCGTCGAATGCGGCCACGTCGTCGACGACCACGGTGCGGCCCGTTTCGAAGGCTTTTGAGCAGACGCCGCGACCTTTGGGAAGCCGCGTGCACGCCGGCCGGCCCGAGAACGGTCCCAAGACCAGCCCCCCGTCGCCGGCGGGGAAGTAGAAGCCCGCCCAGTTCACGCCCGAGATCTCATGGAAAATGAAGGCCGAAAAGTTCGACGCGTTGGCGATCGTATCGGTCTCGCCGCCGAGCAGCGCGCGAGCCTGGGCGACCAGGAGATCGTAATCGAGGTCCATCGTTCCGCCATTCGCGGCGCTTCTCGCGCATACCAGGCGTGCCCGGGCCCGCTCCTCTCTAGGTAAGATCCGGAGCCGGCCTGAGGGAGCCGGGTCGGCGAGGGCCAAATCTAGGCTCGGCGGCCGGCCCCGCCCGCGGTATGCGCCCGTAGCTCAACTGGATAGAGCAAGGCACTCCTAAGGCCGAGGTTGTGAGTTCGATTCTCGCCGGGCGCAAGGTTTAGAGCGGGCGTATACGGGGGCAGAGCCCCCGTGAGCGGCCGAGTGGCCGCTCGGGGGTGAACGGGGGGCACGCCGCCCCGTTTTAAAGGAAAGACCGGGCGCCCGGGACTAGCAGGGGGGGTGGTTGACCCGCCTCTCGCGCAGATCGCCCCCATCAAGACGCGCCGCGTCTGGCGAGATCTCGCGCGCATCCTCTCGACGATCTTCAACCCGTTCCTGACCTCGCTCGCGCTCTTCGTGATCCTGGCCCACGCGTCGGCTCACGACACGCTGGAGTTCTGGTGGCTGCTCTTCGTTTCGACGTTCTTCACGTCCATCGGTCCGATGCTCTACGTCTTCTGGCTTTATGCGAGCGACCGGATCTCCGACCTCGACATGTCCGTGCGGCGCGAGCGCGAGGCCGTCTTCGGGGCGTTCGTCGTTTTCTACCTCGTCGGCACAATCGTGCTCTGGCTCATTCACGCGCCGCGCATATTGATCGCCACGATGGCGGCGTTTACGCTCTCCACCATCGTTTGCCAGTACATCACGCGCTACTGGAAGATCAGCACCCACGCGCTAGGCATAACGGCGCCGCTTGTCGCGCTCACGCTGCTCTACGGGCGCGCGCCGCTTCCGTTCCTGGTGCTCATTCCGATGGTGTGTTGGGCTCGGGTGTATCTGAAAGCCCACAGCGTGGCGCAGGTGATCGCAGGCGCCGGCCTGGCCCTGGCTTCGACGCTATTCTTCTTCCATGTGTTTCACATCGCCGAGCTCTAGGCCGGGCACGCCGAGCCCGAGGAGCTGCGCGCGGAAGTGCCCGGCATCGCCGCTGGTAACGTAGACGGTCCGGCCGGATCCCTCATCGAAACCCCGCTCTTCGGCGAAGCGTTCGACGCGAGCGGCTTGCTCGACGGCCGGATCGAGCAGTTCCACCTCCGGACCGAACGCTCGCGTGAAGTGCGCTTCGAGCAACGGGTAGTGCGTGCATCCGAAGACCACTGCATCGAGATCGCCCGGCAGCGCGGCGCGGGCCCGATTGACGGCATCGCGTGCCTGCGCGCCTTCGGTCTGGCCCGACTCGACCAGCGGAACGAGCTCCGGCGCACCGACTTCCGCAACCCGCGTTCCGGGCGAACGCGACCGTATGGCACGGCCGTACGCTCCACTGCTCGCGGTCGCGGCGGTCGCAACGATGCCGACGCGAGCGTAGCCGGCACGCTCGACGGCGATCGCCGCCGCCTCGATCAAGTCGAACACCATCGCATGCGAAGCGGGCCATCCGCGCGTCTGCCCGATCGCACATGACGTGTTGCACGCCATCACGACGGCCTCCACGCCTTGGCCGTCAAACCACGCGAGGTTGTCCCGCAGGAGCGCTTCGAGGTCGCCGAGCTCCCGGTCGCCGTACGGCAGATGGCGCTGATCGGCAAAAAATATGAGATCGGCGCGCGGCAGCCGGTCGCGCACGCGACGCAAAACGGTCAGGCCGCCCAGCCCGGAATCGAACAGTCCCAGCATACGGCGTCCTACTGCGGCGCGCTACCGGAGACCGGGTACTGTTGCGCGTAGCGGTCGATGCCGTCGGCGATGGCTTGGGCGACCTTCTGACGCCACGACGGGGAATCGAGCAAGGCGAAGTCGTCGGGGTTGGACAGAAACGCGGTTTCCACCAAAACGGCCGGCATGTAGGAATGAAGCGTTACGTATAGGTGGCTCTTGACGATGCCGTCGTCCTTGGTCCCCAGCGATGCCGCGAGCGCCGCCTGGATGAATCGCGCGAGCGGCACGTCGCCCGCTTTGGAATAGTACGTCGTCGTTCCGCTCGGTCCCGAATTGATGAAACTGTTCACGTGAATGCTCACGAACATCCGTGCGCCTGCCGAATTCCCGACGTTGACGCGTGCCTGCAACTCGTCGTGCGCCGAGTCGTTGGGTGCGTAAACGTCGACGTCGGTCGTGCGCGTCATACGAACCTGCCATCCGCGCGCCTGGAGGATCGCGCGCAGGCGCCCTGCCATGTCCAGCGTGAGGTTCGCCTCGTTCAAGCCACCGTGCGATGCGCCGGTGTCGCTGCCGCCGTGCCCGGGATCGATCACGATCAGTTTCGGATTGGTGGGAACGTAGCTGCTCGGCGCCAACTCGTCCGGGTTCCCGAGGGCGCCTCCGGCCGTATCGGCCGGCGCGGGCGTTACCGGCGCGACCGCGTCGGTCGTCGCTACCACCGAGCCGATGGTGCCCTGGCCCGCTCGTGCCGCGTCGAGATCCTCGTCGGTTCCGACCGAAACGACGAGCCCCGTCGTTGCCGGATTGACGGAAAGCTGCTTGGGTCCGGCCAGCGTGATCGCGACGCGGACCGTCTGACCGTCGATTTGCTTGACGCGCAGCGAGACGCCGGGATCGGCGAGCGTGCCGTCTTGCTCCGGCGTCGCTAAGTGCGCGTTCTGAATATCCACCCAGAAGCGGTTGTCCGGATCGCGTAACCGATGCCACTGGAACGCCGCATCGCCGGTAACGTGGATCGTGACCGCCAAGCCGTCCTGACTCTGCTGGGCGTCTACGCCGGTTACGGTCGCCGAGCCGGCCGCCGTCGCGGCGGGCGCCGGCGTAATCATCTGTGGCGGCGGAGGCGGCGGCGTCGGAGCCGAGCCGACGGCCGGAGCGGCGCCGCTAAACGAAACCGCGAAATCGCGATCGTTGTCGTTACGCGGCGGACCGTGCTGCGCGCCGGGCGTGAGCAACACCGTCACGAGCGTCTTTGGCGACCGAGCCGGACCGCTTTGCGAGACCAAAATGGACGAGACGCCGCCGGCATTGACGGCGCGTTGCGGAGCCAGCGTCGTCCCCACGCCGTCGAATTCGTACGCAACCTTCTGGGCGTTGTCTTCGACGAGGCGCGGCCGGAGCGGCGCGCCCGCGCGCGCAACGATCGTCGTGCCACCGCCCGCCGCCCGCACGTCGAGCGTCGAGAGTTGCGGCTGCATTACCATCTGGCTGCCGTCGGAACGCAGCGCGTAAGAGAGCGCGTGCAGCAGCTCGTCGAGCGGGAGATAGACTTCGTCGCCGACGAGATAGGGCGCGACGGACGCCTGAGCGGAGAGCGCTCCGACTTCGTAGGCGCGATCTCCGACCGAGAAACTGATCACGCGCGGCTCGGACGTCGTGATGAGGACGTACCGCTCGCCCCGCTTCCACGTCATGACGGCGCCGGTGGCGCCGAGCAGTTTCTTGAGTGATGGGTCCTCAACCCCGACGGCGGTCACGCCGCCCGAGTTGCTGACGTGCGTAAACGCGACCGTCTGTCCGCCGAGCACGAACGAGAGCGCCGCCGCGGAACGAGCCGGCAGGACGGAGACGGCCAGCAGAACGGCCGCCGCCGCGACGGCGCTAAAAATCCGAACGGTGTAGCGGCTGATCCAGTTCAATATGCCCCCCAGGCAGCGTTTCGAGCGTCGCCCCGTTGACGGTCACCTGCACGGCGTTGATGCCCGGAACGCCGGTTACCGTATAAACGAGAGATTTGAACTCGCCGTTCTCACCGAACGTTCCGGCAACTTGCTGAGCGACATCCTTGGAGAGATCGACCGTAGCAGTCGAACCGGTGACCGAGACGGCCTGGACGTGGGTTCCCGGCGGGAAGCGAACCGCGGCGACGTCGCTCGGCGGGCCCGCAACGGCCTGCACCGCCGCATAGAGCACCGTATTGTGAAGATGCTCGGCGTCCGTCTCACCGGCTTGCGCCGGGCGCGTCGAGACGCGCCACGCCGCCAGTGACGTTCCGTCGCTTTGCTTGGTGTAGTAGACGGAGAGATACTGGGCCGTTGCGGGACGCCGGCTCAGAACGTACCACGTCCCGCCGGCAACGACCGCCAAGAGCACGAGGAGGGCGAAAACGCGCGGTCCGGACGTGCTGCGGGGCGCCGGCTTAGGACGCGATCGCCGAATCGTGCTCATCGACCGCGGACTCGTCCGCTATGCATGAGCCGACACGTCGTGCATGTGCACTCCGACGTACGCCGTCCCAATCAACAGAACCAGACCCAGCAGGGAGAGCGCGATCGGGACCGCCGGACTGGTGGACCGGTCGCCTAAACGCCGTCCTGCGACATAAGCCACAGTGGCGAGCACCGCTCCGAGAACGTGCCAGAGGACGTCCGGCGGCGTCGCTCTGCCGAGCAGCGCTGCGTAAATGATGCCGATCAAGAACTGCACGCCGATGAGCGCGATCATGACCCGGCGTCCGAGTTGCACCCAGCCCAGCAACAACGCGCACAGCAAGACCAGGAACGCAAACCCAAGATGGATCTGCTCGATAACGGGAATGGCGGAAGCCACGTGAAGTCGTTCTCCTTTGCTTAGCGAATCTTCTTATTCGCATGGACCGCCGAAAATTCATCGTTTCCACCGGAGCGCTTGCGTCGCTCGGCGTGCTGCCGCGCGTTGCCGCGGCTTCCGGCGCGCCGGCGTCGCGCACGGTTCGGCTCGTGGCTCAAGCGACGACGATCGACGTCGGCGGCAAATCGGCGCGCGTGCTCGAGCTGCGCGGCTCCGAAGGCAACGGGATCGCCCTCAAGGGCGGCACTCCATACACCGTCTTGGTGGAGAACCGGCTCCCGGAGCCGACCGTCATCCACTGGCACGGCCTCGCCGTTCCGAACGACGTCGACGGCGTGGGCGGAATCACGCAGCCGATGATCGCGGCCGGAGCTACGCAGGCGTATCGCTTCACGCCGCAGCCGAACGGGACGCATTGGATGCACGCTCACGTTCCGTTCCAAGAGGTCGGCATGCTGGCCGCGCCCCTCATCGTGCACGATCCCGCCGACGCGGGGCGCGACGAACGCGAGATCGTGGTCTTCCTCGAAGACTACACCTCCCGCAATCCGGCCGCGATTTGGAGAGGGCTGATCGCGCCGAACGCCATGGCGGACATGCCGGGAATGACCGACCCCGCGCGCCAGGACCTCAACGACGTTGACTACGACGCGTATCTCGCCAACCGCCGGACCTTCGACGACCCGCAGATCGTGCGCGTCGAGCGCGGCGGAATGGTGCGTTTGCGCGTGATCAACGCATCGAGCGCGACGAACTATACGCTCGATCTCGGCGCCTTGAGCGCAACCGTCATCGCCGTCGACGGACGGCCCGTCGCGCCGTTCTCAGCCAGCCGCATTCCGCTGGCAATCGCCCAGCGCGTGGATCTGCGTTTTCCGATCCCCTCGACGGGCGTTTTTCCGGTGACGGCGCTGCGCGAGGGAGCGTTCGAACGCAGCGGTATCGTCCTGGCGACGCCGGGCGCGTGGGTGCCCAAGACGAGCGGGCGCGCAAGCGCGAAGGGGCCGATCGTTGGATACGATTTCGAGCGCTCGCTGCACGCCGCGCACCCGCTCGCCGCGCGCGCGGCCGGCGTTCGCGTCGACCTTCGGCTCACCGGGCTCATGGGCCGCTACGTCTGGGGAATCGACGGCCAGTCGTTCCCGATGGACTCGTCGAAAATACCTCCGGCGCTCGTCAACGTACGCCGCGGCGATCGCGTCGTTGTGACGTTCACGAATCAAACCTCGATGTCGCACCCGATGCACTTGCACGGGCACGCGTTCCAAGTGACGGCCCTAAACGGCGTACCGGTTGCCGGCGCGATGCGGGACACGGTCATGGTGCCGACGCTCAGAAGCGTCCGGATCGCGTTCGACGCGAACAATCCCGGCACGTGGATGCTGCACTGCCACAACGCCTGGCATCTGCAGGCGGGCATGGCGACGACCGTCAAGTACGCCGGATGAGCATGCTCGCCGCCGGCGACCGCGCGCCGGAGTTTCGATTGACGGACGGTGCGGGGCAGACGTTCGACACCGCGGACGCGCGGGGAAAGCCGCTCGTCGTCTTCTTCTATCCAAAGGACGCCACCCCGGGATGCACGGCGGAGGCTTGCTCCTTTCGCGATGCTTACGAAGACTTCGTAGCCGAGGGGGCGACGGTCGTCGGCATCTCGTCCGACGACGCTGCCTCGCACGCCGGCTTCGCGGGGAAACACCGGTTGCCGTTCCGTCTGCTTAGCGACGTCGACGGTAGCGTGCGCACTGCGTTCGGCGTTCCGAAGACGTGGGGGCTCATGCCGGGACGAGCCACCTTCGTCATCGATTCCGGCGGCGTCATCCGCAACGCGTTCAACTCGCAGTTCCAGCCGGCCGCGCACGCGGCGCGCGCGCTCGACGTCGTGCGGAAGTTGGCCGCGCCCGCCTAGGGCGTCACGAAGGCCGGGTCGATGGCCGAACGCGCAACGCGTTCGAAATCGGCGAACGGGCACGGATAGCCGTCATCGGCCGTGCTGCAGCCGCGTACGAAGAGCGGAAAGACCGGCGGCGGGTTTGCAAGGCTCAGTTTGGTCGCGTCGCGCATCTGATCGAGCGTCGCCGCGGTGTACGACAGGCGCACGACCGGAGTTCCGTCGCTCGCGCGCGTGCCGACCTCGAAGATCAGCGCTCCGCCGGGAGCCGCGTCGTTGGGCTGGTACGTCGGAAGCACCCACGACACGCCCAGCAGTCCCGCGACGTTGGCGATGTTCCCGTCGTGCCCGACCACGAACGTCACCTTATCCGCGGCCGGCCCGAACGCTCCGGGTTTACCGGCGTTTTCGGCGGCTTGCTCGAGCGTGGCCAGGACGTGGCTGAGCAGGTTCGATCCCTTTACCGAGGCAACGTACGGCGCGCGCTGCGTCAGCTCGTAGTAGAGCGGGCGAACGCGAGACATCGCGACGATCTGCGGCAGCGTTGCCCGGCCCCAGCCGACTTGGCTCATCGGAAACCCGTTGGCGTACTCCATCTGCAAGATCTCGGCGATCTCTTGCGCCCGGTCGAACGGACCCTCGATCCGCACGAGATCTTCTCCAGCCCCTGGTTCGATGGCGAGCGCGCCGTCCGGAATCGGACGGCGCGTGACGTATTCGACGCTCGAAATCGCGTCGGCGTACGCCGCGCGCAGCGCGCTCAAGTCGCTGCCGGACCGCCCCCGCAGCGCGGCAACGGCCAGCGCGCGGTTGCCGTTCCAAAGCGTCCCCGCAATCGGGTGGAAGACCGGATCGTCGTCGACGTCGGTCCGGTAGTGAACGGCCGGTGCGGCGCATGACGGGAACATCCCTTGGGCGTATCCCTGAGCCGTCTTGACCGTCCGCTCGTCCAGGTCCGACGCAAAATAGACGTTGCTTTCGTCCGCGCAGCCCGACGGAGCGACGAGTCCCCGAGCGGCCAGCGCCTCGCGGTAATACGCGCCCATCAAGGTCGCCAAGACGAAGCCGTGAGCGGTGAGGAAGCCGGGGGGAACGCCGAAGTCCGGCCACGGATCTTTGGCAAGCGTCGCGAGTTCGGCGGGCTTTGCCGTCGGCGAGCGTACGCCGTGACGGCTGAGCACGAGCACGAACCGAACGTTGAAGTCGCCGGCCTTCGCTGGAAGCGACATTAAGAACAAATAAAGGGTCGCGCACGCGACGATCGCGATCGAACGAAACGCTCCGAACATGTCTCGTACGTTCTTTCCGAAGCGGGCCGAAAACTTCTTGGCTAGGGAGACGGAACGGGCGACGAGCTCGGAGGTTGAACGGGAGCCGGAGTCGTCACGGCAGCGGTTTCCGGTTGCCATCCACCTCCGAGCGCTTGGTAGAGATCGACGATGTCCAGCCGTTCGCTCAGCTCGGCCTGCGACAGCTGGACTTCGGCGCTGAACGCGCGCGTCTGGCTGTCGAGCACTTCAAGATACGACGTGACGCCGCCCTCGAAACGCAGGTTGGCCAGGCGAGCGGAGTCCAGGGAAGCAAACTCGTTCTCCGCCGACGCCACCGTGATCTCTCGATCCTTGTCGTAGTCGACGAGCGCGTCCGAAACGTCCGAGAAGCCTTGGTGCACCGACTGAATGTACGACAGCACGGCCGCCTCCTTGGCGGCTTGGGCTTGCCCGACGGCAGCGCGGGCCGCGCCGGCGTTGAAGATCTGTTGCACGAGCTGGGGAAGAATCGAAATGTATCCCTGGCCCAGGCTGAGATACGCGGTTTGCACGGTTCCGGCGCCGGCGGCGGCCTGCAGCGTAATCTGCGGAAACAACAGCGATCTCGCGACTCCGATCTGCGCGTTGGCCGCGATCAGGGACTCCTCCGAGGCGCGAATGTCGGGACGCCGCTCCAGCAGTTCGGACGGCAGTCCGGCCGCTGGAACCAGCGGCATCGCGACCTGCGCGCGAAGCGGCAAGCCTCGCGGCACCGGCGCCGGATACCCTCCCAGCAAGACGCTCAGCGCGTTCTCCGCCTGCGCCGTTGCACGTTGGATCTGCGGTATCGCGGCTTGCGCCTGCGCGACGAGCTGCTCGGCCTGACGAACGTCCTGCAACGTGCCCACGCCGCCGTAAAGACGCGCCCGCACCAGGTCGAGACTCTGACGCCGGACGGCAAGGTTGGCCCGCGCGATCGCGAGCTCGTTGTCCAACTCCAGGATTTGAAAGTAGAGGGAGGCGGTGGACGCGACCACCGCCGCCATGACCGTCTCCTGCGCGTACGTCGCCTGGAGCGATTGCGCGCGGGCCGCGGCCGTCGCGCTGCGATACTTTCCGAAGAAATCGAACTCGTACGACAGCGCAAGCAACCCGTTGGGCGAGAACGTCGATTTTGGGGTGATGAGCGAACGCTGGCCGTTAGTCTGGCTGTACTGGGCGCTGAATACCGCGTTGACGTTCGGATACAAGTTCGCGGCCGTAATGGTGAGTTGCGCCTGAGCTTCCTGGACGCGTTGCGCGGCGACGTTGATATCCTGGTTCTGCGCGACGGCGGTGCGGAGCAGCGCGAGCAGCTGCGGATCCTTGAAGAGCTGCCACCAGCCCAAGTCGCCGAGCGAGGCCTGGGTGGCGGCCGCCGGCGGCTGATCGCGATAGACCGGCGGCAGCGCCGCATCCGGCCGCGAATAGTCCGGCGCGCAGGTCGCCAGCACTTGCATCAGGATCAGTCCGATCAGCGCGAGCTTCACTCGGAGGAACCCGCTTCGCCCGCGGCTCCGTCGACCTTCGCGGCGCCGCCGCGCTTGTCGACTGCGTTTTCGATCGCCGCATAAAGCGTCGGGATGAAGAAAATCCCGAACAGCGTCGCCGTAGACATACCGAAGAACACCGCGGTGCCGAGCGAGTGGCGCGCCGCGGCGCCAGCGCCGGACGCCAGCATCAGCGGAACCACGCCCAAGATGAACGCGAACGACGTCATCAGGATCGGCCGGAACCGGATGCTCGCGCCTTGCAGCGCGGCCTCCGCAAACGAAATGCCTTCGCTGTCGCGTTTCTCCTTGGCAAACTCGACGATGAGAATCGCGTTCTTGGCGGCAAGCCCGATCAGCATCAGCAAACCGATCTGGACGTACACGTCGTTCGGAAGCCTCCAGAGCCACGCGCCGAAAAACGCGCCGAACACGCCGATCGGAATTCCGAGAATCACGCTGAACGGGATCGCCCAACTCTCGTAGAGCGCGGCCAGGAAGAGAAAGACGAGGACGATCGAGAGGACGAACGTGATGGCCTGCGCTCCGCCGGCCTGATTCTCTTGCAGCGCCGTTCCCGTCCACTCGTATCCGTAGCCTTCCGGTATGGTCGTCTTGGCGACGTCGTCCATGGCGGCGATGGCCTGCCCGGAGCTGTATCCCGCCGCGGGAGATCCGTCGATCTCGGCCGACCGGTAGACGTTGTAGCGTTGAATGAGGTTCGCTCCGGTCCCCAGGTGCGGCGTGCCGAACGTATCGATCGGCACCATGTTGCCGTCTTTGTTTCGCACCAGGAACGACCCGATGTTGCTTGCCGTCGCTCGATACTGCGGCTCGGCCTGCACCATCACTTTCCAACTCCGGTTGAACAGAATGACGTTATTGACCACGTAGCCGCCGAGATACGCCTGCAGGGTCATGAACACGTCGCCCAGAGGGATGCCCAGCGTCTTGACTTTGTCCCGATCCACGTCGAGGTTGATCTGCGGATAGTTCACGGAATACTGCGTGCTGACGTTCCCGAGCTCGGGACGCTTGGAAGCCGCCTCGAGGACCGCCGCCGTGACCTTCGCAAGATCCGCCGTCGAGTGACCGGTGCGATCCTCAAGCATGAACTGGAAGCCGCCCGAATTGCCCAGCCCGGGAATCGGCGGAGGCGGAAGCGGCAGCGTCCTGGCCTCGGTGTGCGCCGACGCGCGGCGATAGGCTTCGAGCAAGATCGAGCGCAAGCCGAGATTCTTGGCTTTGCGCTCGTCCCAGGGCTTGAGGATGACGGCGAGCCCGGTGACGTTGGACTGCTGGGCGCTATTGATAAAGTTGAATCCGCCCAGCGTAACGATATTCTCTATGCCGGGGATGGACTTGATGTCGCGCTCGACCGCGTCTGCGGCCGCTCGCGTACGCTCCAGCGACGCGCCGTCGGGAAGCACGACCGACAGAAAGAAATAGCCCTGATCCTCGTTGGGAACGAAGCTCCCCGGCAGCGTCTTGAGGAAGATTCCGGCACCCAGCGCGAACGCGAGGAGCAGCACCAGCATGACGGCGGTGCGACGCACGCAAATGCGGACGAGGTTCATATATCGGCCGCGCGTCGCGTCGAACCGCGCGTTAAACCACCGGATGAACGCGCCCGCCGGTCCGCCCATCGGCTTGCGCGGGCGCAGAATCACGGCGCACAGCGACGGCGTGAGCGTGAGTGCGACCAGCGCGGACAGCAAAACCGAAAACGAGATCGTCAGCGCGAACTGCTGGTAGAGCTGGCCCGTGATCCCGGGAAGAAACGCGGACGGGACGAACACGGCGCCGAGCACGAGCGCGGTCGAGATGACCGGCGCCTGCACCTCGCTCATGGCTTTGATCGTCGCCTCCTTCGGCGCGAGGCCCTCCTCGATGTGCGCTTCCGTCGCCTCGACGACGACGATCGCGTCGTCCACCACCAGCCCGATCGCCAGAACGATGCCGAACAGCGAGAGCGTGTTGATCGAGAAACCCAGGGGAATGAAGGCGGCGAACGTTCCGACGAGCGCGACCGGCACGGCGCATAAGGGAATCAGCGTAGCGCGAATGTTCCCAAGGAACACGAATACGACGATGAAAACCAAAGCGAACGCCTCGACCAGCGTCTTGAGCACGTCGTGAATGGACGCATGCACGAAGTCGGTCGTATCCAGCGTCACCGCGTACTGCATTCCGGGCGGGAACGACTTCGCGAGGCCCGCCATCGTCGCGCGTATCGCCTTGGCCGTGCTGATCGCGTTGGCGTTGGGGCTCTGATAGATGAGGATGGCGGCGGCCGGCTGTCCGTTCAGGTCGCTAAAAAGGTTGTAGCTCTGCGCCGCGAGTTCGGCTCGGCCGACGTCGCGCAGACGGATCATGGATCCGTTCGAAAGCGTCCTGAGACTGACGTTGTTGAACTCCTCGGTCGAGTTTAGAAGCCCCGGAACGTTGACCGGGGTCTGAAAGGCGGTGCCGGGAGGCGCCGGAGCCATGCCGAGCTGGCCGGCGGGCGCGAGCGCGTTTTGCTCGTTGAGCGCCATGATCACGTCGCTTGGCTGCAAGTTTAGTCCGGCGAGCGCGTCGGGGCGAAGCCAGACGCGCATGGAATAGTTGCCCGCACCCAAGAGAATCGCACTGCCGACGCCGTTGACGCGCGCGATGTTGTTGACGACGTTGAGCGTCGCGTAGTTGCTCAGGAACAGGCCGTCGTACGTGTTGTCGGGCGAATAGAGCGTCACGATCATCAGAATCGCAGGCGATTGCTGCGCGACCGTTATGCCGTAGTTGTTCACCGAAGAGGGGAGCTGGCTGGACGCTTGCTGCACGCGGTTCTGCACCAGATTTGCGTCCTGGTTGACGTCCGAACCCACCGCGAACGTCGTCGTGAGATTATACATGCCGTTCGACGTGCTGATCGAGTTCATGTAGAGCATGTTCTGGACGCCGTTGACCTGCTCTTCGATGTTGGTGGCGACGGCTTTTTCGACGACTTCAGCGTTCGCGCCGGTGTACATCGTGCTGACCTGAACCGTGGGCGGCGTGATCTGCGGGTACTGCGCCACCGGCAAGAGGAAGAGCGCGATCCCTCCGGCGAGGACGATGAGGAGCGAAATGACGATCGCGAAGATCGGCCGTTCGATGAAGAACCGCGACACGCGTTACTTTCCGGGAGTTCGCGCGGGCGCCGGGACGACCACGGAATCGGGCTGCAAGCGATTGAGGCCACCGACGACCACGACGTCGCCCGCCTGAATCCCGCTTTCGACGACGACGTTCGGACCGTACGACGTTCCCAGCTCCACCGATCGAATCTGAATCTTGTTGTCGGGGCCGACCTCGTACACGACGCTGCTCCCCTGCAGGCTCTTCACCGCCGTCTGCGGCACCAGCAGCGCGTTACGGGCGATCGAGATGGGGAAGTCGACGCGGGCGAACTGGCCTGGGCGCAGCAACCCGTCCGGGTTGGGGAAAAGACTCTCGACGGCGATCGTGCCCGTTTGCTGGTCCACCGCACGATTGATGCTCGACGGCGTTCCCGGATACGGATACTGCGATCCGTCCGAGAGGAAGAGCGTCAGCGTCGGACGCCGCGCCTGGTCGCGCATTTGGAGAAGTCGCGGAGCCACCTTGAGATAATCGCTCTCGCTTAGCTGAAAGACGACCTTCATCGGATTTACCGTCGAGACCGTCGCCAGCGTCGGCGTCTTGGCTTGACTCACGTAGTTTCCTTGATCGACTTTCAGAAAACTGATGATTCCCGTAACGGGAGACGTGATGGTCGTGTAGCTCAGGTTGAGCTTGGCGTTGATGAGCTGCGCGGTCGCCTGATCGATGTCGGACTTGGCGTTGAGGATCGCCGTGCGCTGATTGAGCTCCACGTCCTGGAGCTGGGCCTTCGCACCGTAGAGCGAAGCGGCCGACGTCGCGAATTGGGCCTGCGCGTTGTAGAGGTCCGTCTGCGGAACCGCCTCCTTCTGGGCAAGCGGCTTGATGATCTGCAGCTGCTTGACGGCGCGGAAATAGACCGCCGCGTCGGCGGCGACTTGAGCCTTGGCCGTCTGATCGGCCACGTTGCTTTCCGCGCGAACGAGATTGGCGTTGCCTTTGTCGAGCGACGCTTGCGCCGCCAGGACGGCCGCTTGATACTGTTCGGGCTGGATCTGCATCAGCAGTTGCCCCTGGTGCACGAACGAGCCGTCGCGGAAGTTTACCGTCTGCAGATACCCGTCCACGCGCGGAACGAGATCCACTTGCTGCACGGCTTCCGTGTGCGCGACGTAATCCGCCATCACCGGCACGTCCTGCCGCACGACTTTCTCGACGGAAACGGGCACGGGCGCGGCCGCCGGCGCGGAGGTTTGACCGTGGCACCCCGCGAGCGCGGCCGCGAGCGCAAGGCTCCCAAGCGCGCTCGGATATGCAGATTTTGCCATGTTTGAGACGTCACTCCCGCAAAAGGCTGCGGCACGAAAACGCAACGCAACCGGCCGGAAGCTGGTTTGCGGACCTTCGAGCGGCGGTCCTGCCCTCGCAGGGTGGTGGCCTCGGGCCCGTTCGCGAAAGGAGGGCGCAGCAAACATTCGACCGGGAACGTAAGGAGTCGTGGCGATGCAACTCGGAATGATCGGTTTGGGACGCATGGGTTCCAACATGGTCCGCCGTTTGATGAACGGCGGACATTCGTGCGTCGTCTACGACCGCAACCAAGACGCCGTCAAGGCCGCCGTTGCCGGAGGTGCCGCCGGCGCTTCGTCGCTCGCCGAGTTCGTTTCGAAACTCGACAAGCCGCGCGCGATCTGGTTGATGGTGCCGGCGGGCGTCGTCGACGCAAGCATCGACGACTTGGAGCCTCTCCTCGAGGCGGGCGACGTCGTCATCGACGGCGGAAACTCATACTACGTCGACGACATCCGGCGCGCACGGCGACTGGCCAAACGCGGGATCGAGTACGTCGACGTCGGCACCAGCGGCGGCGTTTGGGGCCTCGAACGCGGCTACTGCATGATGATCGGCGGCAGCGACCGTACGGTGGAACATTTGGATCCCATCTTTAAAACGCTCGCGCCGGGGCTCGGAACCATCGAGCGAACGCCGGGACGCGATCGAGTGGGCGGCACGGCCGAGGACGGCTACCTGCACTGCGGACGCAGCGGCGCGGGGCACTTCGTGAAGATGGTGCACANNAACGGCATCGAGTACGGCATCATGGCTTCCTACGCCGAGGGACTGGGCATCTTGCGCTCGGCCAACGTGGGCAGAGAAGACCGCCCCGTAGATGCCGAAACCACGCCTCTGCGCGATCCCGAAGACTACCAGTACGAGCTCAACTTGCCCGACATCGCCGAAGTCTGGCGCCGCGGGAGCGTGATCGCTTCCTGGCTGCTCGATCTCACGGCCAGCGCGTTGTTGAAGGATCCGGATCTCTCGAACTTCGGCGGACGCGTCGCGGATTCGGGCGAGGGACGCTGGACCATCAAGGCGGCGATCGACGAAGCGGTGCCCGCTCCGGTGCTGACGGCCGCATTGTACGAGCGCTTCAGCTCGCGCGGCGAAGCCGAATTCCAAAACAAATTGCTTTCGGCGATGCGCTACGAGTTCGGCGGTCACGTTGAAACGAGCGAAGGGCCCGCCGGCAAATAGGCAAAGCGTTCGCGGCTCGCGCGGCGTAGAGAACGGGATGGATCGGACGCGAGCGATTCGGCTCGGCCCCCGCGTGCTTTGGTCGATCACGCTGACGCTGTTTGCCGTGGCTTACAACGTCAGTGCCGTGCCCGCGATCATGCCGGCAATCGTACGGGACCTCGACGGCAGCATGGGCGGCATTCAGAGCATCCTGGTCTTGTTTTCTCTGGTGACCGCGGCGTTTGCTCCGACTGCCGAAAACCTGTGCCGCTATTTCGGGCGCACCGCAGTCTTTCTCACGAGCGTCGTGATCTACGCGCTCGGCATCGTAGCGGCGGCCCTAAGCCCGACGATGAGCGCGCTGGCGGTGAGCTTCGCCGTGGTTGCCGGTTTGGGCGCGGCGTCGCTGGTGAGCACGCCGTGGACGATCGCCGACCTCGCCTACGGCGGCAAGATCGACCCGCGCGTGAACGTCGCGCTGAGCGTCGCGACGACGTTTGGCGCGGTCGCCGGCGCGCTGACCGCCGGCTTTCTCGCCTCCGGAATCGGCTGGCGCTGGTCGTTCGTTCCGTCGCTCGCCGTCTTGGTCGTGGTTCTTGCCTTCAGCCGCGACTTGCCAAGGTTCCGGGGCGCCTCCGACCAGCCGATCGATTGGTTCGGCGGGTTGCTCTCGTTCCTCGGGTTCGGCTCGATCTTAGTGGGTCTCAGTCTCGGCAGCGAGTTCGGCTGGTGGGCTCCCAGGCGGGAGTTCTGGGTTGCGGGCCACGTGCTGCCTCCGTTTTCGATCTCCATCGTGCCGGCGCTGCTCGCCGCCGGCGCGATCGAATTGGGGCTCTTCGCGTTTTGGCAGCGGCGCTTCACACAACGGCGCCGCCGAGTATCGCTCGTCAGCGTAGGGCTCCTGCGCAGGCCCGTCTTCGTGATCGGAACGCTCGCGGCGATGATGCAGACGCTCGTGATCACGGGCGTGCAGTTCAACCTCTACCAGTTTTTGCCGCTCGCCGCGTCGCTCAATCCGTTCCGGACGGCGCTTGCGATCGTGCCGTATCCCGCGACGGTAACGGTCGTAACGGTCGCCGCGCGTTATCTGCACCTGAGCGAGCGCTTTTCCCCGAAGCACATCGTCTATGCGGGCTTGGCGCTGTTGGCGATCGGCATTGCGATGATGCGGGGCCGGCTGGACGTCGGGCTCTCGGCGCTGGACCTGCTTCCCGGCCTCGTCGTGATGGGCGCCGGCTCGGGACTGTTCATGTCGTCCATCGGAGACCTTACGTACGGCGCCGCCTCGCCGCAAGAGCGGGGTGAGGGTTCCGCGATCTACAACCCAGTTCAAAACCTCGGCAACTCGCTAGGCCGGGCGATCTTAGGAACGCTCTTCGTCTTCGCGTCGGCGCGCGGCATCGTGGACGGCGTCCTGAACGAACTCGGCACGTTACTCTCGCGGGGCGAGCGCGCCGGCCTGATCTTTCAGTTGCAAGAGATGATTCAAACCATGCCGCGAGAGGAACTCGTCGAGAACGTGCTCGGCCGGCTGCCGGAATCGCTCCGCCCCGTGGTTCACGGGATCGAGCTCGAAGCGTCAACCTATGGGATTCGGACGTCGTTCCTTCTCGCTCTGGGCTTGGTTGCCGTCTGCTACCTGCTCGCTCGCCGGCTNNGCCGAAGCGACGGACTCGCGCGACGCCTGACGAGGTAAACGGCAACGCGGTGGAACAGCACGGCTCTATGGAAATTATCGAGAAGAGCCTGGCCGTCGTGGAAGGTGCGGCAACCGCGTTCTGGGTCGGCGCATCGGCCGGATTTGCCTTTATCTCCGCGCCGGCGACCGCGCACGAGGCCAACGACCTCGACCTGCAGGCCAAGATCACGGGAGCGAGCCTAGAACGGCTCGCAAGCGCGAGCATCGTAGCCGGCGGCGTGTCGATCGCGTGCGCGCTGCTCCGGTCGGCCTTCGACCGCAAGCACGTTCTCAACGATCTCGCGCGCGCAGGCGCCGGGTGCGTCGCGATCAGTTTGATCGCCTACCATCAAGACGTCATCGTCCCCGAAATGACCGAGCTCCAGCATGCGATGGGGGGATCGTTCAAGTCCGTTCCGGAGGAAGACCCCAAGCGCGTCGCTTATCGCGAAGTCCACCAGGAGTCGACGAGCATTTTCGGTGGAGCGCTGCTGGCCGGCGTCGCGCAAATCGGTCTAGCCGCAATCCGATAGCACCGGCGCAACTGCCCGCTTCTGCGAAAGGACTTCACGCCTTTGGAATCCTCGGCCACCAACGTTCAAGCCGAACTCGCGAAGGAACGCAATCGCGCCGCGGCCGAGCGCACGCTGATGGCGTGGATTCGCACCTGCCTTTCGCTGATCAGTTTCGGTTTCGGCATCGACAGCATCGTGCGCGCGATTCAGGAGCGCTCGCAGGCCGGCATCGACACCACGCGCTTCTCGGCCGTCTTGGGACTGGCGCTGGTCGGGCTGGGGACCTACGCGATGATCGTGTCGGCATCCGAGCACGCGAAGGAACTTCGATACATCACGCGCCCTGAGGGCTACGTGTACCGCCAGCGCCGCTCGTTGGCGCTAACGGTAGCGGTATGCCTGGTTTGCATCGGCGTGTTAGCGTTCGTCGCAATCTTGTTCCGGTGGCTATGACGGCACCGCCGCAAGGCGTCACGACCGAACTGGCCAAGGAACGCAGCCGCGCCGCCGCGGAGCGCACGCTGACGAGCTGGATTCAGAGTTCCTTGACGCTCATGGGATTCGGACTCGCGCTGGCATCCACGATCGACGCATGGAACCGGCACTTTCCCGGGAGCGTGGCACCGGCATACGCGAAGCTCGCTCCGTACGTCGCGTTGATGGCAATCGGCGTCGGCCTGTTCTTGCTGACGCTGGCGATCGTGGGGCACGTCGGCAGAACGAAAAACCTGGAAGGAAAAGAGTTCAGCGCAAACGCGCTCTACGCGATGGCCATCGGCGGAATCATCGTCTTCGGCATCTTTGCCGCGTTCGCCGTGGTCGTGCAAGCACATTGATGTGGAGGTTCATTTGAAATCATACGCCTTTGCCGCGATCGCGCTGGCATCTATCGCGGCAGTACCCCTGCTTGCAGCTACGCCCTCTCCGCAGCCTTCGGTAACCCCTCGGACGCTAACGGGCCACTCGATGGGCCACACGATGGCTCCGATCACGCCCCACGCGATGGCAACGCGGAGCCCGCTCACTCCGCACGCCACGGCAACGCGGAGGCCGGTATCCCCAGCTGCATCGCCCAATCACACCAGCGGCAGCCGCCCGCCTACGCACGCCTCGCCGACCCCGGCGCCTTCGATGACCTAGCGTCCCCAAAAGGGCGCGGCCTGCGCTCAGCTGCTGCCAAACGTGACGTGCAAGAGATACGTTCCCGGGACGTCCTTGCAGTCGAGCTCCTCGGGCGCGTACGTGCTCTCTTGAGCGACGCGCAGTGCGGCCTGGTCGAGCGGCAGATGCCCGGATGAGCGGTAGATCGAGACACCCGTAATCGCGCCGTCAGCCGACAACGCGACTTCGACGTCCACCACGCCCGTGATCCCCGCTTCTCGCTGCGATTCGGGATACTCGATCTCCGCCATCTTCTCGAGCGCGGCTTGGACGTGCGGCGTCTCGCACGCGGGCTTTGGCGACGGCGTGGGCGCCGCCGGCGGCACGTTCGAGTCACCCGATCCGAGCCCCCCGGGCACGCCGTTCTGCGAGCCCGCCGCAGGCGGGACGTACGTCTGCTCCGCCGGACCACTCGCCGAATGCGCGCGGACCCGAACGACGTTGAGCCGCAACGCCTCCGGAGCCGCCGCCGGCTGTCGTTTTGCAGGCGTCTCCGTCTTCGGAGGCGGCGTGGGTGCGGGCGTCGGCGGAGGCGTGTGGATGACGACCGTGGCTCTTTTCGTCATCGAAACCTGCTGAACGTCTTCGTCCTCGCTTCGCGGAGTCTTGAAGTTTGCGAAGAGCGGTCCGGCCGTCAGATGCAACGCGAGCGAAACCGCAAATCCCCACACGATCAAGCCGCGAAGTCGTGAAAGCCACGTCGCGCGCGATGGAAGCGGTGGCGGAAGGGGTGGAAGGTTCTCGCTCACGGCCTAACGCGCCGCGTCTTCCCCGCTCAAGCTATCCTCGAAAGAAGATCGTCCGGGATCTTCTCGCCGAGTTTCCGGAAGTGCAGCATGTCGGCGAGCTCCTCGGCGGCCTCGGCCATCTCTTGCAAGAACGTCTTTGCGCGCGTCTTGAAGTAGTTGAAGAAAATGACCGATAGAACTGCGACGAATAGGCCCGCCGCCGTAGTGATCAGCGCCTCGGAAACGCCGGCGGCCACGACGGCCGGCGTCGAGTTGCCCTTGAGCGCGATGTCTTGGAAGGCCCGGATGATGCCGAGTACCGTGCCGAACAACCCGATGAACGGGGCTATCACGGCAATCGTTCCGACGATCGGAAGAAAGCGGTCGAGATTGCGCGAGCCTTTTCGCAACGCTAACGACATGCCCTCGTTGATGTCGGCGCGCTCGGCTCCGCCGCGAACCAGCCCGACCTTGAGGATCTTGGGAAGCATGCCCTTGTTCTGATCGCAGATCGCAATCGCACCCGCAAAGTCGTCGAGTTCGACGCGCGCTGCGATCTGCGCCATCAGCGCCTCGGAATTCACGTGCTGTTGCGCAAAAAAGAGAAATCGTTCGACGACCACGGCGATTGCGACGAGCGAGCAAAAAAGCAATGCGGCCATTGCCGGACCGCCGCGAACGATAAAATCGAAAAAGCCGGAAAACACGACCAACACTTTCAAGAACGCGCCGGAAGACGGCCGCTACGTTTATCCAAGTCTAGACTTATATGGTTAAGGCGCGTTTAAGCGGAGGCCGCTCCGTCTCAAAATAGGAGTGCCTAAAAAGCAAGAGCCCAACGAAGGTCGCTTCGCTGGGCTCTCGCCATCACGGTTGGTGGAGCTGTCGGGGTACTGCCCCCCGAGTCCGAGAAGCCTAGCCGGCGCGTTCTCCAGGCTCAGCTTCGAATTTGCCTTATTCGAACGGACGCCTCAAAGCGGGGCTTACCGTTCGCCGCAGATTCTGTTTCTCGCACGCTCGTCGAATCACGCTCGCGCGCCAGCCCGAATTTATGGCCGGAAAACGGAGCAGTTCGGGCCGACTCTCCGCGTCCGGTGGCTAACCTAGATTAGGCAGCCAGTGCGTATTGGTTGTTGGCAGGTATTGCCGTGCGATCGTTTTAGGAGAGCTCGCAACTCCGCCTGCTGACGTCGGCCGCGGACCTTCCCGTCGAACCTAATTCAGCCCCATGGCCGTGTGACACCCTACTATACCACGCACCCGCAAGGGAGGTTGCATACGAAAAGAGGCCGGGAACCGGGTAGATCCCCGGATCCCGGCCTCATGAGGGGAGTGCTTCCCTTACGGCAACTGGCTGTAGAAGGGTAGCGCCTTGACCGTCTTGACCACGGCGGGATCGTCCACGACGAACGCGGTCGTCTTCTGAATCAGCGCGCCGCTGCTGGAATAGTACGCCTGCTTGGCAACCGCGCTGTTCAAATCGCTAACCGTCGTCGCTTGGCGGGCGCGCTGAAGCGTTCCGTCTTTCTGACGGAAACACAGCTGCGTTGCGCGCTGATCGCCCTTGTTGTCGAACGTATGGGAGTGGACCCACGCATAGTTGCTTCCCTGTTTCCAAACGTCCACGAACGTAATGGACTTGGGCGTCCGCTCTAGCGCCGCCACATCGGCGTCGCTGACCACTTTCCAGTGGCTCTGCACGAGCACCAGATGCGTTGGATGCAGGGCCATGGTGGCGTCCTGAATTGCCGAGCAATCCGTGTCGATCGCCTTCACGGCCGCGGCCGTGCTCGCCATCGTACCCTGCGCGACCGCCGGCGCGAATCCCGCGACCGAAAGTGCGACGATCGCGGCTGCTGCTCTTCCGAAGTTTCTCATGGTCTAAGTCCTTTCGTTATGGTATGGATTAAAGCGTCGCTTACTTGGGCGACTCCGACAGACACGCATTCAAAGCGCTATAATAGTTGTTTTGGGCGTTTTGCTGTGCGGATTGTGCCTCGCGGCGACGCGAAGCGCCGGCGATGGCGCCGAAGCTTGCCCCGATGAGCGCACCGCGGCCGGCGTCGCCGCCGCCCATTCCCCCGATCAGCGAGCCGCCGACGGCGCCCGCCGCGGCTCCCTTGAGCGGAGCGTTCTGCGCCTGATTGGGCGTGGATCCGTAGTAACCGGACTGCTGCTGGGCTCGCGCGACGCAGGCGTTGTAGGTGCTCGAAGACTGGGCCGACGCGAAGGGTGTATTGGCGGCCGCAAGTCCGGCAACGAGCAAGAGCGGCGGAACGACTCTCTTGAGCACGGCGTCAGAACGCCTTGATGTTCGTGGCGCGCATGGCGTCGAACATGGTTTGCGACGGATTCTTCTGGCAGACGCCCATGAGGTGCTCGGTTGCACTCTGCAAGACTCCCGTCTTGAAGGTGCTCACGCCCGCTTTCGCGGCTTCATACCCCCAGTAGAACATGACGACTGCCGCGCGATCGAGCGCGTCGGCCTTGATCAAGTCGCTACAACTGACTTTTGAGATGTCGATCGTTGCAGGCGCGGTCGCGACCGGGGGGGCCGGCGACGCACCCATTAGCGACCCTGCCAAAACCAAGATTCCAAGCGCGCTCTTCTTCATTCACCATCCTCATGACGTGCGGCGTTGACGGTATCGAACCCGTATTATCCGCCAAGCGATTCTGCAGCGAGATTCGCGTCCGCGAGCCGATGCGACCTGCGACCCGGATTGGACGCCTAGGGATTGAGGCGGCTGCGAACCGGCGGCCGCCCGGTTTCCAGCATCGTCTCCGCTTCGACGGCCGCGACCGTCTGACGGATGCGTTCGGCATCTTCGCGCATGGCTTCCGCGATCGTCTTCAAATCCCCGGCTGCCAGCGCGATGCGCTCGCCGCGCTGCTCGATGGCTCCTGCGTCAACGGCGCCGGCGCGCGCCGTCTCTGCGCCCGACTTCGAACTCTGCTCGACGTCCTGCGCGCCGGCCGCCAGACGCGCGGCGGCCAGGTACCCCTCCTCGATCAATTGCTCGGCTGCAACGGAAGCTTCCGCTAAGGACGCCGCCAGCGATTCCTGGTCGCTGCCCGCCGCCGCGAGCGCGGCGATGCGGGCGCGCGCTGCGGTGAGGCCGCTCGCGATGCCGGAGAGCGCTGCGGAGGCGGCGCCGAGCGTCTCGCGGCTCTGCTCGGCGGCGGCGGTCCCGCGACGGCCGGCCTCGCCCGCACGATCGCCCTCGATCGCCGCGGAGCGCACGAGCGAGGCGACTTCCTCGGTGACGCTTGCCGATGCGTCGGCAAGTTGGCGGAGCTCGGCCGCAATTACGGCAAAACCCCGGCCCTTCTCGCCGGCCCGCGCCGCTTCGATGGATGCGTTGAGCGCCAGCAGGCTCGCGCGCTCGTAGAAATCGTCGACCTTTTCCGTAATCGGCGCGACGTTCGCGGCGTCTTGCTGCAGCTTTTCGGCGACCGCCATCAACTCGTTCATCGCGCCGGCAACGACGGCCGTGGCGCGATCGGCTTGACGGACCGCGGCCGCCGCCTCGTCGGCGTCACTTCGCGCGGTCGCCGACAGCTCGAGCAAATCCGTGGAGGCTTGCAGCGCCGCGCCCGCACCTTGCACGAGCGCGTGCAGCATGCCGGCGCTGCTTTGCACGGAGTCGCGCAATCGCCCGGCCGTCTCGCGCGTTCGCGCAGCCAGCAAAGCCAGGTCGCGGGCACCGTGCGTCACGCGCGCGACCGCGGTATCCAGAGCCTGAATCGTTTCGGCCGACCCGGCGAGCGCGCCGGCGTTCTCGCGCGCGTCGAGCGCAAACGTCTCGGCGCGCAAGGCCAAGTCCGACGCCGAGCGCTCCAGCATCTCGGCCGTCTCGTGAATGTCGCCGACCGCACCGCGGACGGCGTCGGAGGATACGGCGTACGGCTCTTCGCGCATCGCGGGCTCGCGCGCGTGCCCGTTCTCCGAAACGGGATAGGTCGCGCCGGGAACGACGGTATTCGAACGCGCGGCGGCAACCTCGGAGAAGGCTTCGACCAGCAAGCCGCTTTCGTGCGAGAGCCGCGGTTGCCCGTACAACTCGTAGTCGCGCACGGCCTCGCCGGCGCGCAGACGTCCGATCAAATCCACCGTGCGCGTGATCGGCGAGGCGATCGTCCGCGAGAGCGACCGGATTGCCAAATATGCGACGATCGCGCCGGCGCCGACCGCGCACGCTCCGAGAATCGCGCCGGTCGTAAGAGCCTCGGCGGGCTTGATCGAGCCGTTTTGCATCTGAGAAGCAATCCTCACGGCGCCGCCCGCAAAAGCGACCGC
>PMFP01000062.1:0-10977 GCA_003155175.1 Vulcanimicrobiota bacterium
CATCAGGCGCATGCGCCTGATGCTCTTCTCCCGTATCGACTCACCCATTAAGGTTTCGGATTGCCATGGCCAAGAAGGTCCTCACAACGATCAAGCTGCAGGCCAACGCAGGGCAGGCCAGCCCCGCCCCGCCCGTGGGCCCTGCGCTGGGTCAGCACGGCATCAACATCATGGAGTTCTGCAAGGCGTTCAACGCCCAGACGCAGAGCGAAACCGGCACGGTCATCCCGGTCGTGATCACCGTCTACGAGGACCGCTCGTTCACGTTCATCACCAAGACGCCGCCCGCGTCGTTCTTGATCAAGCAGGCGCTCAAAATAGAATCGGGTTCCAAGGAGCCCAACCGCAATAAGGTCGGCAAGCTCACGCAGAAGCAGATCGAGCAGATCGCGAACGTGAAGATGCCCGACATCAATGCCAACGATATCGAAGCGGCTAAGAAGATCATCGCCGGCACGGCACGCTCGATGGGCGTGGAGGTGGACGCGTAATGCCGCAGCATCACGGAAAGCGCTTTAAGAAGCTGGCGGAAGGCTTCGATACGAAGGCTCTGTTCGCCGCACCCGAAGCGATCTCGCTCGTCAAGAAGAACGCGAACGCGAAGTTCAACGAGACCGTCGAGGTGCACGTGCGCTTGGGCGTGGACCCGAAGAAGGGCGACCAGAGCGTTCGCGGCACGGTGTTACTGCCGCACGGAACCGGACGCACGGTACGCGTGATCGCGTTCGCCAAGGGCGACAAAGCGAAGGAAGCCCTCGAAGCGGGCGCCGACAAAGTCGGCGACCAAGATCTCATCGACACGGTCAAAGCGGGTTTCTCGGACTTCGACGTCGCGGTTGCGACGCCCGACATGATGGCGCAGCTCGGTAAAGAGCTCGGCCGCGTTCTGGCGCAGAAGATGCCCAACCCGAAAGCGGGCACGGTGTCGGCCAATATCGGCGCCGCGATCCGCGACATCAAGGCCGGTAAGGTGGAATTCCGCCTCGACAAGGCGGGCATCATCCACACGATCGTCGGCAAGGCCGACTTCGACGAACAGCACCTCGTGGAAAACGTGGCGACGCTGCTCGACGCGATCGTGCGCGCGAAACCATCGTCGTCGAAGGGCACCTATCTGCGCAGCGTGACGCTGACCAGCACGATGGGCCCCGGCGTGAAGGTCGACCCGAACCGCGTGAAGACCACGGCGTAAGCCGCTCGTCGCATCGAAGTTCCGGCCCGCGGCGAACGCGCACTCGCCGCGGGCTTTTTCTAGCTCAGAACCGTGACTTTGCCGGAAGACAGATCGTAGAAGCCGCCGTGAACCGCGAGCGCTCCGCTTGCGATGGCATCGGATGCGATTTTCGATGCCGCGACGATTCCGGCGAGGGTGTCTTTTACGTTCTGCATCGCGGCGTTGTCGGCCCAATCGCCCGGCCGGCCTTCGGCCTCTTTGACGGCGGGCACGACCGCCGCGACGACGTCCTGAATGTGTCCGGGCGCCGCCGGGCCGCCCTGAACGAAGGCTACGCCGGCGTGCACGGCTCCGCAGCTCGCATGGCCGAGAACGAGCAGCACCGGCGACTTGAAATTCGTGATCGCGTATTCGAGCGATCCGATGCCGATCGCATCCGCGGTGTTGCCTGCGACGCGCACGACGAAAATGCTCCCCGGCTCCTGGTCGAAGATCGTCTCGATCGGGACTCTCGAATCCGAGCACCCGAGGACGAGCGCGAACGGGCTCTGCCCGCTGACGAGTTCGGCCCGGCGAGCCGTGAGGGGCCCGCAGATGGGCCGCCCTTGGGCGTAACGCGTGTTGCCGTCCAGTAAGGCCTGGAGTGCCTGGGCGCCGTCCATGCCCGGTCTTACGGGAGGAGAGGCGGCCATCCCCGGGGCGGGCGCGGCGGCTGCCGCAGCGGTCGCGGCGACGGCCGCGGCGCTCGCGCGCCGGACGAAATCGCCCCGCCCGATGGGCTGGGTTTCCGGGCTATCGTTCATGGGCAGATTCCTCCGAGAGTTTGGATCGGCCGTTCCGGCGGCCGTGGCGGTTGCGCGAAACCTCGAGCCTGTGATAGACTTCGCGAGGCTCCGAAGACCGTAGGCCGGCTCGCTCGCGCGAGCGGTTAATGCCGAAAGGCGCCTACCGAGGACGCGATACGTGACGCCTTCGACGAGGCTCGTCCGGCTCTGCCGGGCTCTTTTCGAAACTTTACGCGAGCGCCCTCCGGACGGATGGAGCGCTTTTCTCTTATTTCAGAAAGAAAAACGCGTCATGCCAACCGCACGAAAAGAAGCCGCGGTTCAAGAACTTCGCACTCGGCTCGCCGATGCCAAGAGTCTGTTCCTGACCGACTTCGCCGGTTTGACCGTGGACGAGATCACGAAGCTCCGCGGCCACCTGCGCAAGGACGGCAGTACGTACGCCGTCGTTAAGAACACGCTCTTCAGCATCGCTGCAGGCGACGAACTCGCGTCGAAACTGGAAGAATACCTCGCCGGACCCACCGGCGTCGTCTTTGCCGGAACCGACCCCGTCGCCCCAGCGAAGGCACTCAAGCAGTTTTCCGACGACGTCAAGTCGATCGGGATCAAGGCTGCTTACATCGACGGTCAGGTCGTGGACGCAAAGCAGGTCAACGTGCTTGCGATGCTCCCGCCCAAGGCCGAACTCATCGCGAGGTTGGTCGGTTCGCTCGCTAGTCCGCTGCGCGGTCTCGTAACCGTGTTGTCGGGAAATCAGAGCGGATTGGTCCGCGCGCTCAATGCCATCCGCGAGCAAAAAGAAGCCGCGGGTTCGAACGCTTAAAGGAGAGGTCCACGTATCATGGCTGTTGCCGAACTCATCGATCAGATCGATAAACTTACCGTCCTCGAGCTCGCCGATCTGGTCAAGCAGCTCGAAGAGAAATACGGCGTGAGCGCCGCGGCGCCGGTCGCCGTCGCCGTCGCCGGCGGAGCGGCCGCCGCTCCGGCCGCCGAGAAGACCGAATTCGACGTCGTCCTGGCCGAGGCCGGAGCGGAGAAGATCAAGGTCATCAAGGCCGTCCGCGAGATCACGAACCTCGGCTTGACCGAGGCCAAGTCCTTCGTGGAAAGCGCGCCCAAGGCCGTTAAAGAAGGCGTGACCAAGGACGAAGCCGAGGCCGTCAAGGCAAAACTCGAAGAGGCCGGGGCGAAAGTCGAAATCAAGTAATCGCGCCGCTCTCAAGCGAAGCGAAGCGGGGTCGCGGCACGTGCCGCGGCCCCGCTTCTCATTTGAGGCGGTTTCCGTAACGCGGAAGGGCACCCGTGGATTCGACGCCGCACCCCTCTTGGATATCCGGCCTCCTGGTCTTGGGCGTCGTCGCGGCGGTCGTGTTTCGAAACATGCGGCCGCAGAAGATGACCGTCTCGAGGTTTTGGATCCAGCCGCTGATTCTCGTCGTCATGACCGCGCTGGTTCTTTGGGCGGGAGAGCAGCTGACGCCGCCGCCGATCGGGCTGGTCGTGCTGTCGATCGCGATCGGCATCGCGGCGGGAATTCCCCTGGGGATCGCGCGCGGCCACCACAGCAAGGTTCGGCCCGGTGAGAAGCCGGGCACGCTGTACGTCGATCCTTCGCCGATCGTCATGGCGATTTGGCTGATCGCCTTTGCCCTCAAATATGCCGTCCGGTTTCTGTTGCCGCAAGCCGGTCCCGGTGCGGCCGCGGCGACGGACGGATTCATCGTATTCGCCGCCACGTCCGTACTCGTGGCGCGCGTCGTGATCTTTCGCAAGTACGAGACGATGGTGAAAGCATGAATAGCGGACAATCGAAGAGCCTGGTTCCGATCGTAATCGTCCTGGTCGTGATCTTGGCTCTCGGCGGCTTCGTCGCGGCCCAATACAACTCGCTGGTGAGCCAGAACCAAGCGGTAGAAGCTCAGTGGGGAAACGTTCAGAACGTCTATCAGCGGCGCGCGGATCTGGTGCCGAATCTCGTTTCGACCGTGCAGGGCTCGGCGAACTTCGAGAAGAGCACCTATACGGCCGTTACGGAGGCGCGCGCGAAGGTTGGCCAGATCTCGCCGCAAGACGTCGCCGCTGCCACGTCCAACCCGCAGACCTTCGCGCAGTACGCGCAGGCGCAGAATCAACTCGGTTCCGCCCTCTCGCACTTGCTGGTGACGGTCGAGAACTATCCGGACCTCAAATCCAATCAGAACTTCCTGGATTTGCAAGCGCAGCTCGAAGGCACGGAAAACCGGATCGCGGTCGAACGGCGGCGCTACAACGAGGTCGCGCAGACGTTCAACACCTCGCGTTCCACGTTTCCCACCGTGATCGTCGCGGGATTCTTCGGCTCGCAGTTCGCCCCGAAGTCGTACTTCCAGGCGGACGCCGGCGCCCAAACCGCGCCGAAGGTCCAGTTCTCGCCGTGACGCGCATTCCCGATCGCGAAGCGGTGTCGCGCGCGATCGCGGATGCCGAGGCGGGCACGACCGCGCGCATCCACGTCGCGCTGCTCGACGACGAACGGCTCGACGATCCGCTCGGGCGCGCGCGGACGATCTTTTCGTGGCTGGACCGCGGCGAAGACGCGGGCGTGCTGATGCTCGTTGCGCCGCGCGCGCGCCGTTTCGCGGTGCTCGGCGACGACGTCATTCACGAACTCGCCGGCGACGAACTCTGGCAGAGCGTTACCGCCGAGATGACCTCTCACTTCGCCGGTGACGACGTTGAAGGCGCGATCTTGCGCGGACTGGACGTCCTGGGCGACGCGCTACGCCGTCATCGTCCGGCCGGAACGCTTCCCGCGTGAGTGCGATCGCCGCGCGCGGCGTTCTGGCGAGCGCGCTCTTCGCCGTCGCGATCGCGGTCGCACCGGTACTTGCGGCCGACTTCCCGATTCCGCCGGTGCCCCACACCTACGTGACCGACGGCACCGGCTCGCTTTCGTCCGCGACTACGGACGCGCTCGAAAGCGAGCTGAAGTCCTACGAAAAACAGACGGGGAATCAAGTCATCGTCTGGATCGGTCAGACGACCTCCGACGTTCCGTTGGAAGACTGGACTTCGACGGTGGCCCACGCGTGGGGCATCGGCCACAAGGGCAAAGACGACGGCGTGGTCTTGTTCGTGTTCATGAAGGATCACCGCGCGCGCATCGAGGTCGGCTACGGTCTCGAAGGCGATCTCCCCGATGCCAAAGCCTCGGAGATCATGCGTAACGTCATCGTGGCCAAGATGAAGTCGGGCGACGTTGACGCGGCGGTGAGCGGCGGCGTCGCGAGCATCCTGACGACGATCACGCCGTCGTTTGCAAGCAACGTTCCCGCCGCCGATTTGGCCGCGAGCTCGAACGACGACGAGTCGAGCCCGGCGTGGCTGCCGTTTCTCATCTTCGGCATCTTCTTCGGCGTCTGGATCCTGGTCTTTGTGTTGCGGCGCGTGGGCGGAAAGGGGACCGGCTGGGGCGGCGGCTGGATCGCGTCGTCAAGCGGCGGTTCGGACTTCAGCGGAGGCAGCGACTTCGGCGGCGGCGACTTCAGCGCGGGCGGCGGCGACTTCGGCGGCGGCGGCGCCTCAGGCGGCTGGTAAAACGGTTCCTGGGGAAAACAAAACGGCGCCGTTAGGCGCCGTTTTTCGTTGATTGCGTGCGGCGTTAGTGGACGAGAAACGCGACGAGCAGCAACGCGACGATGTTGAGGACTTTGATCATCGGGTTGATCGCCGGTCCTGCGGTGTCCTTATACGGATCGCCGACCGTGTCGCCGGTAACGGCCGCTTGGTGCGCGACCGAGCCTTTGCCGCCGAAGTGGCCGTCCTCGATGTACTTCTTGGCGTTGTCCCACGCGCCGCCGCCCGTCGTCATCGAGATCGCGACGAAGAAGCCCGTGACGATGGAGCCGACCAGGATGCCGCCCATCATCTGCGCGCCAGTGTCGCCCTTGAGCACGTTAGTGACGCTCAGGAGTACTACGATCACCGGAACGCCGACCGGAATCAGCGCCGGGACGATCATCTCCTTGAGCGCCGAACGCGTGACGATGTCGACCGTGGTGCCGTAGTCGGGCTTGGTTGTGCCCTCCATGATGCCGGGTATCTCGCGGAACTGGCGGCGCACTTCCTCGACGACCGCGCCGCCCGCACGCCCGACCGCCTCCATCGAGAGCGAGGCGAACAGATACGGGAGCAAACCGCCGATGAAGAGGCCCGTGAGCACGTACGGATTGCCGATCGCGAAAAGATTCGTAATGCCGGCCGCGCACGCGTCGCCCGCGCCGACGCACTTGTGGTTGATGAGTTCTTGAAGGAACGATGCGAACAGGACGACGGCCGCGAGCGCCGCGGAACCGATCGCGTAGCCTTTCGTGACGGCTTTGGTAGTGTTGCCGACCGCGTCGAGTGGATCGGTGACGTTGCGCACGTCCTCGGGCATATCGGCCATCTCGGCGATGCCGCCCGCGTTGTCGGTAATCGGCCCGAACGAGTCGATCGCAACGACGATGCCCGCCATCGAAAGCATGGACATCACGGCGATGCCCACGCCGTAGACGCCCGCGAAGCCGTAAGAAATCAAGATGCCGAGCACGATGACGATCGCCGGCAGCGCGGTGCCTTGCATGGAAACGGCCAGGCCCGCGATCATGTTGGTCGCGTGACCCGTCTGCGACGCGGCGGCGATGCGCTGGACCGGCGAGAACTGCGTGCCCGTGTAGTACTCGGTGATGAACGTGATCGCGCCGGTGATCACGATGCCCACGAGCGCGCAAACGAAGACGCTGGTCGCGTTGATCGCGCCGGTGCCGTTCGGCAGCACGATGCCTTGTCCGCTATCGAACACCATGTGGCTGATGAACCAGAATCCGATCAGCGCGAGGACGCCTGCCGCGCCCATGCCGAGGTAGAGCGCGCGCATGATGCCGTCTTTGGTGACTTTGCCGAGTCCGACGAGCCAGGAGCCCACGATCGAGGCGACGATCGAGAACGCGCCCATCAGCAGCGGGAACGTGACCGCACCGGGAACTTTGTCGCCGAGGATCAGGTGGCCGAGCAGCATCGCGGCCACGGTGGTCACGCAGTACGTTTCGAACAGGTCGGCGGCCATGCNNTCGGCGCCGACGTCGGCGGCTTTGGTGTAAATGCCGCCGCCCAGACGCGCGAAGACCGAGATCAGCGAACACCCAAACGCCAGACCGATCATGGCCGCCAGGGACTTGGTGACGTCGCCGTCGTTGACGTTCAGGAGAATCCCGAAGTAGCCGGAGACGGCCAGCAAGCCGAGACCCACGACGAGCATTCCCGTGACCGTGCCGCCGCGGAAGGCGACGTTGAGCGCGGGAGCGAGGCCGCCGCGTGCGGCTTCGGCCGTACGCACGTTGGCGCGCACCGAGACGATCATCCCAATAAAACCAGCGGCGCCGGAAAGTACGGCGCCGATGAGAAAACCGATTGCGGACTGCGGTCCAAGCGCAGGGACGAAGAAGATGACGATCGCCAGGACGATGGCGACGGCGCCGATGGTGAGGTACTGGCGCTGGAGAAAGGCCATCGCGCCTTCTTGAATGGCGGCGGCGATCTCTTGCATTCGCGCGTTGCCGGCCGGTCGCGAGATGACCCAGAAGGTCAACACGAGGCCGTAGGCCACGGCGAGCGCGCCGCCGATGAGCCCAGCCCAAATCGCTTGCTGTGCGGTGACTAACATTCGTACAATCCCAAAATTCCGGAGATAGGGTCAGGCAAAACAAAATCCCGCGGGCAACCCGCCCCGGGAACCTGAACCTGGTTCGAGGCCCGGTACGGCGGGCCGTTCCGGCAGTCCTTCGGTAAAGGGTCGCCCTACTGGCCTGGCGTGCTCCCGAAGCGCTCGAACGACTCGAGGATCACGCGGCGGGCCGCGGCCTCGTCGTGCCAGCCGACGACGCTCGTTTTCTTGCCTTCGAGGAGCTTGTAGGTCTCGAAAAAGTGCGAGATCTTGCGCAGCGTGTGCGGAAAGATCTGCGTGTAGGAGTGGATCTCTTCGAAGGCGGGTTCGCCGACGGGCACCGCAATGATCTTGTCGTCTTCCTTTCCCTCGTCCATCATTTCGAGCAGCCCGATTGGGCGCGCCACGACGAGGCAGCCGGGGAAGGTCGGCTCGATGACCAGGACGAGGACGTCGAGCGGGTCGCCGTCGAGAGCGAGCGTCTGGGGCGCGAAGCCGTAGTCGCCGGGGTAGTACATCGCCGAGTGGAGCGCGCGGTCCAGCCGCAGAATATCGTAGGACTTGTCGTACTCGTACTTGTTGCGGGACTTCTCCGGGATCTCGATGACGACGTTGATCTCGTCGGGCTTGTTCTCACCCAAAGGAAGATGAAGATAATTGCGCGGTTGTGCTGGAGGCATGAGGGCCTCGCGGCTTCGGTGCCGGGCGCCGGAGTCCCTCGCTCTCAGGGTAGGAGCACGCTTGCGCCAACGTGAAACTCATTTGCACATATCCGTCCGGCGGAAACGAGGGTCTGGACTCTGCAGGCTAGTTCGCGGCGATACGTGATCGGCGGTGTGGACCTTACTCGCGAAGAGGCGGTCCACCGCTACTTGCATCTGGTGAAGTACGTCGCCGGACGCGTTTCCGTGACGCTGCCTCCCCACGTCGAACTGAGCGACCTCTTCAACGACGGGGTATTGGGCCTCATCGACGCGATCGAAAAGTACGACGACGCGCGGGGGGTCAAGTTCGAGACCTACGCGATCACCCGAATCAACGGCGCCATTCTCGACGCGCTGCGCTCGCTGGATTGGGTGCCGCGCGCAGTCCGGCAAGGCGGCCGCTCCCTCGACCGGGCCTCACAGGAACTCGAAGCCGAGCTTGGGCGCGCTCCCACTCAGGAAGAGATATCCGAGCGCATGGGCCTGTCGCCCGAGAAGCTCGACCACCTGATGCAGCGCCTCCGGGGAACCGCGGTCGTGTCCCTCGAGGAGAAACTGCCCAACGTCCGCGGATTCCACGTGCCCCTGGCCGATACGATCGAGGCCGAAGGCGGCGACGTCCCCGCCCAGGTCGAGGAACGCGAGGTCTTCTCCGAGCTCCAGGGCGCGGTCGCGGGCCTGCCGCCGCAAGAGCGGACCGTCATCGAGCGCTACTATTTCGGCGGCGAGACGCTCAAGGAGATCAAGGCCTCGATGGGCGTCTCGGAGTCGCGNNGAGTCGCGCGTTTCGCAGATCCACTCGCAGGCGGTGATCCGCCTTCGAACCCTCCTGCGCGACCTCTCGTCGGAGCTGGGATTCGACGAGCCGGGGGTCAAGCGGAAGTACACCAAGCGCGCCGACGGCACCGGTCATAAAAAGCAATCCATCGAACAGGAGTTCGATTAGGTGGGCCGAAGGAACCACCCATGAGCTGGTTCGAGCGCCTGCGGTCCTCGCTGGGCAAGGCGCGGCAGACGATGGCCGAAGTGGCCGCCCTCGGTCGCGAGAAGCGGCCGATCACGGCCGAATTTTGGGAAGAGCTCGAGGATTTGCTGATCGTTGCCGACTTCGGCGTCCCCACGACGCAGAAGATCGTTTCCGGACTCAAGACGGTTGCCAAGCAAGAGGCCTGGAGCACGACCGACCAGGCCGTTGCGCGTTTCCGCAAGGACGTCGAGCGGTTTCTGACGCTTCCCGGCGCGGAACTCAATCTCACATCCTCCCCGGCCGTGGTGCTCGTCGTCGGGGTCAACGGGGCCGGCAAGACGACGACCATCGGGAAGATGGCTCAGAGCCTTCGCGAGCGCGGGAAGCGCGTGCTGCTGGTGGCCGCCGATACGTTCCGGGCGGCCGCTTCGGAGCAGTTGGCGATTTGGGCGCAGCGGACCGGCAGCGAAATCGTTCGCGGCGCCGAGGGAGCCGATCCGGCTTCGGTGGTCTTCGACGGCGTTCGGGCGGGCGTTTCGCGCGGCGCCGACGTCATCTTCATCGACACGGCCGGCCGCTTGCACAACAAAGCCAACTTGATGGCCGAGCTCAAGAAGATGTACCGCATCATCGAACGCGAGATGGGGGCGCCTCCGGCGGAGACGCTCTTGGTCGTTGACGGAACGAGCGGGCAAAACGCGATCTCGCAGGCCAAACTCTTCAACGAAACGGCGGCCTTGACCGGGATCGTGATCACGAAACTCGACTCGACGGCCAAAGGCGGCGTTCTCGTCGCCCTCGTGGACGAACTCGAAGTCCCGATCAAGTTCGTCGGTCTGGGCGAGAGCGCCGACGCGCTGCGCCCGTTCGTTCCGGCCGAATTCATCGATGCTTTGTTCGAAGACGAACGCGCGCCGGCCTAAGGTTTTGTTAGAACCGCCGATCTCATCGTGCCATGCACTTGGCATCGTGCGGTGAGAGAGTGATACGGAGGTGAACGTGATGACCGCTACAGCAACGCATATTTCGCACAAGACCAAGAACGGAGAGACGATGTCGGACGAACGTCAAGTAGCTCTGGGCAACGCCCTCGCGCAGATCGAGCGCCAATTCGGCAAGGGCTCGATCATGCGGATGGGAGATTTTCAGGAGAGAATGGCCTACGAGGTCATATCGAGCGGCTCGATCGCGCTCGACCTCGCGCTGGGCGTCGGCGGTTTTCCCCGCGGGCGCGTGGTGGAAATCTACGGCCCCGAATCGAGCGGCAAGACGACGCTTGCGCTTCACGCGATCGCCGAGGCGCAGCGCGCCGGAGGAACGGCGGCGTTCGTTGACGTCGAGCACGCGCTCGATCCGAACTACGCCGCGGCGCTGGGCGTGGACTTGGATAGTTTGTTGGTCTCGCAGCCCGACACCGGCGAACAAGCGCTGGAGATTGCGGAGATGCTGGTCCGCAGCAACGCGGTCGACGTCGTCGTCGTGGACTCGGTGGCCGCCCTCGTGACCAAAGCCGAACTCGAAGGCGACATGGGTGACGCGCACGTCGGCCTCCAGGCCCGCTTGATGTCGCAAGCGTTGCGCAAACTCACGGCGGCGATTTCCCGCAGCAAGGCGATCATGATCTTCATCAATCAACTGCGCGAGAAGGTCGGCGTCAT
>PMFP01000062.1:11026-15537 GCA_003155175.1 Vulcanimicrobiota bacterium
GGCGCGGCATCTCGAAAATGGGCTCGATCCTCGACGTCGCTCTCGACCAGAACATCGTGGGCAAGAGCGGCTCGTGGTATACGTACGGCGACCAGCGAATCGGCCAAGGTCGTGAAAACGCCAAGGTCTTCTTGGAAGAGCACAGCGATCTCGCAGACGAGATTTCTACCAAGATTCGCGAGCATCTGGGCCAGACGGTTTCGAAGAACGGATNNAAGCGCGACGGCTTCGTGGACGACCGGCTCTTTGCGCGCCTGTTCCTGGAGGGCAAGCGAAAGGCGCTTGGCGACGCGCGCCTGGTGGGCGAGCTCGTTCGTAAAGGCGTCGATCGCGACGTGGCGTCCTCTCAAGTCGCGCAGTGGGAGTCTGACGAGCGTTCGCGGTGTCGTGACGCGTTTTCCGGAATCGCCGCCAAATCGACCGTTGTCGCCTATTCTTCCGCGGCGCGCATGCTGGAGCGGCGAGGCTTTCCTGCATCCACGATCTACGCGGTGCTTCGGGAGCACGCGTCTGCGTTCGGCCCGCTCGCAAACCTCGCGAACGACTAGCGAGGTGGCGCAGCGCGCCCAGCCGTGGGCACTCGGACGGATATGGCCTCCAGCGCGACCGTCGCGATTGCCGAAGACGATCCGGCGATTCGAGAATTGCTCCTCCACCACTTGGAACGCGAGGGATTCGCTCCGCTCCCCATAACCGACGGTCTTGCTGCGTTGCGAGCGGCGCGCAACGTGGCCGACCTGTTGCTGCTCGATATCGGCTTGCCCGGCTTGGACGGATTTGAGGTCCTGCGAACGCTGCGGCGTGAAGGGCGCGCGATTCCCGTGGTCGTGGTGACCGCTCGCGCGGAAGAGATCGATCGCGTCATCGGTCTGGAGATGGGTGCAGACGACTACGTCTGCAAGCCGTTTTCGCCTCGCGAGCTCGTCGCGCGGATCAAAGCGCTGCTGCGGCGCAGCAGCCGTGGCGCGGTGAGGGCGCTCGAAGAGACGCCGGTCCGCCGTTTCGGCCGCCTGGAAGTCGATGAGGCCGCGCGCGAAGCACGGGTCGACTCGCGGACGGTCGCGCTCAAGCCGCGCGAGTTCGATCTCTTGCTCGAACTGGTGGCCCACGAGGGGATTGCTCTCACGCGCGAACGCTTGATCGAGCGGGTCTGGGGCGCGGACTTCGATGGCGACGAGCGGACCATCGACGTGCACGTCCGGCGCCTTCGCGCCAAACTGGAAGAAGAAGCGGGGCTGGCGCCGTCGCTGCAGACGGTTCGCGGCTACGGCTACCGCTTTCGCGGCGCTCTGCCGGCAACGTGACGGGCTTCTGCTCGCTCGAGGAGGCGGTGAAGCGATTGCGCGCACGGCTCGCTACGCAATCCGAACCGGGCGCCCTCGTCGCGCTGCGGGCTCCGGCTATCGAGCGCATCGCATGGCAGCGTGGCCGGCCCGCCGCACGTGCGCTGGAGCGCTCCATCGGGCGCGCGTTCCTGGGAGCCGCCCGGCAACTGGTGCGCGCGGGCGACGTCGCCGCGCACGACCCCGGAAGCGACTGCTTCGCGGTCGCGATGGTGTCGGCGGCACGTGGACCGGGCACCCCGCTCGACGCACGTTCGGCCCAAGAACGGATGGCCGCGGCCGTGGCGTCATCCACGGGCGAGCACCTCGAGGGCGGCTGGTCGTCAATCGAGTCGCTCGCGGACCTCGAGGATCCGAGCGCGACGGTCGCTCGCGCCCTCGAGCGCGGCGCGCGGGAGCGCGAACGCTATGAATTTCTTGCCGCGGTCGGACACGAGCTGCGCACGCCGCTCACCTCGATCCGCGGCTACATCGAGACCGTCCTGGACGAATCGGTCCACGAACCCGTCATCGACGTCCGCAGCACGCGCGTCTTTCTCGGGTCGGCGTTGCGCGAGGCCCAACGCATGTCGCGCTTGGTGGACGGCATGCTGGAGTTTTCGCTGCTCGATCTTTCCGCGCGTGGAACCGACGGCCAGATTTGCGACGCCGGCGAACGCGTACGTTGCGCGCTCGACGCGATCCGGCCAATGGCCGTCGAACGCGGCGCCCGCATCTTCGACCTGGCCGAGACGGCCGGGTGCGTCCGCATCGCACCAGATGCCCTCGCGCACGTGCTGGTGAACGTTCTGGAGAATGCGATCAAGTACGGCCGCGAGCGAGGCGGCCGGATTCGCGTCACGGCCGGGCGCACCGGTCCGTATGTGGTGCTGGCCGTGGACGACGACGGGCCGGGCATCGCGGCAAGCGAGCGCTGCACGATATTCGGGATGCGCGTTCGCGGCTCGGCAGCGGCCGGGCGCGGAAGCGGGATCGGCCTGGCGATCGCTCGCTCCATCGTCGAACGCGCGGGCGGCGACGTTGCGGCCGCCCGCTCGCCTTGGGGAGGCGCGCGCTTCACGATTCGGCTGCGCGGGGCGGAATCGGAGGCGGCGCCGTCGTAGAATACAGCCCGTGGCCACGTCGCGGGATTCGTTCGCACACGAGAGCGAGCGCTCTCTAGCTCGACTGTTCGATTTCTACCGTATTGCTTGGCAGTACGAGCCCCGCAGTTTCCCCATCTCTTGGAACGAGGACGGTCGACCGGTGGAGTTTTTCACTCCGGATTTCTACCTTCCGGAATTCGACCTGTACATCGAAGTCACGGTCTGCAAGCCCGAACTGCGGACGCGCAAGAATCGCAAGGTCCGATTGCTCCGCTCGAATCATCCGAACGTAAACGTGAAATTATTCGCCAGACGCGATCTCGATCGCGTCTTCTCACGTTTGGCCGAGGCTTCGTGATCGCCGAAGAACTCTACGATCGCGCCACGATCGCCGGGCGCGTGGCGGATCTGGGGGCGGCCATCTCCCGCGATTACGCCGGAAAAGTTCCGGTGCTCGTCGGCGTGCTCGATGCCGCCGCTCCGTTCTTGGCCGACCTCTCTCGCTCGGTTTCCATACCGTGCGAGCTCGATTTCATCGCGGTGACCGACTACAGCGACGCCGAAGGCATCCGGTTCGAGAAAGATGCCGGCGCCTCGATCGAGGGGCGCCACGTGGTCCTCGTCGACGATACGGTGGACACCGGGATGACGCTGCGGTACGTCACGAAGGCCTTTGAGGCTCGCCGCCCCGCGTCCTTGGCGGTTTGCGTCCTGCTGGACAGGCCCCAGCGCCGAATTGCCGATATAGAGATTACGTACCGGGGCTTCGAGATCCCCGACCTCTTTGTGGTCGGGTACGGTCTCGACTACCTGGGACGCTTTCGCGAGTTGCCGTCGTTATATGCACATGGTATCTGGCCTGCGTAGGCTCGCCCGGTTCGCCGCACTTCTCTGTGCCGCGGCCGTCTTTGCCACACCGCTCGGCGCTTGGGCGCTCGATATCGGTTCGATTCAGCGTGCCGCGGCGGACTACACGAACTCCAACGTCCAACTCCAGGACATGTTCCGGACGGCTTTACTCGATACGACCAAACTGGCCGAATATGCGCCGGACGGCACGGCGTACGTCAAGACGGGCGACATCCCGGCCGAGTGGCTTCGGGACGCGAGCGCTCAGGTGCGTCCGTATCTGTACTTTGCCAAGAACGATCCTCAGGTGCGAGCGCTGCTTCGGGCGATCATCGCGCGTCAGGCCAAGTACCTCGAAGTCGATCCGTACGCCAACGCGTTCACGCTCGACTATCGCGTGTGGGAGCAGAAATTCGAGCTCGACTCGCTCGCTTATCCGGTAACGCTGGCCTGGAGCTATTGGAAGACGACCGGCGATGCTTCGGTCTTCAACGACGATTATTCGAAAGCGCTCGATCAAGTGCTGGCGACGATGCAACGCGAGCAAGACCATCCTCGCAACTCGCGATACACGCACAAAGAGCTGCCGGACGGCGGTCGCGGACGGCCGGTCGGATACACGGGAATGATCTGGACGGGCTTCCGGCCCTCTGACGACGCCTCGTATTACAATTTCTTGATTCCGTCGGAGATGTACGCCGTCGTTGCGCTCGGAGACATGGCCGAGATCGAGCGAGACGTCTACCACAACGTCGTGAAGGCGCGCGAGGCGAAGGCGCTCCGGGACGAAGTTCAACGCGGCATTCAGACCTTCGGACTGGTGCTCGTGCCGAAATACGGCTACATCTACGCATACGAAGTCGACGGGCTGGGACACGCGATCCTTACCGACGACGCGAACATTCCGAGCTTGCTCTCGGCGCCGTACATCGGGTACACCAACGCGGGCGATCGCTACTATCAGAACACTCGCGGCTTCTTGCTCTCGCAGGACAACCCGTCGTTCTATCAAGGGCACGTCGCGCGCGGTATCGGCAGCTACCACACGCCCGACCGCTGGGTCTGGCCGCTGGCGCTGGTGGTTCAAGGCATGACCTCGACCAACGCGCAAGAGCGCCAGCAGGTTCTCGGGCAATTGCTGGCCAGCGATCCCGGCGACCACCTCTTGCACGAATCGTTCGATCCGGACGACCCGCGAAGGTTCACGCGCGCCGACTTCGGCTGGCCGAACGCG
>PMFP01000086.1:0-204 GCA_003155175.1 Vulcanimicrobiota bacterium
TCATCTTCGCCGGTTTTCTGATTGGCGGAATCGCGGGACGTCTCTTCGGCGGCGCCGGGGGCCCGGCCGGAAACGGATTGCCGCCGGGCGCGCCGCACGTCGAGCCGCTCCCCAGCAATGGAGGACAGTCGCCGAGCGACGTGACGACGCCGACGCCGTTCCCGACGCCATCTCCGATTCCCACCCCGTCGTCCGCGACGAGCG
>PMFP01000086.1:227-5979 GCA_003155175.1 Vulcanimicrobiota bacterium
TTGCCGAGCGCCACGGCGGCTCCGGTCACGCCGGCACCGGCCCACGCGACTCCGCCCGCACCCGCCGCCGCGCCGTTGGCGTCCGGAGCCGGAGCGTCCGGCGGAGCCGCCGGCGCGGAAGCGGTCGTGCGTTCGTACCTAAGCGCCCTCTCGCGCGGCGATAACGCGACCGCCGCGACGTATCTGACCAACGGCTCTCCGAGCGAAACGTTCATGGGGCCGACCGCGCAGATCGTTTCGGTGCAGGCCAAGCCCGGCGGAACTCCGGGGGTGTACAAAGTCGGCGCCGACATCAAAGCGTCCGGCGGCGAATACTACTCGACGTTCATGGTCGAGCCCGGCCCCAGCGGCTACCAGATCTACGACCACTACACCATCAAGCCGTAGCATCGCCCTCACGTAGCGAGCGTCGCCGCGTACCGTTCGTCGTCGGCTTGCCAGCGGTTCGGGACATCGATGCGCCGGACGCCGGGGGGATAGTTTCCGCCCGCGTGCGCGGCTTGCCAATCTTGCGAGAGGACCGCAAGATATTCGAAATTCTCCCAAATCGCGCTGCCGTAGTGCGCGCGCAGGATCGCGGTCATGTCGCCGAGCGCGCTCCATGCGTCTATCACCAGCTGCGAGTGGATGTCGAGCAGGTGTTGGCGATCGACGAGGCCCGTCTTGGCGAGAACGCCGATGTTCTCGTAGGAATTACCGACGATTTCAGCGTCGGAAATCATCCCGTTGAACTCGGCGGTTCTTGCCGTCCTGTTCGCGACCTGATAGCGAAACGCCGGATCCTGCATCTTGGCCGGCAGCTCGCTGTAGACGAAGTGCGTCGCCCGAACGAATTGCGGCGTTTCTTGACTCGCGCGAATCTCCGTCAGCGCCGTGATCTGGTTGGCTCCGCGCATTTGACGGAGCTGGTAGATTGCGGCGATCGCGGTTCCCGTGATGACGAACAGCGTGCCGAGCGTCGCCAGGGTATTGAGCAGCTCCAGATTCATCAGAACCTCCGCAAGATGGATGGCGTCCATCCGTCGATTCTGTCAGCGGGCCGCAGACACTTTTCAGTTTCGCGCGGGCGGAGGCGCTGGAGCGTTAACGGCTCCCATTGCGGCCTTTATTCTGGCCAGCTGCGATCCGGTTAAGGCGTGGGTTGCGACGATGAAATCCTGATCGCCTACGTGCCAAACCTGGGCCGCGAATTTCTCTAGGTGGACCTTCGCTTCCGGAGACGCGGAATCGCCGGCGACGAAAATCGGTTCGAGGTACGTCTTGTGACTCGCTTTATGCAATTCGAAGTACACCGGACCGCGCGGCGTTTCGTATTCAAAGGTGAACACGTCTGGAACTGCGGTCGTCACGCTCTTAAGTACGGCGTCTGTGGGCAGACCCGCCGGAAGTACCATCGCGAAGGATGCCTCGCGGCGAGCTTGTTGTAGCGTAATGAATCCCCCCGAGTGAAATACCATGCGGTCCACGGGAATGCCCATGGCGTGCAACTGAACTAGAGTATCCTGCTTCACGGAGTCGGGAATGACCGTGTATGCGATCGCGGCGCACGGGACCAAGATTAAACCAAGCGCCAGTGCGCGGAGCGGATTCCGACGCGCCGTCGTCTGAAGCGGCAGGACGGTTCGGCCGCGTATTGCCGCGGCGTCAAACTCGGGAACCCGTATTGTTCCCACGTAGCTCGAAACTGCGGATTTCAAGGTTTGCTCGTTAAGCACGGGTGCGTACCTCATCGGATAGTGGTGTTGCTGACGGCGACGTGTCGAGGAGTTGTTTGAGCCGGCGCCGCGCGATCGCGAGACGAAACCGAACCGTCGCGGACGGAATTCCCATAACGCTGCCGATCTCGCGGCTCGTGAGATTTGCGTAATATCGGAGAAGAACGAGTACGCGCATGTCGTGCGGCAGGCGTCCAAGGGCGGCGCCTACGTCGAGCGATTCCTCGATATCCGGGGCGGTTGCGGCCTTAGAGACAAGGGTTTCAACAAGCGCGTCCACGTGCGGTTGCTTTCGGGCCGTCTCTTGCGCGCAGCGCACGACCACCCGGTAGAGCCACGCTCGGTAACTTCCCACCGATCGCAAGGCGCCGATGTGCCGGTAGGTTGTGGCGCACGCGTCTTGAGCTGCGTCCTGCGCCAGCGCCCGGTCCCTCAGAATACCGAAGGCGATTCGATACGCTTCGGGCCACCAGGCCTCAAGCAGGGCGTCCATGTGGGAGGCATCCCCTCGGATCGCACCGTCGACCAAGTCGGCGAGGCGGTCGCTCACGTTCGTCCCAACTCTCGATCTGCATCCATACCGTAGAGAGGGAATTCGACTCGAAAGTGTTGGCGGCGAAGTACGCGCGACTAGATTTCTGCGCCGAGGCCCGTGTTGGCTCGGACCTGCAGTTGCGCGAAGGCGCTCTCGGATTCGGGATCGCGTGCGGCGAGCGTGCCGATGATGGCGCCCAGGAACCCCAGCGGTATCGAGATCAGCCCCGGGTTGCTCAGCGGGAAGAGCGGCGCGTGCGCGATGAGGTGCGGGAACGGCGTGCCCGGCGGATCGATGCCCATGACGGCCGGTCCGACGGCGATGAGGAGTAGCGACGACCCCAGTCCCACGAGCATGCCGGTCATCGCTCCGGTGCGCGAAAAGCGCTTCCACGAAAGCGCGAAGAGCAGCGGGGGAACGTTCGCGCTGGCCGCGATCGCGAAGGCGAGGCCGACCAGAAACGCGACGTTGGCGTTGCGCAGTCCGATCGAGAAGAAGATCGCGACGACGCCGAAAACGACGGCGGTCGTTCGAGCCACGAGGACGTGCTCGCGCTCGTCGCCCTTGCCGTCGCGCACGACGTTTTGCCAAATATCGTGCGCGAACGCCGAGGACGCCGCGATGGTCAGTCCCGCGACGACGGCGAGAATCGTTGCGAAGGCCACGGCCGAGACGAAGGCGGTGAGCAACGGGCCGCCGAGTTCCTGGGCCAGCAGCGGCGCGGCCATGTTCGTGTTCTTTTCGGGCACGATAAAGCCGTCGCGTCGCAGCTTGGCGTTGAGTTCGGTCGCCTGTTTCGGATGCTGGTTGATGTAGCGGATCGCGTATACGTCGCTGACGTGCTTGCCGATGTTGTCTTGCCCGACGAGCAACGCCGCGCCGAGTCCGATCGCGGCCGTCGTCAAATAGAACACGCCGATGAGGACCATCGCCCAGGCCACCGAGGTGCGCGCCGCTTTGGCGTTGGGAACGGTAAAGAAGCGCATGAGGATGTGCGGCAGCCCCGCGGTTCCGAGCACGAGCGCGACGGCAAGGGAGATCATGTCCCATTTTCCCGCGGCGCCGGTGAAGTATCTTCCGGGTTGGAGCAGGTTCACGGGCACCGTATTGGTCGCTTCGCCGGTTTGGACGCGCGTCGCCGCCCCGAGCAGCGCGTCGAACGAAAAACCGAAGTGTACCATGACCAGGGCCGTCATCGCGAAAACCGTGACCATGAGGAGGCCGGCCTTGATGATCTGAACCCACGTCGTTGCCAGCATGCCGCCGAAGAGGACGTAGACGAGCATCAAGACGCCGACCACGACGATCGCGGTCGTGTAGCCGATCTGCGGCAAGAGAAACTCGACGATCGTTCCGGCTCCAACCATCTGCGCGATCATGTAGAAGAGCGTGATCGCCAGCGTCGAGATCGCGGCGACCGCGCGCACGTTGCGGCCGCGAAGCCGGAACGAAATGACGTCCACCAGCGTGTACTTGCCGGCGTTGCGCAGCGGTTCGGCGATCGCGAACAGCACGAGCAAATACGAGACCAGCCATCCGACGGCAAACAAGAACCCGTCGAAGCCGTAGAACGCGATGAGACCGGTGATGCCCAGGAACGTCGCGGCCGAAATGTAGTCGCCGGCAATGGCCCAGCCGTTCTGCCAACCGGCGATCGACCGGTTCGCCGCGTAAAAGCCGCGGCTCGTCGCGCTCTTTCCCGACGCGACGTACGTGACGACGAGCGTGATGGCAACGAAGACCGCGAACATGACGACCGTCGTGCGGAACATCAGGCGCGTTCCGAAGAACGGGGCGGCACGGCGCCCCGTTCACCCCCCTCGCGAACGTTCTTCACGATGTCCGCGGCGGCGCCGTCAAAGCGGCGAGCTAGCGGCAAGTAAAGCGCGAGCAAGATCCAGGTCGTCGCGAATTGCGCGAGCGCGAGCGCGACGCCGAGCGTGAGATTCCCCCACACCGGGCGCACCATCGCTTCGGGCCACCAAGCCAGCGCGGCGAAGAACGCGAAGTAGAAGGCCAGAAAAAAGACGATCGCCGGCGTCACGAACGATCGCTTCGCGCGCGCCAGCGCTTGAAAATCGGGCGCGGCGGCAACGGCGTCCCACTCGTCCGCCGTCAGGTGGTGATGGTGCGGTTGCGCGGAGTCCACGAAAGCGGGATTATCCCCGGGCGGACGGCTACCTGTCGCGGTGAAAAACTAGCGCTCTTCGTCGGGCCAGCCGGCGATCTCGCCGATGGCCGCGCTCTTGAGCACGCGCAAGCCCAGCATCGCGCATTTCATGCGCGTCGGGCTGATGCCGATGCCGACGTTTTCGAGCACGACCTCCTTGGAAAGCCGTGCCACGTCCTCAAGTTTCATGCCGACGACGCTCTCGGTCAGCATCGAGGCCGAAGCCTGGCTTATCGCGCAACCCTTGCCGGAGAAGCGGATGTCGGTGACTTCACCGTTGCTGCCGACGGCGATCTCCATGCGGATTTCGTCGCCGCAGAGCGGGTTGACGTCTTCGGCGGAAGCGTCGGCGTGCTCCAGGTGCCCGAAGTTGCGCGGATTGCGATAGTGATCGAGAATGAAATCCCGGTAGAAGTCGTCCACTAGATCTTGAAGATGCGTGCCGCCGCGTGGAGGCCGTCCATCAGCGCGTCCACGTCGGCCTGCGTGTTGTAGAGGTAGAACGAAGCCCGCGCCGTCGCCGCCCAGCCCATCTTGTCCATGAGCGGCATCGCGCAGTGATGCCCGGCGCGAATGCAGATGCCCTCGGTGTCGAGAATCGATGCCAGATCGTGCGCGTGGATGTCGCCGAGATTGAAGGAGATGACGCCCGAGATCCGGTCCGCGTCGCGCGGGCCGTACACGTCGAGTCCGCGCCCCTCGAACTCCTCGAGCCGCGCGAGCGCGTACGCGGTCAGGTCGCGCTCGTGCTGCCGGACGACGTCCATTCCGATGTTGGAAAGATAATCGACCGCGACGCCAAGGCCGATCGCGTCGGCGACGTTGCTCGTACCGGCTTCGAACTTCCACGGCGGCGTGTTGAACGTCGTATGACGGTAGCCGACGCGATGGATCATGTCCCCGCCGGTCAGGAACGGCGGCATCGCGTCGAGCAGCACGTGCTTCGCGTACAGCACGCCGATGCCGGTTGGCCCGAGCATCTTGTGTCCGCTAAAGGCGTAGAAATCNNCCCGCGGCGTGCGCGCGCGGGATGATGACGTCGAGCGGAGCGATCGTGCCGAGCGCGTTGCTGGCGTGCCCGATCGCGACGATCTTGCAGCCGTCCAGCAGTTTGTCGAGATCGTCGAGCACCAGCAGACCGCGCTCGTCGACGGGGATGAAGCGCAGCTCCGCGCCGGTCCGCTCGGCCAGCATCTGCCAGGGAACCAGGTTCGAGTGGTGCTCGAGTTCGCTGACGAGAATCGCGTCGCCGGTTTTGACGTTGGCGTTGCCCCACGAGTAGGCGACCAGGTTGATCGCTTCGGTCGTGTTGCGCGTGAAGACGACTTCGCT
>PMFP01000086.1:5991-6473 GCA_003155175.1 Vulcanimicrobiota bacterium
GCGTTGTATTCTTCGTAATACGTTGAGAGCGCGTCGATGACCGGGCGCGGCTTCTGCGACGTCGCCGCGGAGTCGAGATAGACCAGACGGTGTCCGCGCGACGTCGGCTTGCCGAGGATCGGGAAATCGGAGGCGACGCCGGCCAACGCGCTATCGCGTGCGTCGATCATAAACTTAGGCGAGCTTCGCCCGCAGAGCCTCGCGCAGCTCTTCGCGCAACGCTTCGCCCGGGAAGCNNCCCAGCGCGATCATCCGCTCCGCGTCGCTCGGAGCGATGCCCCGGCTTTCCATGTAGAAAATCTGATCGGCGTCGAGCGCACCGACGGTCGCGCCGTGAAACGCTTTGACGTCGTTCGCGGCGATCTCCAGGGCCGGTACGGAGTCGATGTGCGCGTGCTTGGAGAGCAGCAACGCGTCGTCGCGCAGCGCGGCGTTGCTGCCTTGCGCGTGGGGAGCGATCCGAATGTTGCCCAGGAAGCGCG
>PMFP01000158.1 GCA_003155175.1 Vulcanimicrobiota bacterium
GCGGGCCAGACGTTCAGCGGCGCGTACTCCATGACGCTGGTCGCGACGCCGTTGCGCTGGGTGAAGGCGCGGCTTTGCAGTTCGCGGGCGCTGTAGGCCATCGAGCCAATGAAGTTATGCTGCAGGCCGAAGTCGTGGCCCGATTCGTGAAGGACCGTCGCGCGGATCGCCTCTTGCACGAATGCGTTCTCGAGCGCGTCGCTGTCGGCGAGCTGTCGCGCGGGCGCGACCACGAACTTGTAGGAGTTGCGCGCCAGGCCTTCGATCGCGTCCACGTTGATGCCGGTGTTGATCTCTTCACCGGTGCGCGGATCCGTGACCAGGAGCGCCTCGGCGCCGTACTGCGGGTAGGTGGTGTCGACCCAGCGGACCATGTTGTGCCGGATGTCGTCGGGATCCCAGNNTCGCGATACTCGGTCGGCACGTCGCTGGCGATGTAATAGACGATCGGGTTGGCCGCATCGGAAGGGCGTCCCGGCGCCTTCGGTTGGAAATTCCAGCGCGAAACGTAGTAGAGGTTCCGCGTCTCGTTGCGATCGCTGCCGAAATCGAGCAGCGGTTGTTCGAAGTAGCCGACGCGCGGATCCGCGATGCGCGGAACGTAGCCGTCGTGCGGCGCGGCGATGAGGTTGTAGCTCATCTGCACCTCGAGGCTCCGCGCGTCGGGCGCGTTGTCGCCGAGCGTCGGCGTGCCGTTGGCCCACGTCTGGCTCACGCGCAGCACGTCGTTCTGCGGCAGGGCCTTGGCTTGGGTAAAGAACGTGCGCTGCGCGTCGAGGATGTAGCCGCGCATCGGATTGAACGGGCCCCGGAAGTTGGCTTGGTAGTCGGCCACGTCGCCGAGAAACGGCGCGGCGGAAATCGCGACGGTGCCGGTTGCCGGATCCTCGGCTACGATCGGCGTGACGGCAATGACCGAACTCGGGAGCGACTGCTGAGCCGCGTTGGACTCGGGCGAGTTGGCAGGCGTCGTCGCGATCGTGTTGGGCCAGCGCAACACGACGCGATTGTCGACGCGGTCGAAGTGAATGATGCGGGCGGGCGCGACGTACGGTTCGCCTGCGGCCGGTCCCAGACCACCCAAACCGGTTGCCGGCACGGACGTCGCGATGAAATCGCTGCCGAGCTGGCTCTTAGACAGAATCAGGTAGACGTTTCCATCCTTGCGCGCGATCGGAATCAGACCCGGCTGGACTTGTGCCGCTGCCTCGAACGCCGCCAGCGGCATCGGAGGAGGCGTCGCCGTCTGCGCGCCGGCGGCGCCCGCCAGCGCGAGCACAAAGGCGCCGGCGATTGCCGGCGCGTGAAGAACGTTCGGACGCATCGCTTCTCCTAGGGACGGAAACAGCACCCCAGGTTCGCTAGATCAAGGCGATCCACTTCTTGAGGATTTCGTCTTCGTTCTTTAACTGGGCCATCATCATCGCGTCGAGCGCAGCGAGCTCGCGCTGGAGCTCGGCGGCCTCCGCTTGCGCGAGATCGAAGGCCTGGTGCTGCGCGGCTACCGCGTCGCCGCTCGATGCGCCGTCGCCGGCCGCCTTCGCGGCGGCCGGACGGACGGGGCGGTTCGCGAGGGTCACCGGTGCGGCAATCACTCCCCGATGCTCTCGATGAACTTCTTGGTAATGCCGTCGTCGGCTTTGCGCTGTGCCATCTGCACGTCGCGCAACGTGTTGATCTCGCGCATGTTCTCCGACTGCTGGTTCATCATCTCGTCGAACGCGGTGGACTGCGCGTCGAGCTGCTCTTGGCTCATCAGCTCCTGACCCATCATGCCGGTCTGGAAGGCGTTGCTCTGCGCTTCCATCCCGCTGAGCGCGGAGTTGGATCCGGCGCCGACGAGACCGCCGATGAGCGAGGGCGCGGCCGCTTCGAGTATCGGGGCGAGAAATGCCATGGTCTAGTCGTCTCCTTCGTTATCGACGATCGATGCGTCGGTGGCTTGGGGGTCGGATGAATGTCCGGTCGCGTCGACCGTACTGATCTGCGGAAGACTGAGCGCAGGAAGGCTCGGCTGGGAGGCGAGGCCGGGCATCTCGAGCGCGAGCTGTGCGAGCGCGATCGCCTGGGATGCCAGGGCGTTGACGGACTGGGAAAGGGAGGCGCTGTCCGCGCGGCAGGCTTCGACGTCGGCCGGATTGGCCGGTGCGTTTTGCGCCGGCGCGTTTGGCGCCGGGGCGAATGGGGAGGCGGCGGCTGGAGCAGCTGAGGAGCCGGCAATGCGCTGCTCGTGGCGCAGCACCGAGTCGGCGTAGCCGAGTACTTGCCCGTCGCCCCAGCGGGTCGTCGTCCCGGTTGCGTTGGGGCTCCCGGCGTTGTAGGCCGAGAGGGCGGCGTGAACGTCGCCTCCGTAGCGGGAGATCAGCCCCGAAAGCATGCCGGCCGCGTAGTCGGCGTTCTTGGCCGGGTCGGCGGCGCCGGGCGTCTTAGCGAAGGCGTGCCAGCGGTCGTCGATTTGGAAGACCCCATGTCCGTGGCCACCGTCCCCCGTGATGTTGGACCCGGCGTTGGCGCCCGGGCCGCCCGTCTCTTGGGCGGCGACGGCGGCCAGCAAGCGAGGATCGAGCCCGTGGCGTCGGGCTGCACCGGCGATTTCTGAGGCGTAGGCGACCCCGCGCGAGGCGAGGGCAGCGGAATCGGCGGATACGGCATTCATAGCCGCCGTCGTTACCTCCGACCCGGGCGTTTGACAATACCCCCCCTGGGTTCTAGAATGGCGTAGTCGTTAGTGGGGCCCCGCCTCGGTTATCTTGGCGGGGCCCCATCATGCGACCACATACGGAGCCATGGGTCGTTCGCACAAGGTCGATATCGGCGGTTTGCTGGCTGGGAGCCGGCAGACCATGCTGCTTGAAGACGAAGTTCCGGTCGAGTCGTTCGAGGGCATCGAGTTCCCCGCGCCGGCTAAAGTACGTTTGGAGATGCGGTATGCCGACCGCATGCTGCATGTGGCCGGAAGCGTGGACGCGCTCGCGCGGGGCCATTGCGATGCTTGCCTCGCCGATGTCGAGCGGGACTTGCACCTCGACGTCAACGAACGATTCGATCCCGCGGAAGGACGAAGCGCGGACCCGTTTGCCGAGAGCAACGTTCTCACCGGAGACCGGCTCGACGTAGCGGATCTGGCGCAACAGCTCGTTTTGAGCGCGTTGCCGCTGGGGTTGCGATGCAGCGACGAGTGCAAGGGCTTGTGCCCCGTGTGTGGCGGAAACCTGAATGCGGGCGAATGCTCGTGCACTTGAAAAACGGGGCGGCGCCGCCCCCTAATGGAGACTCACGTGGCAAATCTAAAATGGAAGACGCCCCGCAGTAAGACGCGGAGCCGGCGGGCGGCAAACTGGAAATTGGGCGCGGTGACGGCGGTCGAATGCCCGCAGTGCCATCAGCCCAAGCGCCCGCATTTCGTTTGCGCGACGTGCGGCACGTACGACGGCCGCCAGGTCGTCGAGATTCGAGACGAACACGCCGGTCACGATCACGACTAGGGCGCGGTTCGCGCGATGAGCAAGCGGCTGGCCGCCATTTTTCCGGGACAAGGCTCGCAGAGCGTCGGCATGGGTGTCGACGTTGCCGAGCGTTCCCCGGAGGCGCGCCGGCTTTTTGATTTGGCGGCCGGCGTCTTGGGCTACGATTTGCTGGCGCTTCAAAAAGATGGCCCGGACGAGCGCCTGCGCGAGACCAAGTACAGCCAGCCCGCGATTTTCGTGACCAACGTGGCCCTCTTCGCCGCCCTGGGCGAGGCCGGCACGCACCTGGTCGCCAGCGCCGGGCACTCGTTCGGGGAGTTTTGTAGCCTATATGCCGCGGGCGCGGTCGACTTCGAAGACGCGCTCCGCGTGGTGAACGAGCGAGCCCAAGCGATGCAGTACGCGGCCGAACTGGCCCCGGGCGGAATGACCGCGGTGCTGGGACTGGACGAGGCGGCCATCCGCGCCGTCGCCGAACCGATGGCCGCGCAGACCGGCTTGCGCCTGCAACTCGCCAATTTCAATTCCCCGACGCAGATCGTGATCAGCGGCGACCTCGCGGCCGTCGTCGCCGCCGGCGATGCTCTGATGGCAGCCGGCGCGAAGCGTGTCGTGCCGCTGAACGTTTCGGGCGCCTGGCACAGCGCGCTCATGGAGCCCGCCCTGGGGCGCTTTCGCGAAGCCGTCGATCGCGCGACCTTCAGCATGCCGCGTTTCGACGTGATTTCGAACGTGGACGCGCGTCCGTATCGGGACGTCGAGAGCATCCGCGCCAACCTCGTGAAGTCGATCACGCACGAAGTGCTGTGGCATGAGACCGCGGCGCGGCTGTTGGAAGATCGCCCCGACGTGGTCGTCGAGTTCGGCGCGGGCGCCGTCCTGAGCCCGCTGATGAAGCGGATGCCGGGCGCTCCGCAGGTCGTGCATGCCGGCGACTACGCGAGCGTGGAGAAGCTCGCCGCACTGCTGGACACGGTGGGGGTATGAACTTCTCGGACAAGATCGCGCTCGTCACCGGCGCCAGCCGCGGCATCGGCCGCGCGATCGCCGTCGAGCTTGCCAAGCGCGGAGCCGACGTGTCGCTGGTCGGTCGCGACGAAAAGGCGCTTGCGGAAACCGCCGACGCCTGCGCGACCGCGCGCGTCGGAGCCTCCGCGCACGTGATTCTCGGCGACGTCACGGACGCCGAGTCCGTCAATGCGTCGGTCGCGCAAACGGTGGAGCGCTTCGGCCGGCTCGACTTCGCAATCGCCAACGCCGGCCAGTCGGTGGACTCGCTGCTGCTGAGGCTGCGCGAGGAAGCGATCGACCAGATGCTCTCGGTGAACCTCAAATCCGCGATTTTCCTATGCGCGGCCGCCGCCAAGCCGATGATGAAGCAGCGGTGCGGCGCGATCGTTCTGGTCAGCAGCATCGTCGGCATCACAGGCAACGCCGGTCAGGCCGCGTACGCCGCCTCGAAGGCCGGGCTCTTTGGGCTTTGCAAGTCGGTGGCAAAGGAGTTGGGTTCGAGGAATATAAGAGTCAACGCCGTCGCACCAGGCTTTATCGAGACCGCCATGACCGAGAAGATGCCGGACGGCGCGAAGGAGATGCTCGTGAAACAGGCGGCGCTGGGACGTGCCGGCAAGCCGGAGGACGTCAGCGGCGTGGTTGCCTTTCTTTGTTCGGACGCAGCGGCGTTCGTGACCGGTCAAACCGTCGTCGTAGACGGCGGAATAATAATGTAATCACAAGGAGAGCGCCTCGTTCTTCATGGGCCGCCGAGCGGCGGCCCGGGGTGAACGGGGGGCACGCCGCCCCGTTTTAAGAGGAGAGTATGTCCACCACTTTCGATAAAGTCAAGAAGATTATCGTCGAGCAGCTCGGCGTCGAAGAGTCCGAGGTCACGCCCGAAGCGTCCATCACGGACGATCTCGGAGCGGACTCGCTGGATCAAGTCGAACTCGTGATGGCGTTCGAGACCGAGTTCAACGTCGACATTCCGGACGAAGAAGCCGAGAAGATCAAGACCGTCGGCGATGCGGTCAAGCGCATCGACGAAGCCAAGCCCGGAGCGTAACGCAGACTCTTGTTCGATCAACTCAGCGACCGGCTCGGCGCGATTTTCGCGCGTCTCTCCGGTCGCGGCAAGCTCGGTGAGAGCGACGTCAACGAGGCGCTGCGCGAAGTTCGCGTAGCGCTTCTCGAAGCCGACGTCTCGCTGAGCGCGGCCAAGTCGTTCGTGGCGAGCGTGAAGGAAAAGGCGCTCGGCGCCAACGTCTTGGAATCGCTCAGCCCCGGGCAGACCATCGTCAAGATCGTCTACGACGAGCTCGTCGCGCTGCTGGGCGGCGCGCAGGCGCGCCTGCAGTTCTCCGACACCCCGCCGTCGGTGATCATGCTGGTCGGACTGCAGGGCTCGGGCAAGACGACTCAAGCCGCGAAACTCGCCTTGCGCCTAAAGGAACAGGGGCGCCGATCGCTGCTCGTCGCGGCCGACGTCTACCGGCCCGCCGCGATCCATCAGTTGCAGGTGCTCGGATCGCAAATCGAGCTGCCGGTGTTCGAGCGGGGCGCCGGCGACCCGGTCGCGATCGCGCGCGACGGCGTCAGCGAGGCGCGGCGTCTCGGGCTCTCGACGGTCATCATCGATACCGCCGGACGCCTGCAGATCGACGAAGCGCTCATGGACGAGTTGGCGCGCATTAAAGGCGCCGTCTCGCCGACGGAGATCCTTTTCGTCGCCGATGCGATGACCGGCCAGGAGGCGACCGGGGTCGCTAGCGGCTTCCACGAGCGCCTGGGCATCACCGGCGTCATTCTCACGAAGATGGACGGCGACACGCGCGGCGGCGCGGCGCTCTCGATCTACAGCGTCACCGGCGCGCCGATCAAATTCGTCGGCGTCGGCGAGAAGATCACCGCGCTCGAGCCGTTCCATCCCGACCGGCTCGCGTCGCGGATCTTGGGCATGGGCGACGTCCTCACCCTCATCGAGAAAACGCAGAACCTCTATTCCGAGGAACAGGCCAAGCGTCTCGAAGAGAAGATGCGCAAGCAGTCGTTTACGCTCGACGATTTCCTCGATCAGATGCGCCAAGTCCAAAAGATGGGGTCGATCAACGATCTCGTCAAGATGATTCCGGGGCTCTCCCGGGCCCTTCCAAAAGATTTTCAGATTCCGGAAAAAGACCTCAAACGCGTCGAAGCGATCATTTGCTCGATGACGCGTCGCGAGCGTCGCGATCCCGCGCTCCTGAACGGATCGCGGCGGAAACGCATCGCGCTCGGGTCCGGAACGCAGGTGTCCGACGTGAACCGTTTGGTCAAACAGTTCGACCAAGCGCGATCGGTCATGAAACAATTCGGCGGCGCCGGAAAGCGGCGCATGATGCCGGGACTACTTAAATAACGAGGATCCCTTAGGCTCCTAGAACGGAAAAGACGACAACACCATCATGGTAAAAATCAGACTGCGCCGGACCGGCGCCAAGAAGCAGCCGACCTATCGATTCGTTGTGGCGGACGCCCGCGCACCGCGCGACGGACGCTTCATCGAGATCTTAGGCCACTACAATCCGCGCACCGAACCCAAGACGCTGGAAGTGGACGAAACGAAGGCCAAGGAGTGGCTGGCCAAGGGCGCGCAGCCCAGCGAGACCGTGCGACGCCTGTTTGCCGAAAAGGGCATCGTCGAGCGCGGCCCCGTGCCGACAACCAAGCGCGCGGCAAAAGCGAAGAAGAGCTGACGTGAGCTCGTTCGACGATGAATTCGGGCTCTTCGGCGAAGACGCGGAAGACGCCGAACGGCGCCCGACGCTGGGCGCCCGCAAGATCTCGACGGGCGAAACGATCATTAACGACGTGGAGCCCGAAGATGCCGGCCCGCCGAGGCGGCGCGAGCCGCGCGCGGAACCATCCGGACGGCGCGGCGGCGGCTCGGGAGGCCCCGGCGCGTATCCGCGGCGTCGCCAGACCCGCGACCGCCAACCGTCCGACCCCTGGGCGGCGCAGCGCCGCGCCAGCGAACTGCTCGAGTTCTTAGCCAAGAAGCTGGTCGCTAAGACCGACGACGTCAAAGTCGAGCTTTTCCTGGACGAAGAGCAGCAACCCGTCATCGAACTGGTCGTGGACGCGGAAGACCTTGGCAAGGTGATCGGTCGCAGCGGACGCGTTGCTTCGGCGCTGCGCACGCTCGTGCGGGCTACGGCGGAAGGTCGCGTGAGCGTGGATATCCTCAACACGGAAGAAGCGGCGAATTGGGATGAAGGCGACGGCGCGTCCAAGTGACGTAGCGATCGGCCGAATAACCGGCCTGTTCGGCCTGCGCGGCGAACTCAAATGCGACCCGACTCCGGCGGGCGAGTCGCTGTTTTTCGCCGGAGCGTCGCTGGCGGCGGACGTGAACGGCGTGCAACAGACGTTGCGGATCGAGTCCGCACGTCCGCACAAAGGCCGGCTTCTCGTGCGCTTTACCGGCATCGACACCGCGAACGAGGCGCAGAGCATCGTGGGTGCGCGCTTCTTCGCACCGCGCGAAAGCATCTCGCTGGGCGAGGGCGAGTTTCTCGACGACGACCTGATCGGCTGCGCCGTCGAAGGCCTGGACGCGCGCCTCTACGGCCGGGTCGAACGCGTCGAACACTTTCCGTCGAACGACATGCTCATCGTGGACGGCCGGATGTTGCCGATGGTTCGCGCGTTCGTGCGATCGGTCGACGTCGCGGCCAAACGCATCACCGTCGACGTGCCGCGCGGGCTGCTCGACGACGACGCGGAGACCGACTCCTAGGAACCTTTAATTATTGGTTGGGTGATCGGCGACGTAGGCTTTGACGGCGGCGTTGACGGCCGACGTGACGTCGTTTGCGTGTACCGTGTTCTGGTATAGGCTGGAGCCGAAGCACGTATAGATCGAGAGCGTGAACGCATAGCCGTTTCCGCCGCCGAACATGTGCGAGCTCTTGCTCCCCTCAAGCGTTCCGGTTGCGATGGTGTTGTTGCGATTGTCTCCGCAGATCGCGTCTGCGGCCGTCGTCATCGCCGTAGCATCGGCGTTCGTGGTGGTCGTCGTGAAGAACGTGCCCATAGCCGAGGTGAGGGCGCCCGTTGCCGCGGCGGCGTCGGGTGCGGCGGCGCCCGCGCCGGCTTGGACGTGCGCGACGATGACGCCGCGGCTCGGCTTCACGTGCGGCGTAGCGCCCGGTCCCGGCGTGACTGCCGCTTTGCCGCCCTTATGAAATAAGCCGGAGAAGAGATTCCCCAGACCGCCGACGTTGACGGACGCGCCGTTGGTTGACGTCGGAGCCGGCGTGGCGGACGCGGACTGCGTACCGCTCGCCTCGGTTCCGCGTCCGGAAATCTCGAGGATGGCTTCGCGCGCCTCCTGGGCCTGTGTGGCAACGTCGTTCATGCTATACGCCTGCTGGGTATTCGAGAACACGATGATGCCGCTATCCGCACTGACGACCTGCACGACGACGGCCGCGCCGTTACCGATCGGCGTCATGTAGCCGGAGACGTAATAGTCGGCGTGCTGTTTGTTCGCGTTGGTCAGGAAGTCCGAGCGATGAACCGAATCCGGAACCGGGAGCAGCGTGAGGCCGCCGGCCGAGGTCATCTCTTGCGTGAAGACCTGGGCGATGCCGTTGCCGACGTTGGCTTTGAGTTGGCCGGTCGTGTCGAAAGGATAGACCAGGACGACGGGAGCCGACGCAACGGGAACGGGCGTCGCGCTCGGGCTTGGAGAGGGAGACGGCGCCGGATGCGGCGCCCCCGCGCCGATGAGCGCGAGGCACGAACAGACGAGCAGCACATGGAATGGGCGACGCACGAAGTTCCTTTCGTCCTGAGATCGTATCGGTCTCGGCTCTTACGGTGGCGATGCGAGGCCATCGCCTCGAACCATGGTAACGAAAGCGCGCAGCGCTTCGTTCGTTTCCTCGGGACGCTCGACGATGGCGAGGTGGCCCGCTGCGGGGATGATTCGCGCAAAGGCCCCGGGAACCCGGTTGGCGAGGAATTCGGCGTATTTCGGCGGCGTCATGACGTCCCGCTCGCCCGTGATCGCCGCAGCCGGCAACACTATCGCCGGGAGATCGGCTGTCGCGTCGAAAGCGTCGCACGCGCGCATATCGCGCAACATTTGCTCCGCGCCGACGCGCTCCATAAGGGCGACCGCGCCGGCAACGCGCTCCGCGGTGGGCTCGGCAAAAAAGAGGCCGGCGAGCGTCCGGCAGGCCGCCGGAAAGTCGCGCTCGAGTGCCTCGAGGATCTGCGGAGCGACGCGCAAGCGCGCGCCCGAGCCCAGCAGCGCGATCGCGCGCACGTTTGGAGCGCGGCGTATCGCCAGCTCCAGAGCGACCGCTCCGCCCATGGAACTTCCACACACGATCGCGCCGGTGACGCGGCGCGCCTGGAGTTCCCGCTCGACGGCGTCGGCGAATTGCTCGATGCTGTCGGCGCTGCCGGGCGCATCGTGTCCGGGCAAATCGATCGCGAGCGAGCCGGGAAACGCCGCGAGTTGCGCGGCAAAGACCGCGCCCGTGCAACCCGCGCCGTGCACGAAGACGACGGTCATGCGGGTCGCTGTTTCCAGTCGGAAGGCGGCGCGAGTTCTTCGGGTTCCTGGACGTCGGGAATAGAGGCCTGCGGCCGCTCTTTGCTGCCCCACAACCATGCCACGCTAAACTCCGCACCGTAGAGAAAGATCGATCCCATGCAGTAGAACCAGAGCAGAAGCACGAGCGGCGCCGAGAGCGCGCCGTACACGTGCGTGAAATCCACGTGGAGGGAGTACTGCTCGAAGCCGAACTGCACGATCGGCCAAGCGATGGCCGCGAACGTCGCGCCAGGAATCGCGAACCTCCACGAGATCTTGCGATTTGGCAGAAACGTGTAGAGGACGACGCTCACGATGAAGACCAGCGCGACGGAAATCGCGTATGCGCCGACGTGCGTGATGCTCTGACGCTCCGATGGGTTGGTGAGCGCGATCGCGACCGAAAGCAGGATCGGCAGCGTCATCGCGACGAGCAGCAACGCGCCGACGATCGGCAGCATGACCAGGCCGAGCGCTATGTGGTGAAGCAGCGGGCGCGAATACGGGACGCGCAGCGCCTTGTCGAGCGCGTATGCCAGGGCGAGAAACAAATTCTTCCCGGACCAGATCAGCACGACGGCGGCCACGAGACTGGTGATGCCGCGTCCGTGCATATAACTTTCGATCGTGCCGGAAAGATAGTCGTGCAGCGTCGGCGCGAGCGTGTTCAGGAAGGCGAGCACCCGCGCGTCGGAGTTCGGGACGATGTACGACGCCGCCGTCAGCACGAGTACGATTAACGGAAAGAACGAGAACAGCGCGTTGAACGCGATCGCCTGGGCGAGAAATCCGCAGCCGTCCTTCGAAAACCGGAGCGCCGCCTCGCGGAAGGCGGAGAAGAGTCGGCCCATCGGATGCGGTATATCGGTGCGCGGTGGCGATATTCCCGGTCGGGCTGGCGGTCCTCGTGCTGCTCGACGGCCAAGCGATCCCCTCGTATGGCGGCGCATACGAGGCGGGCGGTCGCGTTTTCGGGCCGCCCGTTCCGTTCGTCTCCAGTGTGGCTCTGCGGGGCTGGCGCGAGGGCGACTACGCGGTCTTCGAGCGCGACGGCCGGCGCGCGCGGGTTCTGCTTCCCGGCGGCGGTCCGCAGGCGCTCGAGCGCGACGACGTGGCGCTGGCCGCGCCGCTTCGGGATTTAGGGGAGCGCGTCCGTTACGATCCCGCCTCGCACACGCTCTACGTCACGACGCCGTCCGAAAGCCGCGCGCCGTTGGAACGCGCGACACCGGCGCCGCAGCGAGCGGTGGCGCCGCGCAGCGTCTTTACGCCCGACCCGGTCGCGACGCCGCGCCCGGTATGGAGCGGCCCGCCGCTGCCCCGCCGCACGCCGCTCCCGTTTCCGCCCGGCTAGCGTTCCGCGATCGCCGAGAGATCGTGCGCTCCCAAGCCGCGTTGGGCGGCGTCCCCTAGGGCGATTTCCACCGCGTCGATCACGGGAAGCGGAACGCCGGCGGCCGCTTGCATGAGCGTCGCGTCTTTGCGTGCCATGTCGAGCGTCCACGTCGGCTCGTAGTCGCGCGCGGCCATGCGTTTGCCGCGACCCGCGATTTGGCCGGCGGGACTGAAGAACGAGAACACCTGATAGGCTTGCTCGCGGGTCAGGCCGCTTCGTTCGGCAATCGTGAACGCGTCGTTGAGTCCGCCGATCACGGCCAGAATCATGGCGTTGCCGAGCAGCTTGCAGACGGCCGCCAGGTCCTCGCGTTCGCCCAGGTAGCGAAGGTCGCCGGTCATCGGGGCGAGCGCGGGCTCGAGCATCTCGAAAACGTCGCGCGGTCCGCCGCACATCATGATGCCCGACGCGTCGAGTGCCTGCGGGGGGCCCATGAAGACGGGCGCATGTAAAAAGGGATGCCCCGCGGATCGCAGCCGCGCCGCTCGCCCCGGGACGCCGTGAGGCAGCACGGTCGTGTGATCCACAACCGGGACGCCCATCTCGAGCCCGGGCAGCGCGGCCGCCAGCGTGGCGTCTACGGACGCGTCGTCGCGCAGGCAGAGGTGCGCTCGAACGCAGCCGTGCGCGGCCGCGGCGGGGTCTTCGAACGCGCGCGCCCCGTCGGCTTCGAGCAGCCTCGCCCGGGCCGGCGTCCGATTCCAAACGTTGACGGCGATTCCGCGCCGCAGCATCGAGCGGACGAAGCCCGATCCGAGCATCCCCGTTCCGTAAAAAGCGACAGTCTCCATGAAGCGGGACATTGGCCGGCCGGTCACGGCGGCCCCGCGTCGTGCGATGTCACGGCATGATTCGCCGCGCCCGCGCACGGGTTTCTCTCAGGCTTGCGGAGTAGTCTTACCGTCGTGCGTACCGTCAGTTCATTAACGCGAACCTTTACGCTGCTCGGGGCGCTTGCCGTTGCGGCGGCGTGGGCCGTGCATGCGCCGTCACCGGCCGGCGCGGCGCCGACGCCGACGGCAACGCCGACCACTCCCGAGCAGTTGTTCCGTCAGATCCGGGCCGTCTTCCGTTCGCACCGGCCGCCGCCGCCGTACGAGACCTACACCATCGTGCGAACGCAAAACACGAACTACAACACGCCCGACCTCGACAACTCGTACACGTACCACGTCTGGGTTCGCACGGCCGACAAAGCCGCACTCGGGCGGCGCGTGTACATGTCGTTTCATCGCGGGACGCTCGAGTTTCAACGGCCGGCCTTCAACGAAGACCGCGATCCGGGGCCGCCGACCGCCGATCTCTTCGAACCGGCGCCCGTGCACCCGCACGACGTCAGTTGGGTGCCGACGCCGGAGCCGACGTCGCCGGGTCTGTCGGAAATCGCGGTCGTCAAGGTCACGGCGAACTTCGACTATCGCGTGACCAACGTTGCGATCGAGGGTCCGTACTACCATCTCTCGCTCACGCCGATTCGCGATCCCGACCGTAACCGTCTGCGTGAAATTTACGCCGACCGAAAGACGCTGGAGCTGCACAAGGTCGTCGCGACCGACAAGCTCTTCATCCTGCCGGGCAAAGACGTCTATCCGGTGATTTTCACGATCACGCTGCAGCCGCTCGACGGGATTCCGGTCGTGACGCACATCCATGGCATCGTCGGCGGCGGATACGACGGCGACGGCCAGCAGGTCGACTACGACTTTAAGGACATCGAGTTCCCCAGCTCGCTTCCGGCGTGGTACTTCGACCCGCATAGTTACGCGTCGCACCAAGACGACGCTCCCAGTTAGGTTCGAGCCGCGAGCCTCATCCGGACGGCGCTCTCGAGCGTTTCCATTCCGACATGAAAAGATTCGCGCTCCTCGCCCTGCTCATCGCCGCGCTCGGCAACCCTCTCCAGGCTCGTGCTTCCGAACCTCAGCAAACCATCGTGCTCGCCGGGGGCTGCTTTTGGGGCATGCAGGCCGTGTTCGGGTCGCTTAAGGGCGTCAAGGCGACGGCCGGATACGCCGGGGGCGCCGCGAGCACGGCGCATTACGACATCGTCAGCGGCGGCGGCACCGGCCATGCCGAGTCGGTCGAACTCGTCTACGATCCGTCGCAGATCAGCCTGCAGCAGATCCTCGACGTTTACTTCCTGGTCGCGCACGACCCGACCGAGCTGAACCGGCAAGGCCCCGACGAGGGCACGCAATACCGCTCGGAGATCTTCTATACCACGGCAGAGCAGCGCGCGGCTGCTGAGGCCTCCATCGCGGAGTTGACGCGGTCGCGCGCCTTTGCCGGCCCGATCGTCACCAAGGTCACGCGCCTGAACGGCTTCTATGCGGCCGAGGGGTATCACCAAGACTACGCCGTCCACAATCCGGATAATCCGTATATCGTTTTTAACGATATTCCGAAGCTGCGCGCGCTGGTGGCGAAGTACCCGTCGCTGGTCAGGCCAGGCTCTCCGGCCGCCACGCTTCATTAGGGCCGAAGTGGCCGGCCCTGGTACCCCCTGCCGAAAACCCGGGCCCCAAGTCCGACCCCCGCCCGCCAAGGGCTTGCTAGGGACCGTTCCGAACGGTATCGGTCCGAATAGCGACCGCAACGGCGGCGTACTCGTTTCTTGTAATATAGGGACTGGAGATGCGAAATAATGTCTAAATCGGCTTTCTCATTTGGCGCCGCATTGGTGCCGCTAGCCATGGTCGTGACGATCGGACTGGCTTCGGCAGCGAAGCCCGTCGAGACCAGCGCGGCCGGCACGTGGAGCGTGACCTACAGCGGAAGCCCGCTGACGCCGGGTCCGCTCGTTCTCAAACAGGTGGGTTCGGGGATCGTCGGATCGTACGGAACCAACGGGAGCCTCAGCGGCAACACCCACGCGGGAAATCCGCTGCAAGTCGACGCATCGTGGAAAGATTCACGCGGCGTGGGCTGGGCGACCCTGATCTTTAACGCGAGCTACACGGCATTCCACGGTTCGTGGGGCTTCGGCGGACGTCCGGCCAACGGAACGTTCGTCGCCGAGCGCGTCTACAACCAGATCAACACGACCGGAACCTGGAACGTCCTCATGACCGGCGAGATGGCGCATTCCACGCAGCTGGTCTTCAAGCAGACTGGGCCGAGCTTCATCGGCACGTGGGCCGGCGGACACATCCAGGGAACGCTCTCGAAGGGTTCCGAGGATGTCCAAGGCCAGTGGCAGACGCCTAAGGGCTACGGTCCGATCAACCTGAAGTTCTCCGCGGATGGAAACAGCTTCCACGGCACGTGGGGCTATCCCGGAAAACCGTCGTCGGGCGTCGTGAACGGAACGCGCGCACCGCAGTAGACTCATCGCTCGTAACGAGCACGGTCAGGAAAGCGGAAGGGGCCCGGCGATTGCGCCGGGCCCCTTCGCTGCTTCTAACCGCCGACGGCGACGGGTGGATGACCGAACAGCGGCGGTATGTAGTGGCCCGCCAGATACGAGAGCGTAAAGACGACGATGCCGAAGAAGACGATCTCCAGACCTTTCGTCAGCGGGTTGCGCTCGCTCAACGTCCCGGCGTAATAACCTACGCCGAATAGCCCCAGCACCGCAAGAGCGAGCGAAAGCAGCGACGAGGCCGTCATCGAAAGCGGAAGCAGAAACGCAACGATCGGGACGAGCGCACCCACCGCATACGATCCGCCCATCGCAAGCGGCCCGCGCAGGCCCGAGTCGTCGGCTTCGCGCGGATCGATGCCGAACTCGTCGCGAACCATCTCGTACAGATAGATGTCGGGGTGCGTGGCGAGACGCGAGACGATCATGTGGGCTTCGTCGGGCGTAAAGCCTTTGAGCGTATAATACGCGGCTTGCTCGGCAAACTCGGCTTCGGGATCGTCGGCCATCTCTTTGCGCTCGAGTTCGATCGTGGCTTGCACGACCTCGCGCTCGGCTTTCCCGCCGAGATATTCGCCGACGCCCATCGAGAGCGCGCCAGCGAGCAGCGCGAGGAATCCGCTGATCAGCACGGCGGCCCGCTCGCCCTCGGCGACGCCGACGCCGGTGATGATGCCGAGCGTCGTGAGGATGCCGTCCTGGACGCCGAAGACGATTTCACGGACGCTGCGCTGCTTTTCGAGCTTGCGCCGCTGGATCGTGTCGGGGATGCGCGGCTTGACGGTCTGCCAGCTCTGCGCGGTCGCTGCGGCGCGAGCGTCTGGGTCGTGGAAGGCGCTCTCCGGGCCCGGTGTTTGCATGTCTGACGAGCTACGCCGCCCGCACCGGCTTGGCCTCCGCTTTGCCGGGAACGTAAGCGGCGCAGGGTCGCTGTGGCGGACGTAGGTTCGCCTAAGGGACTTGACAGCCGCGCCGCGCCGGAGTAGATATATAACCAGATGGTTAAACAATCGCAACTCGACGACATCTTTTTTGCGCTGGCCGATCCGACGCGGCGGCGCATCGTCGAAAAGCTGGTACGCCGAAGTCTTACCGTCGGAGAAATCGCCGCGGATTTTCCGATCTCGCAGCCGGCCATCTCCAAGCACGTCAAGGTTCTCGAGGAATCGGGATTGCTCGTCCGCGAGGTCAGCGGTCGCGTCCACCACTGCACGCTTTCTGCTAAAGCCATGCGGGCCGCGTCGACCTGGCTGGACCGGCAAGAGCGCTATTGGAACGATGCGCTCGACAGCCTGAGCGACTATCTCGAACGCGCCGCCGCAGATTCCGATCGCCCCACACGCACCCGCCGGCACTTGCCAAGAAAGAAGACGTCATGAGCGACACCACCACCCAGGCGACTCCGAAACTCGTCGTCCGCCGGACGATCTCCGCCCCGCGCGCCCGGGTCTGGGAGGCCTGGACCCAGCCCCAACAGATGCGTCTCTGGTCGGGTCCTGGCCCCGTCGTTGCCAAAGAGCTCGAAGCCGACGTCCGCGTCGGCGGGGAATACCATATCGTCATGCAGCCGCCGGATGACGAAGCGCTCGTCGTGCGCGGAACGTATCGTGAAGTACGTAAGCCCGAACGGCTCTGCTACACGTGGGCCTGGGACGAAGACCGCCCCGAGGACCGCGTCGAGACGCTGATCACCGTGGAATTCCACGATCTCGGCGACAAGACCGAAATCGTGCTCACGCAAGAAGCGTTTGCCGGTGCGGAGTCGCGCGACAATCACGAGCGCGGGTGGAACGGCGCGCTCGACAATCTGGAGGCCATGCTCGAGGCCTAGAGGCCANNCCCTCCGCAGCATCCGTGCCGCATGAACGGAAGCGGTGAATCGTCCGAGTCGCGATTCGTCTCAACGGGACGTCTGCCGGATGCGGCGCGCGTTCAAGCGCTCGTAGACCGGGCGCACGAACGCTTCGACACCAACGTCGAAGGCGAAGTCTCTACGGTGTATCCCGCGTTGGCAGAAGCTCGACGCGATCTTTTCGGCATATGCGTGGTGGGCATCAACGGCGGCGTCTATGCCGCCGGAGACGTCGAGCATGTGTTTTCGATCATGAGCGTCTCCAAGCCGTTCGTTTTCGCGCTCGTCTGCCGGCAGCTCGGCGCGGACGACGTTCGCGAAAAGCTGGGCGTGAACGCGACGGGCCTGCCGTTCAATTCGCTCGAGGCCGTCGAGCGCGGCAAGGACGGCACAACCAATCCGATGGTCAACCCCGGTGCCATCGCAACGACCAGCCTGGTACCGGGTCAGAACGCCGGCGCCAAATGGCGCTTCATTGCCGAGGGCTTGTCACGGTTTGCGGGCCGCACGCTTTCGCTAAACGACGACGTCTATCGTTCCGCCTCGCAAACGAATCACCGGAACCAGGGCATTGCGCGGCTGTTGCAGAGTTTCGGGCGGCTCTACGGCGACCCGGCCGAGGCCACCGACCTGTACACTCGACAATGCTCGCTCAACGTCACCGCAAAGGACCTCGCCGTCATGGGCGCCACCCTTGCCGACGGCGGCGTCAATCCGCTCACGCAGGCCCGCGTCGTCGATCCTGAGGTTTGCCACTACACGCTCGCCGTCATGGCGACGGCCGGGCTTTACGAAACGTCCGGCGACTGGCTGTACGACGTTGGGATGCCGGGCAAGAGCGGGATCGGCGGCGGCATCGTCACGGTCTCGCCGGGNNGAGCGCCTCGGCATGGATCTCTTCGTCTCGCGGCCAGAAGGCTAGCGGCCGCTACGGCATCCAGCCGCCGGCTGCGGCGGATGCTTCGTTATCAAGCTGCTTGGGCGCGAGGCTATCGGTCACGTAGCACGTGAGGACGCCGTTTGCGTTGAAGAACAACGTCGAGGGAATCCCGCGCAGGCCGAACAGTTTAAAAGTCGTCCCGTTCGCGTCCATCGCGATGGGGAGGTCGATGCCGAACTTCTTTGAGAACGCGCGTATCGGCGCCGGCGGCTCCTCGTCGTTGACGAGCACCGTGCGCACGCCTTGGCTTTCGTAGCGGCGGGCGACGTCCAGGAGCGCCGGCATCTCTTCGCTGCACGGGCGGCACCACGTCGCGAAGAACGCCACGATCGTCGGACGCCCGTCGGCGGTTGAAAAGGTCAGCGTTGATCCGTCCAGGGCGGGCAACGAAAACGAGAGCGCCTGCGAACGGAGCTCTTTCTTGACGGGCAGGCAGTACGGGCCCGGCCGCGCCACGTCCGCCTGATTGGCGATACCTATCAGGAGCACGCCTGCGAGCGGGATCGCAAGACAGGTTCTCAATCTCACGCGCGGGACGTTCGCCGCCCGTTCCGGGCGCACTTCCCGACTAGGGTGCGTTGCCGGGTAAGTGCGTCAGTATTTCGTAGGCGGCCGTCACCCTGGCGTCGATGGGATAGCTCTTGTTGGCCAATAGGACGATGCCCGTCTTTCTTGCGGGAACGAATGCCACGTACGTCGAGAAGCCGTTCGTCGTTCCGGTCTTGTTGATCAGGACGGCATCCTGCGGTTGTAACGGAGGAGCGAGCCCGGTCGCGGGGTTGGCTTCTAAGAGCATTTTGGAAGAGTTCCCGGCTAGCAGTTGCGGTAAGTCGACCGGGTAGCGGTACTGCTCCCAGATCAGATCCTGCGTCATCGCGCCGATCTGGTAGTATCCCGTGTGCGTGCCGGTTATTGCGCGTTGCAACGTCTCGTCGAGATCGAGCATTCCCATGTTGGCTTCGAGGAATCGCAGAAGGTCGCCGGCAGTCGTTCGAACGCCGTATGTTTCGGACCAGAGCGCGCCCTGCGTCATCCGGATGGGCACGTCTTTCGACGTGTAGCCTTGCGCGTAGCTCTCCATCTTGGACGGGGGAACGTCGATGTACGTGTCGTGCATGCCCAACCACGGGAACAGCTTCCCTTCCATCAGAGCGACGAAGTCCTGGTTCATGCTGCTTGCGGCGATCAGGCCGAGTAAGCCGATACCCGGATTGCCGTACGTCCGGTACGTGCCGGGCGCATAGGTTGGCTTCCAGCTCTGAAAATACGCCATCAGTTGAGCGTCGTTCGTGACGTCGCTTGGAACCTGTAGCGGAAGGCCACCCGCCGTGTGCGTACCGAGATTTATCAGGCTTACCTTGTCGAAGCTGCTAGCGCGCAAGGCCGGAACGTATTGGCTGGCCATATCGGCGAGCGAGAGTTTTCCGGTCGCCTGCGCATAGGAGGCAAGGGTCGCGGTGAACGTCTTGGTTACCGAACCGACCTCGAAGAGCGTGTTGCCGGCAACCGGCCTACCCGTCGCCCGCGACGCCACGCCGTAGTTATAGACGTAGGTCCGTCCATTCACGACGATTCCCACGGCCATACCGGGAATGCCGTACCGATCCATGACCGGCTCGATCGCGCGTGCGACGACGTTTCCGATGCGCGCCCGCCCGTCGCCGGCCGCGCTCACGTTTGCCCGCAGCAGAACGCAAACACACAGCAGCGCGATCGCGAAAAGTCTTCTCAAACGTACGTGTATTAACTACATCCGCTCGTGGCGCCGCAATTGTCGCATTTCTCGCAGGCGCCGTTGCGCACCATCGTGAGTTGGCCGCACTCGCTGCAGGCGTTGCCGGTGTAGCCCTTGGCCTTGGCGGCATCGATTGCGGCGGATTGCGGCCGAACCACCGTCCGCGTCGCCACGTTCGTATACGTCGCGACGGTAGGCGGCGGCGCGGCGACTGCCGGTGCGGAAGCGGAAGCCTGCGGAATCGGGGTCACCTGGGGCTCGGGCGTGCGGCCCGGATGCAAATGCGTCGAGACCGGGTGCAAACTTTCCGCCACGCCGGCCACGCGCACGCTGACCGTGCCTTCCTCTTCGTCGATGTAGTCTTCGTCTGGGAAGACCTCGGTCTCGGGACCCATCGCGTCCATTTCCATGCT
>PMFP01000017.1 GCA_003155175.1 Vulcanimicrobiota bacterium
GAGATGGATTGATACGTCCCGGCCGCGCCGACTACCGCGGTTGCGGCCGGTTTGATCAGCAGCAAGTCCGCGTACCGCAACGCGTACGACGACGCCTCGGCCTGCGGACGATACGCATCCTCGCGCAGCCAAGCGTAGTCCGCCGCGTGCGCCTTGCGCTGGTCGCGGCGGACGGCGACGAGCGCCTTCTGCACCAGGTCGTACGCGTCGATCGTATACGCGTGCTCGCCGCGAGGAAGATTGATCAGGTATTCGGTCCGGCCGCTAGGGCCGCTCAAGCCCAGCGCCACGTCGAAGTTTAGCGGATCGGCGGGGGCGAGGTAGTGCACGCGCAACTGCGGATGAGACGAGAGCGGAATGGACAACCCCGAGAGCATCCGAAAGCGTGCCGTCGCCGGATTCTCCGCCGCCTGTGCGGTCGAAACGCGCAACTGGACGCCTTCCGGAGCGGCGCGCTGCGAGACCATCAACGGGACCGACGCCTGCGCGTTGCCCAACGGACGAACGTTGGAAACCGTCGCTTCGTCCCAGATGGACACGTCCGAGGCAAGCGAGGAAGCCGACGCCGCTTCCGACGGACGGATCGAAAGCGAGTTCGAACCGGGCATCAGCGTCACGTTGCGCATCGTCGCAGGCACCGCCAAACCAAACCAACTCTGGAGAAATTGCGGCAGCGCCACGCTCCACGATTCCGTCCCGTTCAGCGACAACGTGTAATTCTCGAACGGTCCGGCCAGCGCAACCGCGCCGGGAAGCGTCACGTCCGCGGTCACCGGAGCGAGCTGAGGATTGACGATCGTCACGTCGCCGCCCGAAGACGCCACTTGCAGCCAGTCGTGGTCCGACGCCACGATTCCGCCACCCGGATACGTATCGAACACGTTGGGATTGACCAATTCCCGCGCCGTCGAGACCGGAACTCCCGCAATAGGATCGAGCGCCGTGGCGCGCACGATCTGCTGCGCGCGCGCGGCCTGCGGCGTGACGAACGCGTCGATCGACGCGTCGCCGGCTCGCGACGTGAACGTCTCCTTGATCAACCCCGGCGGGATCGGCAAGTTCAGAATGTTCGCTTGCGCCGAACGATCGAACGCGAACCCGTGATACGCAAACGGCTGATTCAGAACCCGACGCGAGCCTTCGGTCATCAGTCCAAGCCATTGCGAATAACCGATCTCGTCGTTGACCGGATCCTGCGAGTCGTACACCAGGGGCGCGGTTACGACGTTGGCGATCGCGTCAAACGGCGCCAGCGTCGTTTGCTCGTCAGCGATAATCACGGCCGGGTCTCGCTTCCACAGCGGCGATGCCGCAAGCGATTCCAGGTACAGACTATCGCCTTCGAATATCGCCGGATACCGCGCCACGAACGCGAGGCGGTTGGGGTCCGAAGCGCACCCCGTTACGCGATACAGTTCCAGGCGCCGGTCTTCCGGCAGAGCGCCTAGGCCGAGATCGACTGGCTGCAGCCACGGGCGCGAATCCAAGAACTGCTTGGATTCCGCGCGCTGCACGTCGCTCTGCCACGGCTCGAAGACGGAGGAAGTTTCGTCGGTGACGAGCGCTACGTAGCGAACCCCCGTCTCGCATAGGAGGGGCTCGACGAGCGGCGAGCTGTAGAACCCGAAGAAGCTATAGACGCCGGCCGTATTTTTCGAACCGGGCGGCTGCAACGGCGCCAAACCGAACGGCCAATTACTGGACCCCAAGAGCGCGGCCGAGACGGCCGGGTGCACGTTGTCAAAATCGTATTCCGCAGGGATCGTGGGAAAGAACAGAACCCGACCCGCCGGCGCGGACGAAAGATAGTTCTGGAGCCTGGCGTCGCCGGGCCGAACGGTTGCCGTCGAAAAGTTCGACAAATAAAGTGGATCGTATGCGCCGCGCACCGCGAACAAGTAACACGCCGCGAATAGAACGGCGGCCACTACGACGACGACTCCGCGCTCGGCTCGCAGGGGACCGCGCTGAATCGGCGGAAGCGAAGACAACAGAACCGCGATCCCAACTACGGCCCCAAGGTTGATGTACGAAAACAGTTTCGCACCCTCGCGAAACGCCGTCATCCCAGGTACGTGCAGGAAGACCCATTGGTTGAATCCGCCGAAGAAACCGACGGATCCGCTGGCATAGACGACGCCGAATCCCCAGAGCAGCGCGACGGCGCGAACCATCGGGCGCCGAATTCCGACGAAGAGACCGGTCGCGACGAGCAATCCGAGAACGATGAACGGCCATTCGACCGGATAAACGAAAAAAGCATCGTTTGACAGCGTGTGGTGATAGTACGGGTAGAACAGAGCGAAGCTGTGCAAGATATCCATCTTCGCATTGAACGTTGCGTATGCGACGGGCGATCCAAAGCCCGGGGGCAGGGAGAGCGCGGTGAACGTGCTGGGCACGATCCAATAAACGCTCCCGGCCACGAAGGCGGCAGCGACGAACCCCGCGGTTCGCAACGTGTTCGACGTCAGCGTCTTCTTTGGTTGGGCGATCGCCTCTACGATCAACAAGACCACGAGCGAAATCAGCGAGAGATACGTATACCGGATCTCGTAGAGGCCCTGAAGGAGTAAGAGCGAGGCCAGTGCCAGTGAGGCTCGCTTTGAGTGCGTGCGCAGCGCCGCGGAACCCGCGACGAGTACCAGCGGCATCAACGAGTATGCCACGAGGGCGGGAATGTGCCCGCGAACGATCAGTCCGACGACCCACGTGTTCACGGAGAAAACGAGCGCCGCCGCGGCCGACACCCACGGCGATCTCGTCAGGCGCATCGCCAACGCGTAAGGCGACAAGGGCAGGAGAACGACCAATGGAAACAGCCAGATCAGCCTCTCGGCGGTCGTCCAGCCCAGGCCGAGTTTGACGACCAATCCCGCCAGCCACAACGTGGGAAGCGTCGTGAGATGGTAATCCGTGCTAAATCCAAAGCCCCAGCTCGGGTCCCACATGTCCGGCCACGGGAAGTAGCCGTGCAACAGCGTGCTGTCGTTCCAACCGGAGAGCCCGTACGAGAAGTCCTCCCCGGCAATCAATCCAGGATGGAACCACGCGCGCACTAAAACGAGCACGGCGAGGTAGGGAATCAGAAGTGGCGCGTGCCGGCGCGCCGCACGCTTAAAGGACGAGAAGTCTAACAACATTTGAGCCAAGCGCTCTGTTTGAACCTAGCGCGGAAACTCCTCGATAGTGCGGCGATCACGAAACGCGCGCCCGCAGATAGCGCGCGAGCAGCATCCACGCCGCGATGATAAGGAGCTCCAAGGCGACGCCGACGGCGAGATAAAAGGCCGTTTCGTAAATGAAGATCACGCGCCCGTGGAAAGGCGGCACGATCCAGCCGTTCAGGCCCCCGTTCACGCGGACTTGCGTTTGAGACGATTGCAGCCACGGCCACAGCCGGACGTAGTCCAGCGCGGGAATTCCGCTAGGAACGAACGAGCGCGGAGCCAGCGCGACGCGCCACGGGCGCCAGTAGGTCGTCGGCATCACCAACACGCCGCCGTCGGTGTCGAGATCGCCGTAGCGCTCGGAGTACGCGCCGCCGGCGCTCCGGTCGACGACGTCCGACGGCCGATCCGCGGCCGGGCGGCCCAGTCCGACCAGGCCCCATTGCACCACCGTCGGATCGTGCTCCCCGCCGACGAGCAAATGCGTTCCCGCTGCGAGATGCGTCCGCGCGAACGCCATCGTGCCGCGCTGCGAGCCCTCCGCCATGGAGCCTTGGGGGATCAGCGCGATGGCTTTCCCGTCGAGTTGAAGCGCGGCGCGGGGTTGCGCGGCCGGCAACCCGGTTTTCGCCGTCGCCAGCTGCGCGGACGTAGCCGCCAAGCCCGAAACCTGCGCGTTGGCCCCGCGCACGCCGACCGCGCCGGCGCTCGCGGCTTCAAAGGCGAAGCGCACGCCGACCACGCGCGGATCGCGTGCGCCCGGATCCTCCGAAGCGAGGATGTCGTGGATGGGAAGATCGTAGAACGTGTTCGGGAGATCGGCTACCGGAATTTCCGCCGGCGTCGACGGCACGTTCGTCGAAAGCGGCGCCAGTCGTGCGGGGTCGACTTCCCGGTCGAGCCAGTCCTCCGGAACTTCCTCGCTGCGCCCGACGACGAGCGAGCGATCCTGAGGGAAGATCTCGCTCAGGCGGCCTCCGGAGTCCCGGACCAGCAGCGTCACCATCGGCACCAGGCCCGGATCTTGCGCGAGCGTGAACTCGATATGGCTAGCTTCCGCGGGCACGTCGAAGGGAACCAGGAACGAGATCGTCTGGCGAGCATTCCGCGAAATGCTCGAGATCGTCGCGATCGCATTGCGCGGAATCCCCGAGTACGTTTCGCCGACCTTGATGACGATGAGGTTCGGGTTCAGCGCTGCGACGACGCCTTGGATTGCAGTGCCGTTGGTCAGCGTGAACATCGCGCTATCGCCGGGATGCACTTGATAGGGAACCGATTGTTGCGAAAGCTGTCGTAACGAGATGGTGAGCGAAAGCGCATCCCTCGTCCTAACGACGCCTTCGATGCCGACGTTCTCGCCGGCTACCTCGGTCGGGATGCCGCGCTGAAGGAAGTTTACTCGCGCCACGTAGCGTTTGCGTGGAGACGTTGCAGCGGAAATTGGGGCGATGAGCGAGATGGATTGATACGTCCCGG
>PMFP01000083.1 GCA_003155175.1 Vulcanimicrobiota bacterium
TTGTAGACGGCGACGGCCAGCGATTTCTTGGCCCGGTCCTGACCGATGACGTATTGGTTCAGGATGTGGTTGATCTCTTTGGGTTTTGGGATGTTGCGAAGCCGCAGGTTCTCGTCGACGTTCTTGTAGAGCTCTTCCTCGATGATCTCGTTNNCGTCGCAGATGTAGACGCCCGGGCCCGCGATCAATTTCCGTACCTGCTCCTGCGACTTGCCGCAGAAACTGCACTTGAGCTGACCTTTCTCGTCACCGAACCGGAACATCGTGCGCCTTAGAGATCCTTCCTGAGCCTAGGCAGGGGTAGGCAGGGCGTGGCGGTCTTCGATAATGCTGTCGATTATCCCGTAGTCCTTGGCTTCCTGGGCCGTCATATAGTAGTCGCGGTCGATGTCGTGGAGTACCTGTTCCAGGGGCTTGTTGCAGGTCCGGTGGTAGATCTCGGCCACCGTCTGCCGCGTGGCGATCAGGTCCCGGGCGGCAATTTCCACGTCGGTCGCCTGGCCGCCGATCTGGGATACCCAGGGCTGGTGGATGAGGATCTTGGCGTGGGGGAGGGCGTAGCGCTTACCCTGGGCCCCGCCGGTGAGCAGGATGGACCCCATCGAGGCGGCCATGCCCATGCAGATCGTCGCTACGTCCGGCTTGATGAAATGCATGGCGTCGAACATCGCGAGGCCCGCCGTCACGCTGCCTCCGGGGCTGTTCAGGTACATGTCGATGTCTTTGTCGGGGTCCTCTTTCTCCAGAAAGAGCAGCTGCGCGATGACCAAGTTTGCCAAGTGGTCGTCGATCGGACCGCCGACGAAGACGATCCTGTCCTTGAGCAGGCGGGAATAGATGTCGTACGCGCGTTCTCCGCGCGCCGTCTGTTCCACGACCATCGGCACTAAATGTCCCATGCAGGTTAAGCCCCCAATAAAAGCGCGATCGGTTCGATATCTGTAGGCGTGTAACTACGACGCGGGGGTTTCGGTTGCTTCTTTAACGGTCACGGCGGCGTTGTCGACGAGGAACTCAACCGTCTTGTTCCGGACGATGCCGTCCATCAGCGACAGCAAGTTGGTACCGAGCGCCTTTCGGATGCGATCCGGCGGCTGGCCGTACTGGCGCGCTAAGGATGCGAGCTCCTCGTTCACGTCGGCCGGCGTCGCGACGATGCCTTCAACCTGCGCGATGGCTTCGATCAATAGGGTAGCCTTGACGCGACCTTCGGCGGCGGGGCGGCTCTCGACCCGAAGCTCGGCCTCGGTCTTGCCGCTGCGTGCGAGAAAATCTTCATAGGACACCCCGTAGCGCGTCGCTTGCGTCGCGACGTCGCTCACCATCTGATCGATCTCGCCTTCGACCATCGATTCGGGCAGCGAGAAGTCGTGCGCGGCCAGCAGTTTTTCCATAACGGCGTTGCCGAGCGTGCGCCGGGCGCGGCCCTCGGCGATGGCGTCCAAGCGGCGGCGCACGTCGGTGCGAAGTTCGTCCACCGTCTTATTTTCGGAGATCGCCTGCGCGAACGCGTCGTCGATCGGCGGCAGTTCGTACTGCTTGACTTCGTGGAGCGTCACGGTAAACACGGCCGTCTTGCCGGCGAGCGTCGCTTCCGAGTAGTCGTCCGGGAAGTGCGCTTCGACGTCTTTGGTCTCGCCCGCCGTCATGCCGGCAATGCCGGTAGCGAAGCCCGGAATGAAGCGCCCCTCCTCGAGCTCCGTCGGCTGGCCCGTAGCGCTGCCGCCTTCAAAGGGGACGCCGTCGATCTTGCCTTCGTAGTCCAGCGTTACCACGTCGCCGAGCTGCGCCGCACGGTCGGCCGGGACCAGCGTTGCCCGATCCTTGGCGAGCGCCTCGATGCTGCGAGTGACGTCGTCGTCGGTGGTAGCTACGGCCTCACGTTCGAGCTCGATGCCGCGATACGGGGCCAGCTCGATCTCGGGCCGGACTTCAACCGTTGCTTTCACGCGCTTGGGTTTTCCGTCTTCTTCCGGGAGCATCTCCATCTTCGGGCGGTCCACCGGGTTGAGCTCGTGCTCGCGAACCGCTTTGGCGTACGCTTCCGGAACCACGTCTTCGAGCGCCTGAGACGAGATCGCGTCGGCGCCGTAGGTCTGTTCGAACACGCGGCGCGGCACTTTTCCCGCGCGAAAGCCGGGCAGGCGCACGTTCTTGGCCATCTTACGGAAGGCGCGTTCCTCGGCCGCCTCGAGCTCTTCGGCGGTGATCGAGATCTCGAGCTCGACCTGCGTGGGTGCGAGACGGGTCAGCGTGGACGAGTTCGTCAAGGGTTAACGGTGCTCCGAAACGTGAGTGTGAGTGGGATCGCGGCTGAGCGCGCATGCTGTGAAGGGGAACTGGAGCGGAAGACGAGATTCGAACTCGCGACCCTCGCCTTGGCAAGGCGATGCTCTACCACTGAGCTACTTCCGCGTCTTTTTCCCCATTGCTTCGTTGGGACGCCCCTCGCGTGCACAGCACGCTTCGGACCGTCCCGCCTCGCACTGGGAAAAAATCCCCCACTGCGCTCGCAATCGCGATGATAAGCAATTTGGGCAAGCAGAGACTCGAACTCTGACGGGTTGCCCCACTGGAACCTAAATCCAGCGCGTCTACCAGTTCCGCCACATGCCCGGTCCTTGCGACCCCATTAATAGAACGGACGCGCCCAAATTCCCTTGGAAAACGGGCCCCGTTCGTCCCCAAGAACGGGCGCGACCCACGCCGCGACTTTTGTCCGGTGGCGTACCTAGAACTGGAAGGCGTTGCTGAAGGGATTGGCGGCGGCGTCTCGGGTGCCCAGCGGCTTGAGATTGAAGCGCTTTTCGATTAGCGCCAGGATCGAGGCCGTCTCGTACTCCGTGTGGTCCACGTAGCCTTGCTTTGCGAACTTGGAGACCACGATGAGGGGCACGCGCGTTCCCGGACCCCAGCGATCGATGACGGGCGGCGCCACGTGATCCCACCGTCCGCCGTTTTCGTCGTACGTAATGATGATGACGGTGTCGTTCCAATATTTGCTATTCCGGATCTGGTCGACGAGGCTCAGGACGTGACGTTGTCCGTCGAGCAGAGCCGCGTACCCTGGGTGTTCGTTGTTCTCCCCAACCGGTTTGATAAAGACGACGCTGGGCAGATTTCCGCTCGCGACGTCGGAAGTGAAGTTGGTCTCGTCCTGAAGGTGCGCCGCTTTCGCCGCGGTGCCGTCCCCGTAGCTCTTGTAATACGCGAAGGGCTGGTGGTGAAACTGGAAGTCCGGAGACGGATTTCCGGCCAGTGCCCGGTCCCAGCCACCCGAATACCATTTCCAGCTCACGCCCGCCGCGTCCATCCGATCGCCGATCGTTTCCTCGGTTAACGGCGGCACGAGATCGCCGGCGGGGATGCCCGCCGGATGCGGAGCGTAGGACGTGAATACCGTATTGACGACGTGACCGTCGGGCG
>PMFP01000071.1:0-3589 GCA_003155175.1 Vulcanimicrobiota bacterium
CGATGCGAAAATGCACCGGCGGAGCGAGGCCCATCTGCGGCACGACGGTCGGAGCCAAGCTCACCTTGTCGTAATTCGCCTTCACTTCGGCAACGCTCGAAAAATTACCGAGGATCCACATGCTGTACTGGTATCCGCCCATGGAGCGGGACGCGTTCTCCGGCGTAACGTCGGCGTAGCCGGCGTAGCCCGGCCAGAAGAACTCGCCGACGTAGAGGCCCTGGTCGTTCATGCCTTCGACGACCGTCGGCAGACCGTACGCGTTGGCTCCGACGATGCCGTACTTCGTCTTAAAACTGATGCCGGACGCGTTGTTCGGAAGATTTCCTGTAATCGTCGTGCCGGCGGGGAACACCGCGACCTTCGATTCGAGATCGGTTCCGAACTCAAGGGTTCTCGCAACGAGAACCGAGCCGTCTCCGGCGATGAGCCGGATGCCCGTACACGCCTGCGCGGTTTGCCACGCCGCCAGTAGTAGCACCGCAACGAGAAATGGAAGATAGCGTTTCATACTGTAGCCCTTCATGCGCCGGGCCGCGCGAAAATACCCAAAAAAAACGTTCGGCATACGGCAATGCGCACCTCGCGCAAGCGCCGCTACGAAAGTCGCAGGGACTTTCGGCATGGGTTCGCGTTCTACGTTTCGATGCGCTCTTCGATCGAGACGTTGTAGAGGAACAAGAACTTGCCCCATTCGTCCGGCAGCGTGTTCCGTTTGATTTGGATCCACGGAATGTACTTGGGCTGACGCGGTTTGCGCTTCATCGTCATGTTGGCTTCGCCCGGAGTGCGGTTGTTCTTGCGGTTGTTGCAGCGCATGCACGCGCAGACCAGGTTCTCCCAAGTGGACGGACCGCCGCGGCTGCGCGGAACGACGTGGTCCACGGTCATCAGCTTCTCGCCGCGGACGCCGCAATACTGACAGGCGTGATCGTCGCGAATCAGGACGTTCTTCTTCGTGAGCGCGACCTTTTGCTTGGGGCGCTTGATGTAGTACAACATCCGGATGATCGACGGCATCCGCATCTCGTAGCTGGTCGAGGCCAGGATGCGATCGCGATTGTGAACGATCTCCGCCTTACCGGCAAAGAGCATCTTGACGGCCCGCTGGAAGCTGGTGATGTTCAGCGCCTCGTACGTGAAGTTCAGCACCAAGACGTCGCTCATCGCGCGCCGCTCCCGGGCCGGCAACGCCGGTCCCTGACAGCGCGAAAGCGAGGAATCGCCATCCTCGCTTCCATCAAAAAAGACCGCACGCTACCCGGCGGACTCTGCCTGCGAAACGCGGCGCCGCCTCTCACCTCCGCCGTGGTCCAGACCCACGCCGACGATTTCATCGCCGCAAGACTTACGCGGCGGTCGGCGCCTTCCCTACGCTCTCGCGCGCGTCGGCAACCATTTGCAAGAAATAGTCGTGGACCCGGCGGTCGGGCGTCAGCTCCGGATGAAACGAGGTGGCCAGCACGTTGTCCTGCCGGACCATCACGCCGTGACCGTCGCGTTCGGCCAAAAGCTGGACGCCGGGCCCCATGCTCTCGATCCACGGAGCGCGAATGAAAATTGCCGGGAACGGCTCGGGACCCAGGACCGGGATCGGCAACTCCACTTCGGCCGACTCGTTCTGGCGACCGAAGGCGTTGCGGCGCACCACGATGTCGATGAGGTCGAGCGCCGGCTGGTCGAGGCCCGCGACGCCGTGGGCCGCGACGATCATGCCCATGCACGTGCCCCAGAGCGGCATTCCGGCGCGGACGCGACCGCGGATCGGCTCGGCGAGGCCGAACCGGTCCAGCAGTTTCATAACGGTGGTTGACTCGCCCCCCGGAATAATCAGGCCGTCAACTTTCTCCAAGTCCGCGAACGTCTTGACGGGAATCGCCGCAGCGCCGATATCGGCCAGCGCCGCGAGATGTTCGACCACGTCGCCCTGGAGAGCTAGTACTCCGATCGTCATTTAGTTTCCGCGCGTCGAGAGCATCTCCGATTCGTCTAACTGGCGAAGATCGAGGCCCTCCATCGCTTCCGACATGCCCAGCGAGCGGCAGGCCTCCGCGACGATTTTCGGATCGTTGAAGTGCGTCGTGGCGTCCACGATAGCTTTGGCGAATCGCTTGGGCTTCTGCGACTTGAAGATGCCGCTGCCGACGAAGATGCCTTCGGCGCCGAGCTGCATCATCAACGCGGCGTCGGCCGGCGTCGAGACGCCGCCCGCGCAGAACAGCACGACCGGAAGTTTTCCGTCGTGCGCGACCTGGCGTACCAGTTCCAGCGGAGCTCCGAGATCGCGGGCTCGCGCCACCAGTTCTTCTTTAGGAGCGACGCTGAGTTCGCGAATGGCGTCGGAGATCGCGCGGATGTGCCGCACGGCCTCGACGATGTTGCCGCTGCCGGCCTCGCCCTTGCTGCGAATCATCGCTGCGCCCTCGGCGATGCGTCGAAGCGCTTCGCCCAAATCGCGCGCGCCGCAAACGAACGGCGTGGTAAAGAGGTGCTTGTCGCAGTGATACTTCTCGTCCGCAGGCGTGAGCACTTCGGACTCGTCGATGTAGTCCACGCCGATCGATTCGAGCACTTGGGCCTCCGCAAAGTGCCCGATGCGAACCTTGGCCATCACCGGGATCGTGACGGCATCCATGATGCCTTGGATGAGTTCCAAGTTGCTCATGCGCGCGACGCCGCCCTCGGCACGGATGTCGGCGGGAATTTTTTCGAGCGCCATCACGGCGACGGCTCCGGCTTCCTGGGCGATGACCGCGTGCTCGGGCGTGACGACGTCCATGATGACGCCGCCCTTGAGCATCTGCGCCAGGCCGGTCTTGACGATGGGGGTCCCGGTGGTCGTTTTCATGTCTCTATCCTACCAGGACCGTCCAAGGGCAGCAGTAGCAGCCCCTCGCCTAGGGCCGCGGGCCTACGGGGTACGGCTCGCGCCGGGGACAGGGGAGGCGGTTGGTTCGGCGGGCGGGGTCGAGGGTTTCGCGCTGGGCGCGCCCGATGCGGCCGGAGACGCGGCTTTGGCCGCCGGGGTCGGGGTCGTGCCCGGGAGCGGGGTCTGGCGCCAGATCGGAATGTTCGGATTGAGGGTCGGTCCCACGTGGACGGCGGCGGGGGCCCGGGTCGGGGCCGGAGCGGGCGGGGGCAACGGTTTGGGCGGAACCCGGGGGTCGGGGAAGCCGGGGTCCGGCGCCGACGAGAGCGCGTACGAGCTGTCCCAGTCGGGCCCGTACGGCTTGGCCGACGCGTTGGGCGCCGGCGTGATCGCGATGACGGGGACGAGGTTTTGCGTGTCGTCCAAAGGCGTCCCGAGGGAGCGATCTCCGATCCGCTCGCCGATGAGAATCGTGCCGATGAGTACGACGATGCCAAGGCCCATGACCAGGGTGGCAAAACGGCGGGTGCTGTCCAACGGCTTCTAGACGCGCACGGCGTCAGGTTTAGTTGCGCGCGCCCGGCGTTCCTGAGCCTTGCCCATCAACTGCACTTCGCCGAGTTCGCCTGCGGCAAGATCGAGACGGCTCGTGTGCCCGCGGAATTCGATGAGCACTGGACGGCTCGCATCGAGCATGTTGCCGGCAAAAATGCGCACCGC
>PMFP01000071.1:3704-6685 GCA_003155175.1 Vulcanimicrobiota bacterium
CCGCGGTTGCTGAGCGATCCGCCGTCGAACCATTCTCCGAACTCGCCGGGAACGGTGTTGCGCGGAGAGCCGCCTTCCATCGCATCGTAAATCGCGTTGAGAAAATGCACCGCGTCGTCGATCATGCCGTTGCGCCACATCGCAACGACGAACCAGAGCGTCAGGTCCGGCCAGACGCCGCCTAAAAGCCCGAATCCGTACGAAGGGAAGTACCACGAGTCGGCGGTGGAGATGGTGCGCAATCCGACGTCGGTGACGAAGTCGGCCTCGTTGAGACGGTGGAGGATCTCCGCCCGCTCGAGCGGGTTGGCGACGTTGAAGAGCACCGGAAAGACTTCGTCGGCGGTGAAGTTGTCCTGGTAGTTTCCGTCCTGGTCGTAGTTGAGGACGAACGCCCGCGTGTCGGCGTTGTACAGATACTTCATCATCGCTTCGCGCATCTTCTGGGCCTCGGCGTTATACGCGACGGAATGCCCGTTGTCGCCCGCCACCGCGCAGAGCATCGCCGCGGCTTCGAGCGCGAAGACCCCTTCGGAGTTGATCTCGGTTACGGCGCCGTCGAGCGTGTAGTACGGGATGATGTTGCGCCAAGACGAGATCCCGTACATGTCCACGCCCTTGGCGCGCGAGAAAATCAGCCCCTGGGCGTCGCACTGCGTGAGCATGTAGTCGGTGATCTTGATGACGAGCGGGAGGTGGCGGCGAACCCACTCCTCGTCCAGCGTCGCGTTGTAGTGGTGCAGCATGGCGATGATATGCAGCGGCGTGTCGTCGTTGATGTTGAGATCGTACGCCGTCGTGTAGCCGCTGACGCCGCGCACGTATTCGATCATCAGACCGCTGGGTTCGACGAACTTGTTGAAGACCTCGAGCGCGTCCCGGCTGAACTGCGGCCAGAAATAGTCGTAGCCGTGGACGAACCACGACGTGTCGCGCGAAACCAGGATGTCGGACGGCGGAGAGTTCGTCGATCCCCAACCCTGCGGATATTCCTTGACGATCCGCAGCATGTTGGCTTTGGCCCAGACGACGCCGCGGCTGATGGAGGGCGAGGGCGCCATGAAGCGCGCGTCGGCGAGCCGGTCGGCGAAGTAGAGCTGCGTGTCGTGCAGCGCGCGTTCGTCTTTAAGCAGCGCTTGCAGCACCGGTTTGCTCCGCTCGGTGCCGTCTTTGCTGAAGACGACGGCCAGACGCAGCGATTCGCGCGCGCCCGGCCCGACGACGATGCGATACTCGAACGCCCCGAAGATGCGACGGCTCACCAGTTCGGCGAGCTCGGGCGTCACTTCGCCCAGGTTCGGCGCGGCATCCGAGAGCTTGCCCTTGGGAAGCAGCGCTCCCCGGCGCATGTTCTCCAGCACGACTTGTTCGCGCAGCGAGACGTCGACCGCGGCCGGCTCGCGCGAACCGGCCCACCAGCGCGCGGCGCCGGTCTCCAAATTCTTCGAACAGATGAAGCCGTCTTCGGCGTGCGCTTGCACTTCGTGCTCGGGTTCGCCGTAAAAGCGCTGGCCGACGAGCAGCGCCCACGGAAAGACTAGGACTTCGTGCGCTTCCGTGCCCGGATTGTAGAGCGTGATGTCCACCACGAACGAAACCGAGCGGTCGAACGACGGACCGTGCGGTACGTAGAACGCTTCTGTAACGTGCAGGCGATCTTCGAGCGTGAACTCGGAGATCTGCGCGTACGGCAAGAACGTAAACTCGCGCGTGATTTGATGCGGAAAGAGCGTTCCCAAAATGCCGTCGGCGACGCGATAGGCGATCTGGTGCGTGCCGAAAATAATTTGATCGGTGTCGGCGTCCCACAGCCCGCGGACGCCGCCTTTGGCGGTGGACTGCGCGTAGGCTTTGAAGTTGCCGAGCAAGAGCCCGTAGGGCGTTTCCGCCTCGCCGAGCACGTACGCGCAAAATTCATTACGCTGAGCGTCATAACTGGCACGCATGTCCAGTGAGTGTACGCCCTCGTGCCGCCCGTTCTTCTTACCGAGCGCACGAATTTCGAGGGCACCTCGCGGGTCCGACGAAACCAGAGGCCATCGTCATCACCTGTCCGGCTAAGGTCAATCTCACCCTCGAGGTGCTCGGACGCCGCGAGGACGGCTTCCACGCGCTTCGCAGCGTCATGGTCCCGCTCGGCTTGGCCGACGAGATTTCGCTCGAACCAGCCGAGGCGTTCGAATTCTCGTGCAGCGACCCCAGCTTGGAGAACGGCGACAACCTGGTGGTCCGTGCCGCGCGGCACCTCCGGCAGGACGGCGCTCTTCCCAATCTGCGGCTGAATCTGGTCAAGCGCGTGCCTTCCCAGGCGGGGCTGGGCGGAGGCTCCAGCGACGCCGCCGGCATCCTGCTCGCCGCCATGGACGGCGCGCTGGGCGATCGACCGACCCGCGATTGGATGGCCGTGGCCCGGGGCCTGGGATCCGACGTGCCGTTCTTCTTGGCCCGGACCGGCGCGCTGGTCGAAGGGACCGGCGAGCGCGTGACGGCCGCCGGGTCCATCCCACCGTGGCACGTCGCCGTCGTCAAGCCGCCCGTCGCCGTTTCGACCGCCGCCGCATTCGCCGCGCTGGACCGAAGCTCGCGCACGTCCCGTCCGCGCATCTCGTCGGTCTCGCTGCGCGCGCTCGAGGCGCTGCAACGCGGGGATTTCGATGCGGTCCTCGCGTTGCTGCACAACGACTTTCAAGCCGTGATGGCGGCGGAGCATCCCGAGATCGCGACCGCGCTCGCCGCGCTCGAACGCGCCGGCGCGGGTCGGGCGATGCTGTCGGGATCGGGTTCGGCGGTCTTCGCCCTGGCTCGCGAAGCATCGGCAATCGAAAACGTTCTCGCGAGGCTAGATCTCGATCCGGGCTACGCGCGCTTTGCCACGCATTTCGCACCCACGCCGGCTTGGAACGCGGAGACCTCTGCATCGCGATGAACTACACGACGGTCTTGCTCGCCGGCGGGCCGCCCGACGACGTCGCCGCGCTCGA
>PMFP01000117.1 GCA_003155175.1 Vulcanimicrobiota bacterium
TGCGATCCACGGTATTTTTGAGGCATGAGCGACTCGACTTTGTGCTCCAGCAGGCGCTCGCGCGCCGAACCGAAGAGGCGTTCGGCTTCCGCGTTCACCAACACGACGCGTCCCGATTGGTTCGAGACGACAATGGCAAACGGGGCGGCTTCCACGATGAGTCGCAGTTCGTCGACGAGATCCTCACCGAGCGCGCTCGACGCGTCGGGTCTTGTCATAGGCCGACACCCTTGATGCTTGGACGGTTCGTTCGAGGTCCAAGCGCCTCCAACTGCTGCAGGTCCCTGCGGCGGCTTGGGGTTCCCACTCCATTATCGGCCCTGGGGATGGGTTAGATTACGATGAAAGGGGGAATGGGGCTAGCGCCCGGTTGGGCAGTCCTGCAGCACCGTGGTTCCGTTGGGCGCGGTGTGCGCGATCACGTACTGGACCAGCGGGGGCTCGCTCGAGCGGACCGCCGCGGGCGGGAGTTGGAAGATCATCGGTGCGTCCGGATGCGTGAACGGGTCCGCGTCCTCGGTCCGGTATCGCCAGGGCCAGTCGAGCACGGCCTCCTGCACGCTGCCGTCGGGCATGTGGACGCTCATCTTAATGCTGTCGAAGACGTAGAACCCGGTCGCCGCCACGTACCTCGGGGCCGGATTCGAGACGGGCTGGAAGTAGACGGCGCCGCACGGGGGCGCAGAGGATCCGCCTCCGCTGCCCTCTCCTTGCAGGCCCGCTCCGCTGCCGCTGCCGGCTTTGCCGGCACTCCCGCTCGCCGCGGCCACGCCGGCTCCGGAGCCCTGCGCCCCCATCGGCACGTCCCACTCCGGCTTGGAGTGTGCGAGCGTGCGGGGCTCGGGCCGCGATGCCGCCGGCTGCACGACCGGTTCTTTCCGTGCGGAAGCGCCCGCGATTTCGTTTACGTCCGGATGCGTGTGCGCGGGCCCGACCGAGGCCGCCAGTGCGACGATTGGGCGCGGAGACGGAGCCGGCGTTGCGCGCCGCTGCACGGTCGTGACGATCGTCTGCGAAACGCGCTCGGGCAGGTCGCTCGGTGCCCGATATGGTGCGGGAACGAGCGCCGCGAGGATTTCGTGAATTGCGATCGCGATCGCGACGGCGATGACGAGACGGCGCGGATACGACGAGCCAAAGAAAAAGCCGAGCCATCCGGACGCGGACGACTCGGCTCGAGATCGATGGGTCCGTCTATTCAGGATTCGTGCCGTACGTCTGATAGTACCACTGTTTGAACTGGTCGTCGGTCGGATAGTAGCCGTACTTGTGGTAGAACCAGTCACGGTAGGCGTCTTGACGCCGGTCGGCCACGGCTACCTGTTCGCGCTTTTGCCGATTCTTGCGCACGATGTTTGCGCCGATTACGACCGCCGCGCCGCTGATGATGATGATGTTGCGCGTGCTGGCGGCGCCGTCGGCCAAGGCGGGCGCGAGGCTTCCCCCCGCAAGAGCCACGGTAAACGCGGCCGCTAAGATACGCTGTTTCATATGAGTTGCTTTCCCCCCGGTCCGTTCGTTCCACCGGCACGGAAGAGGCGCGACGCGGCGCCCCTCGAACACCCGTCCCTCGTGGACATCGAACGGCTTATACGCGATATCCCTGATTTTCCGATTCCAGGGATCCTTTTCCGTGACATTACTCCCTTGCTCAAAGATAAGCAAGGGTTTCGTTACACCATCGACCTCTTCGCAAACCATTTCCGGGACCAGCGGATCGACCATGTCGTCGGCATCGAGGCGCGCGGCTACATGTTCGGCGCGCCGCTTGCTTACGCGCTCGGCGCCGGTTTCGTCCCGGTCCGAAAGCCCGGCAAACTGCCGTTCTCGACGCTCTCCGAGGACTACGCTCTCGAGTACGGCACGAACTCGCTCGAGATTCATTCCGACGCGCTGGCCCAGCACGATCGCGTCGTCATCGTCGACGATCTGCTGGCGACCGGCGGCACGGCCGCAGCCACGCGCAAGCTCCTGGAACGCCTCGGGGCGCACGTCGTCTCCCTGGCCGTGCTCGTCGAACTCACGGCCCTGAAGGGACGCGATCTGCTGCCGAACCTCGACGTCGTTTCCTTCGTTACGTACTAAGTATGCGTTTGCGCCCGGTCGCGCCGGCTCTCGGCGTTCTTTGCTTTCTCCTGGCCCTGGCGCTGGCCGGCCCGGCGGCTCCGCTATCGGTGTCGGCCCGGCCGCATGCGACGCCGACGCCGGTGCCGACGCCGGTCCCTCCCGAAGATCCCGCGGTCACCGCGATCGCCCACCGGGAGTTCGTCGCGTGGCAGATCGGCGTCGTGAACAAGGCGCGGTACACGCCGGACTTGGCGGCCGCGATCACGGACGACAAGGTCAAGCAGAGCTCGACCGCCTTGGCCGCGCTCGGGACGTTCGAACGCTCGGAATACATGGGGCCGGCCTCCATCGCCGACGCGGAGCCCGGTGAGGACGTTCATGGGTACTTCTACCGGATGATTTGCTCCGAGGGGGCCGTCTACATGAAACTGGCCCTGAGCGGTCCGCAGAACAAGGTCGCCTTCATCGGCTTCAACGACAAGCTCCACGACGACGCCGAGGCCACCCCGGTACCCACGCCCCACTAGGCCGGCGCGGCTCCCTGGGGGGCGGCCGGGAACGCCGGTGTCGCTCCGGACGTTTCCTCAATATTGCGGTATGTGGCATTATAGACCGATAGCCTTATGACTATCGCGGAACTCGTCAATTCAGTCCAAGCCTACGACCCCACGGTCGACGGCGCGTGGCTGACGCGCGTCTACGAGACCGCCGACCGGGCCCACGAGGGCCAACTGCGCGCCTCCGGCGAGTCCTACATCGAGCACCCGCTGGCCGTGGCCGGCATCCTGGCCGAGCTCGAGATGGACCGGCACACGATCGCCGCCGCGCTGCTCCACGACGTCGTCGAGGATACCTCCGTCACGCGCGACCAAGTCGCCGCGGAGTTCGGCGAGGAAGTCGCGAGCCTGGTNNGACGGCGTCACCAAACTCACCCGCATTCCGTACCAATCCAAGGAAGACGCCCAAGTCGAGAACCTGCGCAAGATGTTCATGGCGATGGCGCGCGACATCCGCGTGGTCATCATCAAACTCGCCGACCGTTTGCACAACATGCGCACGCTGGGCAGCCTGCCGCCCGACAAACAGCAGCGCATCGCGCGCGAGACCATCGACATCTACGCGCCGATCGCGCATCGCCTGGGCATATGGAAGATCAAGTGGGAGATCGAGGACCTCTGCCTGCGGTATCTCGATCCAGACGCCTACCGCGAAATCGTCGATCACGTCGCGAAGACGCGCACCGAGCGCGAGAGCGAAGTCGACCAAGCCATCGAGAGTCTGCGCGCCGAGTTCAAGGCGATGGGCGTCAACGCCGAGATTCAAGGCCGTCCCAAGCACTTCTATTCGATTTACGCCAAGATCAAGCGCGGACGGGACTTCTCGACGCTCTACGATTTGATCGCCATTCGCATCATCGTGGATTCCGTCAAGGACTGCTATGCGGCGCTCGGCGCCGTGCACGCGATGTGGACGCCGCTGCCCGGGCGTTTCAAAGACTACATCGCGATGCCCAAGCCCAACATGTACCAGTCGCTGCACACCACCGTGATCGGTCCGCAAGGCGAACCGCTGGAAATTCAGATTCGCACGTGGGAGATGCACCGGACCGGCGAGTACGGCATCGCCGCGCACTGGCGCTACAAAGAGGGCGGCAAGGTCGACCAGTTCGAGAACAAGCTCTCCTGGTTGCGGGCGCTTCTCGAATGGCAAAAAGACATGCGCGACTCGCGCGTCTTCATGGAGAATCTCAAACTCGATCTCTTCGACAGCCAAGTCTTCGTATTTTCACCGCGCGGCGACGTCTACTCGATGCCCGCCGGCGGCACGCCGCTGGACTTCGGCTACTCGGTGCACACCGACGTCGGAAACCACTGCATCGGCGCGAAGGTCAACGGCCGTATCGTGCCGCTGGACTACCAGCTGCAGAACGGCGACATCTGCGAGATCCTGGTCAACAAGTCCAGCGGCCGCCCGTCGCTCGACTGGCTTTCGATCGCCAAGACCTCCGGCGC
>PMFP01000109.1:0-17714 GCA_003155175.1 Vulcanimicrobiota bacterium
GCGCGCCGGTCAGCGCGACCGCCGTCGCGACCAGCATCCACAGCAGCGAAACGCGAAGCTGCGCACCGAACTTAGCTTCCGGATTATTTCGGAACGCCGGCGCGAATGCCAAGAACGCCGCCGCCGAGAAGAGCAGCGCGCCGGCCAGCGCGATGACCGACCGGGCGATCATGTCGTGGTGCGTCGCCAGACCGCCCGCATAGATCAAGACCGTCGCCGCATACGCGGCGAAGGCCCAGCCCCTGCGATAGGCGCCGAATGCGCCCAGCAGCAGCACGAAGATCGACGGCACGGCCAGCGCGCTGAGTCCGACGAGCACCGCGTTGTTGCCGCGATAGAGCGGAACCGGCGTCGCGCGGCCGAGGCGGAAACCGTGGGACCGCAAATCGTCGGCGATTTGCTTGACCATCTCTACGTTGGTCGCTTCGATGGACAGATTTCCGTCTTGGTGGCCCCACGGCCGCAAGTAGACCACGCGGATGTTCCGCTCGCGCACGCCCAGCTCGTAGCGAGCCACCAGCTCGTCGAGGTCGATCTTGTCGAGTTCGGTCTTGGCGATCGCCTGCACGCGCACCGTCTGGCCGGGAATCAGTTTGGCCAGGGTGTCGTTCCCCTTTTGGATCTGGCTGTCGTCGTACGTTTCGATCGAGCCGAAATTGAACGGGTGCGCGGCGGTCGCGCCGTGATCTTTGAAAACGAAGGCAGCTTCGGGCAGATGATCCGGATAGCCGAGCACCTGGTTTCGCAGGCCGAAGAAGATGACCGTCGAGACCTTCGGATCCACCTTCAGCACGTTGTCGATCAGGGAGGCCATCTGCGGCTGCGTGAAGCGCTCGTCGTTTTGGAAACGCGGCACGACCAGCAATCCGAGTTTCTTGGCAAGCGCGACTTGGCCGTTTGGAATGCCCAGCGCCGTGTTATTGAAGTAGTCGATCTGGGTGCGCAGTTCGATCAGCCACGGTTCGCGGTCGCGCAAGACGCGGACGGTCTTGGGCTCGAAGTGCAGCGCGAGCTGCGCCTTATACCGCTCGTAGGTCGCCTGGTCGTAGACGAGGATGTACACTGCGTCGCGCGCGACTTTTCCGCTCCGAACCAGCTCGGCGAGCACCGGATCCGTGATCGGCGATATCCGCGCTTGGTTCAGCAAGGCCGCGCCCGTCGTGGCGTACGCGTTGCCGTCGGTCCCGACGTCGGAACCGAGCTCTTCGGTCAGCGCCAGCGACGTCAATCCGGCGCGACGGAGCGCGATGAGAAACGCCGAAGGATTGTAGTTGTAGGCGCGCGCGAGTGCCAGGAAATCGGTGTAGTCCATCGCGATCTCCACGCGATTCGCGTGGGCCTCGGTGCGGGCGCGGAAGAAGCCGACGACGCAAGCGGCCAGAAGAGCGACGACTAAGACGATCGCGGCATAGCGCGCTCGCGGTTGGATTTCGATCACGATGCCCGGTCTTTCTCCAACCGGGGCCGGGTCCTCTTTAGCCTACGGGCGCCAGTGCGGCGCTCGTTTACCGAGAAACGCGCCGATGCCCTCGCGCGCGTCGTCCTCGAGCGCGTTCCTCGCCATCACGTCTTTCGCATACGCGTAGGCCGCCGTGCGATCGAGGTCCGCTTGAGCGTAAAATGCGGCCTTCCCGATCGCGACGACGGTGCGGCTCGACTCGGCGATTTTTCGCGCGAGGCTTAGACTTTCGTCGCGCAGCGCGCCGGGCGCGACCACACGATTCGCGAGTCCCCATTCGAGCGCTCGCTCCGCCCCGATCGGCTCGCCGGTGAGCAGCATCTCCATGGCGCGCTTACTTCCGACGGCGCGGGTCAGCGCCACCATCGGCGTGCTGCAGAACAGTCCGATGCGAACGCCCGGCGTCGCGAAGGTCGCTTCGGTCGAAGCCACCACGAGATCGCAGGTCGCCGCGAGTTGGCAGCCTGCCGCCGTGGCGACGCGCGCGACCTCGGCAATGACCGGTTGCGGAATTGCCGAGATCGTCGTCATCAGACGCACGCAGGCATCGAAAACCGTGCGGTAGCTTTCGAGGTCTCCGTCAATCAGTTCGGTGAGATCGTGTCCGGCGGAGAACGCGGCGCCCTTCCCGCAGAGGACGACGGCGCGTACGGACCCATCGTCGCCGATCGTGCGAAACGTCGCGTCGAGCTCGCGCATGAGATCGAGCGAAAGCGCATTTCGCTTTTCGGGGCGGTTCATCGTCACGATCGCGACGCCGTCGCCGCCGATCTCGCAGGTTACGTAGCGCGCCCGCGTTGCGAACTCTTCCATGATTGCTGTTGCCTCCGGTCTGCCGCGACGAGTTTCCACGCCGGGCGGGCAAAGCGCTGCACCCGGGGTTTATTCCGACTTGTGGCGCTCGACGTGCGCGTAGTAGGGCGTATAGCGGCTGGGAAGGGCCAACAGGAGCGGGACGAGCACGTAGAGCGCGACGCTGGCCACGATGCTGAAGTTCGAAACGACGATGGATATCACGCTGATAACCGGCATCGCGATCGTTCGGATCGTCATGAGCCTGATGAATGCGGGGTCGAGCGACTCAGACGTCAGGCGATGGTATCGGGAGGCGTAGCTCCACGTGGCGAACTGCGCCATGCCGATGAGAATGATGTTCGCGCCGTAGACGCGCACCGCGAATAGGGAATCCGGGTACGACGCGAGCAGGTCGGCGGAGAGCGGAACCAGGACGACGCACACCAGGAACGCGAGGTTAAACCACTGCAGCGCCCGGTCCGTTCGGAGAATCGAAACGAACACGATGCTGTGCCCGACCCAGTAGTAGCCGACGATGAGGAAACTCAGGAGGAACGCCACCAGGCGCGGCCACATCGCGAGGATGCGAGCCGGGAGTTCGGGTATCGGAACGCCGTGAGGGACCTGAAGGCTCAGGACCAGCAGCGTCATGGCCACCGCGAAGATGCCGTCGCTGAGCGCTTCGACGCGGGCCGTATTATTTATGGTCGAATGATCCGACGTTACCTTATTCACCACGGGCACTCTATCGTCTCGCCGCGCAAAACCCCTAGGACGCCGGGCGTCCGGCGACCAAATCCGTCGAGCTAAGGCGCGCTCGCCGCTCGCCGGCGGTGCTCGGCTTCGTGGCGCCGCTGCAGTTCGTCGGGCGAGACGTCCTCGACGCGCGTTGCGATCCACCAGGTGTTGCCTGCAGAGTCGCGCACGCCGCCGTGACGATCGCCGTAGTACATATCCGCCGGTTCCATCACCGGCTCGGCGCCCGCCGCGATCGCTCGCGCGTACGCCGCGTCGCAATCGTCAACGTAGACGTAGAGCATCGCCGGCGCGGCGGTCCAGCCGCGCGCCGCACCGATCATCACCGTGGCGTCGCCGATTCGCATCTGCACGTGCTGGGTATTGCCCTCGAACGTCAGGCATTCGTCGACGACGGCGCCGAAAACTTCCGCGAGAAAGGGAACGAGGACGGCGGGATCATCGACCGAGAGATACGGATTGACGTTGCGGACGCCGTCGGGGAGCGGTATCGCTTTCATGGTCCCTCCGCCGGTCCGGAGACGGTGTAAAAATGGTGGGCGATGACGGGCTCGAACCGCCGACATCCTCCGTGTAAAGGAGGCGCTCTCCCAGCTGAGCTAATCGCCCGCGTCGCTACGCGTTATTGAGAAGATTGCGCCGAACGCGACCGCAGATGCTTCCACATGATGAACAGGAGGTAACCGGCGCCGACGGAGACGAGCAGCGCCATCGCGACGGCGAGAAAGGGCGCGAGGATCGCAAGCCCGGTCAGGAGCAGCGTTCCCCAATCCTCGGCCGTGCTCACGAACGGGTTCGCGGTTCCGGCGGTCGTCGCGGTCGAGACGCCGCGCAGGCCTGCCGATGCGATGTGAATGCCGAGCGCGTTGATCGCGCCCAGCGTCATCAGCGTCGCGATGGTCGCGTTCGACTGGCCGTGAAAGATGCCGCCGACGAGAATCGCCGCACAGACGGGCTTGACGACGATTTGCAGCGCGTGCAGCACGTGGTCGACGGCCGGAACCTTGTCTCCGAGAAAGTCGAAGCCGGCGACGACGAACAGCGCGATGGTCACGGGCGTCGTTCCAAGCCACGTAAAGCCGGGCAGCGAGTGCAGCCAACCGAAGTGCAGAGCGAGCGACGCGAGCGCCAGCGTGAGGATTCCGCGAATGCCGGCGCTGGTCGTCAGCGCGTAGGCGATGGCGTATTCGGTTACCGCATCCACGGCGAGATCCCCCTTCTCATGCGCGAGTTATGGATTGCCGATCTTCTTTTCGAGAACCGCGATGGCCGCGCGCAACTGCGCGTCTTTGTCGATCTCGCCGAACCGCGCGTCGCGGTTCTCGTCCACGCGAACGTCGGGATCGATGCCGCGCAGGTTGATGTCGTGGTTGTTCGGCGTCAGGTAGTGCGCGGTCGTGATCTTGATCGCGGCGCCGTCGGGCAGCGGCGTGAGCGTCTGCATGACGCCTTTGCCATAGGTCTTCGTTCCGATCAAGACGCCGATGCCGTCGTCCTGCAGCGCGCCTGCCGTAATCTCCGAGGCCGACGCCGTGAACTGATTGACGAGAATGGTCATCGGGAGCGTCGTCGTCGGATCGTTGTCCGCTTCGATCGTGGTCACTTTGGAGTCGCGCTCTTCGACCGTGACGAGCGGGCGGTTCGCGACGAAGCGCGAGGTGATGTTGAGCGCGGAGTCCACGTAGCCGCCGCCGTCGTTGCGGAGGTCGATGACGAGCGCTTTGGCGCCTTGCTGCTTCAAACGGGAGAGCGCGACGTCGAACTGATCGGGCGTGGCGCGGCCGAACGCCGCGACGTTGATGTAACCGATGTCCTGCGGAAGCATCTTGAAGAGCACGGTGGGGGGTTGCACTTCGCTGCGCACCAGCGCCAGCGTGCGATTCGTGCCACCGGGACGGGCCATGTCGAGATGCACGGTGGAGCCGGCTTTGCCGCGCAGCATCTTGCTGACCGCCTCAACCGCCAAACCTTTAGTCGGCGTGCCGTCGATCGAGGTGAAGACGTCGCCGACGTGAATGCCGGCGTTGTCGGCCGGCGCTCCGGGGAGCACGTAGGACGCTTCGATTTCTTGCGTCTGCGCGTCTTGGGCGATGATGACGCCGATGCCGGAAATGCGCTCGGGGTCCAGCGCGTCGTCGAACGCCTTCAACTCCTCGGGCGTGAAGAACTGCGTGTATTTATCGTCGACGCTGCGCGCCATCGCGTCGATCGCGGCGTAGGCGTATTCGGTCGGACTTCCTTTAGCGGCTTGCGCGGCGGCCAGAACGGCGTTGTTGATGTGCTGCACCGTCGCGGCCTCGTCGCCGTTGGCCGGAAGCGCGGGCACGTCCAGTTTCGAACCGGACTTACGAGCCTCGTCCACGATGCCTTGCCGCGCGGCGTCCGCAAGCGTCTGCGGATCGACGTGCTTGTACGACTTGGTCGAGAGCAGGTGGAAACTGTCGCTCACGTCGGCCGCGACGGCAGGCGGAAGTTCCTCGGCACGAAGGGGCGGCGACGCCAGTGCGAGAGCGAAAACCGGGATGAGCGCGACGGCCCGTCGGACGAGGTGAGAGAGTTTCATCATTCCTAATGTTCGGCTGCGGCGGCGAAAGGGCTAGGGGTCCGGCGGCTACACGGGTCGGCAATACAAGCAAGCCAGCCGTGAATCGTACGCCCTACGTTCTTATATCATAAACGTGCGTACCTTAGAACCAGCCGGGGGTTCCGCCGGATGCCTGCCGCCCCGCATTTTCCCCGTCCGGGCGTCCCCCCAGGGCGTTCCAAGCGGGCCGGGGCGCCGGGGGTCGGAGGTCAGCGGTGGTCGTGAGCGCCGGCCGGGCCGGGCTCGTGAGCGTGGTGGCAACCGTGATCCATCGGATTGGCCCGGTTGACGTTCCACAGATAGAGCGCCAGCGCGCCAAAGATCACGTTGAGATAGAACGTATAGTCGAGCCGAAACATCGTGAGGTCGACGCGAACGTTCGGGTTGTGGACCGGCACCGCGTGAAAAATGCCGAAGAGCACGTCTACCAAAATCCCGGTCGCGACCATCGTCACGAAAAACACGACGCCGATGTAGATCGCCATCTTCAGGCCGTAATACTTGCGGTAGACGTCGAGCAACGGCAACACGATCAAGTCGGCGTAGAGAAAGCTCAGCACGCCGCCGAAGCTGATGCCGGTGCCCCAGAGAATCGCGGCGAGCGGGACGTTGCCGATCGAACAGACGAACGAGAAGATCGCGATGAGCGGACCGGCGAGCGCGTTGGCCGGCACTTGAATCCAAGCCGGCGCGCCCGTGAGGAACAGCGCCTTCCAGGCGCCCGCCGGAACGAGCGTCCCGATCAATCCCGCGAGGACGAAGCCGATCAGAAGATCGTTGCGCAGCATCGACCAGTCCATCGAAACGTTCTGCGCCACCAGCACGCGCAGTTCGGGATTACGGAGTTTCTCCCACAGCGTTTTGCCTTCGACCACGTTGTCGCCGTGTTCGTGCCCGGACGTCTCGTCCACGTGCCGGCGCGCTTCCTCGACGAGTTGCTTCGGATAGGTCAATTTGACGAGCACCGACATGATCGTCACGAGCACGAGGCCCCCAATCCATTGCGCAAGGGTGAACTGCCAACCCATCAGCGCGAAGAGAACGATGCCGAGCTCCAACACGAGGTTCGTCGAGGCGAATAAAAAGGCCAGCGACGGAATGAAGCCGGCGCCTTTCTTAAAGAGGGTCTTGCTCATCGCGGCGGCGGCGTAGGAGCAACTCGAGCTGGCCGCTCCGTACGCGGTCGCGAGCGAGATTTCGCGAACGCCGTTACGGCCGAGTTGCGCCTGCATGCGTTCTTTCGAGACCAGCGCCTGAACCAGGCCCGACAAGACGAATCCCAGGATCAGACTCCACGCGACCTGCCAGAGCATGCCCACCGTCAGCAGCAACGACTGGCCCAGAGCGTGAATCATTTGGCCGGCGCGTGCATCGCCTTGACGAATGCCTTGTAATCGCGAGCGTTCTGTTTGCCGTACGTGCGCGCGAAGCGAATCATGGTCTCTTCGAAAACGGCCGAGCGCCCCAGATATCCGCCGATCGCCGCCGGCTCGCCGGATCGCGCGTGGGCCCTCGAAAGTGCCGCACCGCAGTCGACCGCGTAGCTGATAAACGCCGGCACGCCGAGCATGGCGAGATTGACGGACACCTTCATGTCGTGGAGCTGCCGAATGTAGAAATCGTGGCCGTCGAAACTCGTCCATCCCAAAAATAGGTCGCTCGCCGCCTGCATCAGCCGCTGGCCGGCAACGACGCGCTCGCCATGGTTCGGCATCGCGCTGGGGGTAAGATACGCTTCGAGCACCGAAGCGTCGGCCTCTTTGACCTGCAGCACCAGCGGCTCGTCGTCTTCGGCCAAGCAAAGCATGACGTAACAGCGAGTTCCGACGCTGCCGACGCCGACGACTTTCATCGCCATGTCGACGGCGTGATACCGATCGATCAACACGCCGACGTGTGCCGGCAGCGATTCGCGATAGCGGCGCATCACCTCGCGCAGCCTCACCGCTCTATCGTCCGCATCGTCGAAGTGTTCGATCAGGTGCGGGTTCTCATCCAAGCGGAGCGACCCGGTCTTGTTGTTGACCAAGTGCAAAGCATCTTCCGACGGGTCCTTCATGTGAGCGTCTGCGAGGGCGGCGATGCTCGCGACGTCGACGCGCGAATACCAGACCTCCAGCGGCGACATGAGGGCGTAGCGTCGCATGTCGGTGCGGTACTTTCTCATCGCACCGAAGATGGCGTCGTCGCGCCGGTCGCGGCGAACGCCGTGCTCTTGGCCCGCGATCTCGATGCTCGCCGCCAGGCGAAGGACGTCCCACTCCCACGGTCCGGGCAGCGTCTCGTCGAAGTCGTTCACGTCGAAGATCAGGTTGCGCTCGGGCGTGCCGTAACCGCCGAAGTTCACGAGATGCGCGTCGCCGCACAGCTGCACGCGCATGCCGGTGATCGGCACCGTCGCGAGGTCGGCGGCCATAATCGCCGCGGCGCCGCGAAAGAATCCGAAAGGCGACGCCAGCATGCGAGCGTGACGGACGGGAACCAGCTCCGGTATCCGCGCGGCTTCCTGTTGCCGCAGGACCTCGACCGGATCGGGCCGATCGTGCGAGGGCTTCCAATCGGCGAGCGCGGTGCGTGAAATCGCGCGCCGCAGAGACTTCGCGGGCGTACTCAATGAACGGCCTCCACAAAATGCAAGATGTGCGTCCATTCTAGCATCGAACGCTAGCGCGCGCTCGCGCGCCTGAGACGATCGAGAATCGCCCGTCCGAGGTCGCGATCGGGAACCGGTTGCGCGTCGATGCGAGTCAATTCCAAGGCGTCGAGCTCGTGGAGCGTTTCGAAGAGCCGGGCGGCGGCTTCTCGCAAGTCGCCGCTTTCGCTGAGCACGCGAACGCACGCATAGCCTTCGACGGCGGAGCCGTCCGGCTGCGTAAAGCAAAGCGCAGCGGACGCCGCGCGCGCGCCGGGCGGAACCAGGCGAGGCTCGATCACCCGCAACGGCGTGCGAGGCGAGTAATGCCGCGGGAGCCGGCCCGGAGACAGCGGCGTGGGACCTTCGAAGAGATCGCGCGCGAAGGGCCCGAACTCGGCCTCCAGTTCTTCGACGGGCAACGCGCCGTAGCGCAAGACCGTCGGATGCGGATCCAGGACCACGATGGTGGACTCGAGCCCGTGGCTGGACGGCCCGGCATCGAGAATGCAGTCTACGCGCTGCGCGAGGGTCTGCTCGACGTGCTCGGCGCGCGTCGGGCTCACGTATCCGAACGGATTCGCGCTCGGTGCGGCGAGGGGAGTCGCGGCGCGCGCGATCAGGTCGCGCGCGACCGGATGCGCGGGCATGCGGACGGCAACCGTCGGCAAACCCGCGGTCACGAGCTCGGGCACGGCGTCGCCCTTGGGAAGAATCAGCGTTAGCGGTCCGGGCCAAAAGCGTTCCATAGCGCGGCGGGCCCGTTCGGACACGCGCGACGCGACGCGCGCGAGCATGGCCTCGTCAACGACGTGGACGATGAGCGGGTCGAACGTCGGGCGGCCCTTGATCTCGAAGACGCGCGCCACGGCGACGGCGTTGAGCGCGTCGGCGCCCAGTCCGTAGACCGTCTCGGTCGGGAACGCGACGACGCCGCCCCCGCGAAGCAGCGCGGCGGCCCTTTCGACGGCCTCGGGCGTCGCTTCGGTAACCATCTCCGGCATGCGCTTCCCCGCCGGGGCGGCCTCATCCGTTTGCGCTCCCAAGGCGTTATAGAGAACGATGAAACACGACGTCACACCCGAAATCGTCAAGAGCGAAGCCGAGTGGCTCGCCGAGCTCGGCCCGGAGCGGTACCATATTCTGCGCGAAGCCGGCACCGAACGGCCAGGCACCGGAAAACTGCTCTACGTGGACGAGGCGGGCACCTACACCTGCGGGGCGTGCGGTGCCGAGCTGTTCACGTCGGACGCGAAGTTCGACTCGCATTGCGGCTGGCCGAGCTTCACCAAGCCCGAGCAGCAGCAGAACGTCCGGCTCCTGGAAGACAACAGCCTGGGCATGCGCCGCGTCGAGGTGCGCTGCAAGCAGTGCGACTCGCACTTGGGCCACGTCTTCGACGACGGACCGGGTCCCGAAGGCACGCGCTACTGCATCAACTCGCTCTCGCTCGGCTTCAAGAAGCAAGCCTAGCCGGCTAGAGGATGCGGGCGCGTGCGTCGAACGGCTCGAGAGGACACTCGATGCCGTATGGAGGGCGCCGTGATCATAGCCACTACGGAAAACGTCGCGGGACAACGCGTGAAGCAGACGATCGGTCAGGTCTTCGGCCTGGTCGTGCGTAGCCGGGGATTAGCCGGCGACATCACGGCCGGGCTGCGCTCGCTCGTGGGCGGAGAGATCACCGAATACACCGAGATGCTCGAAGACGCGCGCCGGCACGCCATCGATCGCATGGTCGCCAACGCGCAGACGATGGGCGCCGACGCGATCGTCATGATGCGTTTCGACTCCTCGGAGCTTGGGCAGTCCATGAGCGAAATCGTCGCCTACGGGACGGCGGTGACGCTGGAAGCGGCGACGTAGCCGTGCTGCGGATCCTCCTGGCCGTCTTCGGCGTGGCTCTCATCGCGATCGGCATTTTCGGCGTTCCCGTCCTGCCGTTCGCGCTGCCGCCGGGGACGCCGTTCTTCGTGGGCGGAGCCTGCATCTTGCTCGCGATCGTCTTCGAAGCGCGCAGGTACCGCGGCGCGGCACCGTCAACCGACGTCGCCGCGGCCGATGCTTGGCAGCAAACGGACGAGCGATTCGTGGACCCGAGCACCGGAAAGCGCATGAGCGTGCGGTACAATCCGCAGACCGGCGAGCGCGATTACGTCGAAGAGAAACCGTAGGGACCGGCTCGCGCTAGCGGCTTAGCGCCCGCATTTCCGGGAGGATCGTTGCGTCGATCGTTCCAGCCTTGTATCGCGCGGGATAACCATAGATGATCATGCTCCCGTTGGTCTGATACCCGCCGGGCAGCAGAAGCGGATCGTAACTCCAGCCCGTCTCGTACGCCGGATAGATCGCGGTCTCGTCCGACGGAATGTAGGTGTTGAGGTCGTTCGTGTACCCGGCCAGCCACGTGTCGCCCGCCACGCCGAGCGCTCCGCGCTTGAGCGCCAGCGACCAGTGCACGAGCGGCTCGCCGGACATCGTGACGAGGTAAAGCGGCAGCAACCCGTCTCCACCGAACTTCCAGACCGTTATTGCAAGGTCGACTTGGAACGGCAGCTTCCCCGCCGACATCTCGGCCATCATCGTCTTTGCGTGACGGCCCCACATATCGTTGTCCTTATCGTATTGCAGCCTCCGATAGACGTCTGCGTCGAAAACGTCGAGCGGAACGTCGACCGTCCCGGTTTTCGCCGCGAGGATGCTTCCGATCGGGCGCAGGTAAGGGAGCGCCTGGACCACCGCATCGCCCAGCGCTATTCCCGGCGTCTCCATCGGATCCGGCACGACGCCATCCCACCGGCGCGATGGATCGATGTCGCCGCTCGCTCCCGCAACGTACAGCGCGACGGCGTCGCGATTTGCTTTCTCGATCTCCGCCGCCGCGATGCCTGGGAAATCCGGGTGATACTGGAAGAAGCGTTCGTCGCGAACGTGCGCGAGCTCGCCCGCGCGCGCTGCCCCGCCGGCGAATCCGTCGGCGTGCGCAGCGTAGCCGAAGAGAACGGCACGGCGAACGCCATGGTCGTCCGAGACCGAGAGCACCGGGACGTCGGTTGGAGGTAAGCCGCTTGGGCCGTCCACGGCACCTTTCCCGACGGGGATACGATTGTAAGCAAAATCAACGTCGGGCGCCAGATGCGTTACGCCATAGCGTAAGACGGACGGATGCGTTGCATCCGCAATCGCGTCGTCGACGGCGCTAATCGTGCGCTTCGTGAGCCAGAGCGTATACTGCTGGACCGCACCCAACTCGGAGGGCGACATGCCGTACGTGATATAGGCGTTTGGACTGTTGAAGAGTACCGGGCCGCTATGGGTGTGGCTGGCGACCAACAGTAAGTCGGCGGGCGGCAGATGCGTCGCGGCGAGCACGTCATCATACATCCGGCGCGGTACGCCGAGTACGTCGAGCGCGACGACGACGCGAACCTCACCGTCTTGCCGAAGAGCGAGCGCGCGCAAGAACAGCGGCTTCGCCGTCCCGGTAGCCGGCGAATCGCCGCGCGACTCGTAGCCACCAAGGTACATGGTCGGGAACCCGTTGTTCAACGGCGTTATATCGAGTTTTGCGGTTCCCGCAAGGAGCTGCGTTGCGAGCACCAACGCTGCGAACAAACCGTGCCTCCAACGTGACTCAGGGAGACCTGCGACTTCGTCCGAGCGCAAGAGCGACCCTGCCCTTTCGAGCCGTACGAGTAAGGTAAAGAACTCGGCGGCGAGGAAGGTTGGGATCCATGCGCTTCGTCTACAACGACGTTGCCGGGAGCAGCCTCGACCGGCTATCAGCTTTGAGCGACGGCGTCTTCGCGTTTGCAATGACGCTGCTCGTGCTCGACCTCCACGTTCCGCGCGTAGACGGGATTCACAGCGAGCACGATCTCTGGCTCGCTCTACTCGCGATCTGGCCGCGATTTACGACCTACTTAATGAGTTTCATGACGCTCGGGATCTTCTGGGTCGGCCAGCAAACGCAACTCAGCTTCTACGACCGCGTAAACCGTAACTACACCTGGATTCAAATTGGATTTCTCGCCGTCGTCGCGATCGTGCCGTTTTCGACGGCGCTGCTGTCGGAATTCATTACCTACCGGATCGCCCTGCTCGTGTATTGGTTCAACCTGCTTCTGCTCGGTTCGGCCCTGTTTTTCGGCATGGCGTACGCGATCCGCGCGGGCCTGACGAAGGAAGGGATGTCGGATCAACTCAGGACGCTGTTCGCGCGGCGCGTCCTCGTCTCGCAGGGGCTCTACGCATTCGGCGCGCTGCTGTGCATCTTCAATACGTACTGGAGCATCGGATTTATCATCCTGGTTCAGCTGAACTACCTCCTGGCGCCGAAGATTCCGGTCTTGCGCGACGTGTAGGGGGACCCGCGGAGGGGAAGCGCCCGCCTGGCTGGGCGAAAGGGTAAGTATGAAGCGAAAATCCTTTATCGCCGCCGGCGCCGGATCGCTCGCCATCGCCGGCGCCCTGCCTTCGAACGCCGTAGCGCAGACACCGGCGGCCACGGCGCAGAAGCCCCAGCCGGAACGCTTCGGGCGCCGGGCGCTCGTTCTCAGCGGCGGGGGCTCCTTCGGATCCTACCAAGCCGGCGTCATTCAAGCCCTCGTCGAGCAACAGGGCGTAAAGGACGGAGAGCCGCTCGATTTCGACATGGTCTGCGGCACGTCGATCGGCGGACTAGGCGGGTATCTGGTGGCCACCGCGCAGTACTCGGCGCTGCGGTCGCTATGGCGGGAAAAGATCGCGACCATGCACATCGCCGATCTCAAGACGCCGTACAACAAGATCCCGAACTCCGACGCCGGCGTCCTGACGCGGTTCGGCGCGGCAATCTCGCTCGGGCTCGGCGCGGCCAACGGACTCGAGGGCATTCTCGACAACGCCGGCTTTCACAACCTCTTAAAAGAATACATCGATCCTTCGCAACCGGTGCACCTGCCGCTCTACGTTGCGACGACCGATTTGACGCGCCAGGACGGTAAGGTTTTCGTTCGTCGCGCGACGACGCCGGCCGGACTTCCGAAGCAAGCGCTCAACGACCGGTTGCTCGCGAACTTCCGGAGCGATTTTGTTCAAATTCGCGTTGCCGACGACGAGATTCTCCGCGAGGTGCTCTATTCGACGGCAGCAATTCCGATCGCATTCGACCCCGGAAGAATCCCGAACCCAGAGGGGACGGCCTTCGACCAGTACGTGGACGGCGGAGTCACGCAAAACATCCCGATCGGCGTGGCGCGCCGTTGCGTCGAGAACCTGCAAGTCGTGCTCGTTGATCCGCCGCCGTCGGACAAGCCTGTGAACTACACCGGATTGCTGGACATCTCTCTCGGCGTCTTCACCACGATGCAGCGCCGCATTTTGGAATATCAGGTGCTGCTCGCCTTCGCCGAAAGCACGACGATCTTGCCGTTCGTCCCGACGATCATTCGTCCGCAAGGAAATCTGGCCGGAAGTTTCGTCGTCTTCGACGACCAAGCGGACCTGACGTACAACTACGACCTCGGCTATCGAGACGGGCACACCGGCTGGCAGCCGTTCAACTCGACGTTAGAGTCGGCGCAAGTTAGTCAGTAGCGATGACGCGCACCAGCGCAATGTGGCTAGCCGCGTTCGCCGCACTGGCAGGCGCATGGTTTTGCGTGCCGTGCAATGCGAGCGCGCAACCGCTTCCGACGACGACGTGGCCGCAATACCAATACAGCAGCGACCATAACGCCGTCTTCGACAGTCCTGACTGGAGCGTATCCTGGAAAGCGCAAGCGGGCGACATCATTCACGGCGGCCTCTCGATCGTCGGAACGACGCTGTATTTCGAAAGTTTCGACCACAACGTCTACGCGGTGAACGCGCTAACCGGAAAAGAGATTTGGCACCGGACGCTCACCGACGTAGTGATGAACACGCCGGTCGTCGCCAACGGCCTCGTGTACGCCGGCGAGGGAATCGACCCGGGGATATCTCCGGACACGTTGCCCAACCCGATGGCCGGCCGAAAAGAGGGAAACAGCATCTACGCGCTCGACGCGGCGACGGGGCGGATCGTCTGGAGATTTCGCACGGTCGGCCACGACATGCCCACGGGAGTCTTTCTCAACGACGGCGGGACTCCGAAGTTCATCTTCACCGGCGGCGACCTTCACGTCTACGCGCTGAACGCGCGAACGGGCAAATTGCTTTGGAAGGTCCCGGTTTCGGGAGTCGACATGATGGCATCGCTAGCCATGTCCGGCGGCCTAATCTACGGAATAACGGGTGCCAAAATAGCGAACGATCAGATATACTTCCAAGCCGGCACCGTCACGAACAGGATGGTGAACAAGCAGACCTGGGCCGTCAACAGCGGCGGTAAGTTTGCGTGGCGAACCCCGGTCGGTGAGCCAGGTGGCTCGCCCACCGTGGCAGCCAACACCGTTTTCGCCGAGTCATTTGAGCAGAACCCCACTTTGTGGTTCCCCGTGCTTGCGCGACCGCCAGTGCGCTTCATGCGCAACACCGTTACGGCTCTCGATGCGACGACGGGAGATGTTCTCTGGTCGCATCAATCCGGAATTGGCGGCGGAACGAGGGAAGGCTCGAACATGCAGACGGTAGCCGGGGCTTACGCAGACGGCCGCTTCTATGAATCGTTCGCGGCGGTTCGCAACTTTGAGGCTTTCGACGCGAAAAGCGGCACGTTGCTATGGACGCTTTCCACGGCGCCTCACCCCGTAAAGATGAGCGCCGTCATTAACGACGGGCTGCTCTATTTCGGCGACGCGGCAAACACGCTCTACATCGTGCGGGCCGCCGACGGACAGGTCATGCAACGCGTCGCATTCCCAGACACGTTTGGAATCTCGCCCCCAGTTATAGTGGGCGGCACGCTGTTCGTCGCGAACGGAAAATCCGTCTACGCAGTTCCGCTAAACGACCTCCAGCGGGGAGCCGGGCCATCGTCATGAAAGTTCGTCCGCTACCGGAGTCCCGCTTTATGAAGCAGTGTCTAACGACGCTGGCTACCGTGCTCCTTCTCGCAAACTGCGTCGCTCGTAGCTCGGCACAGACGATTCCGGACCGAACCTGGGCGCAGTACCAATACGCGAGCGACCACAACGCCGTCTTCACAAAACCAGATTGGAGCGTGGCTTGGCGCTCCGACGCCGAAGACAAGATCAACGGCGGCATTTCCATCGTCGGAACGACGCTCTACTACGAGAGTTTCGACCACAACATCTACGCGGTGGATGCGCGAACGGGTCAAGAGCGCTGGCACACGACCCTTTCCAACATCGTGATGAACACGCCTGTGGTCGCCGATGGCTTGGTCTTCGTCGGCGGCGGAATCGACCTCGGTCTTCCGCCGTTGGGTTTGCCCGATCCGCTCTCGGGCCGGGTCGGGGGCGACAGCTTCTACGCGCTGAACGCCGCAACCGGAGCGATCGTTTGGAAGTTCGATACGATCGGCCAAAACATGCCGACTCCCGTTTTTCTTACGGTCGGCGGCGTACCCGAAATCGTGTTTCCGAGCGGCGATCTGAATATGTATGCATTGCAGGCGAAGACCGGTGCGCTGCTTTGGAAGAAACCCACGCCCGGCGCCGACCTCATGGCATCACTAAACCTCTATGACAACCTAATTTACGGGATAACCGGCTACAGCTTCTTGCTATACGATTCGACGTACCAGAAAGACGGGCCGAACGCCGCGCGACAGATGTTCCAGCACACGTTCGCAATCGACGGCAGCGGGGCTTCTAGATGGTCGCAGCCGTACGGCGCAAGGGGCTGTTCGCCAACCATCGCAAACGGCACGGTTTTCGTCGAATCGTGGCTTCCAGAGAGTGGCGACAACCCGACGACGTGGCGCGAAAAATTGTGGGCTCCGCTGGGTGGATGGGTTCTCTACAGCGTTCTGATCGAACCCTCGCACAACGAGATCGCCGCGCTAGACGCGCGAACCGGAGCCTTAAAGTGGCTGCATGCGTTTAAGCCCGGAACAGCAACAAACGAAGGTTCCCACATGGACGCCATCGCCGGCCTTTACGCAAAAGGGCGCTTCTTTGACGCCGTGCCCATTGACAAGACGTTCGTTGCGCTCGACGCCAAGAACGGGAACGTGCTTTGGACCGTCCCGACTCCTCACCCGGTAAAGATGAGCGCCGTCGAAAAAGACGGACTCGTTTACTTCGGCGACGCCGGAGGGACGCTCTACATCGTGCGAGCGAACGACGGCGAGGTCGAGCAGAGGGTCAAGTTCCCGCATGGTTTTAGCATCTCGCCTCCGCTCATCGTGGGCAACACGATGTTCGTCTCCAACACGAACTCCATCTACGCCGTCCGCTTGTCGGATCTTCAGCGAGGTGTCGGCCCTGACAATTAGTGACGCAACGCTACTTCCCGGGTCGAGACGCCGAAGATGCGCTCGCGGCAGGAAGACTCAGTGCGTACACAGTGCCTTCTCTATCAGCGATATATAAACCGCTAGGTACGACGATCGCCCCAGCGTCAAACCTAACGGCTGACGGATCCGAAAAGGACCAAAGTATCGATCCAGTATGAATGTCGATCGCGTCCATACGCGTATCCATGCCTTCCCAAGCGATTCCATCACTGACAGTCGCAGAATTGACGATTCCGTTTTGCATAGCAATCGTCCACCGAACTTCGCCGGTCGTACCTACACCAACCNNATTTGGGCTGCTCCGTATTGGACAGGACACGCGGCCGGATTCTGGGCCTCGTGCGCTACCTTCCTCGGGAAAGAAGCCGGCGCCAACCACGATTGTTGATCCGTCTCCTCCGGGCGAGGCGAAGCCGCCCATCCCGTTGACGGCGCCAAGCGGCGTAGACCAATTTACCTTACCCGTGGCCGCCTCAAGATTATAGAGACTGCCGTTCTTGTTCATGAGCGTTGCAGTGCCGTTCTCGAGCATAACGCTGCTCCCCGTATCCGAATCGTCGTTTACATCGGGATCGGCAACAAAAGACCAGACCGTGGTACCGCTCAGGCTGACGGCTGCGGCACCCTGCATATCGGCCGTAACCGAGCATGTGTTGCCCGTACCAAAATAGAGATTCGTACCGTCATAACCGATCGCGCCCCAGATGCCGCCTCCGCCGCCAGGATTCAGGATCGGATTAGTGAGCCAAGTCCAATCTTGCGCACCGGTTCGTGCATCGAGAGCCGTTACGCCGCCGTTGATGCAGCCCGGCCTGTCCCCCCCCGACCAGCCCTCGTAAAAGCGTCCGCCGGCGTAAACCGCCGCCGAGCGAACGAGGCCCGGGAGGGTCTCTTGCCACGCGAGGTCGCCATCGGTAACGCGCAGGGCAGCGACTGGCGACGGCTCGGGCGTATTAGGTGGATTTTCGCCGACGAGGATAAGGCCATCGTCCGTGTCAAGCGTAAGCGCACCTTTTCCCGACTGCGGGAATTGAGTAGCGGGAACGTTCGCAGACCAAATGATTGCCCCCGTGTCCGCCGATAGGTCGTAGACGGTACCGGCTCT
>PMFP01000109.1:17777-18104 GCA_003155175.1 Vulcanimicrobiota bacterium
TGACGCCGACCTTCGCCGAACACGCCGCATCGCTCTGCTTGCAGGTCGTCGCATCCGCGAACGATGCGCGGACGGTGAGCGAAGCTGTGGCGTCCTGCGTGCCCACCGGCGTAACCGAAAAGGTGTTCGACGCTTGCGCGGTCGGCGGCGAGATTGAAAACGCAGCGTTCGACGAAGCGACGGAAAACGACGGGCTCCCCGTGCCGACGATCGTGTTCCCGGCGGCGTCGAGAGCGACGACGTTGAAGACCCGCGGGTCCGGATAGATGCCGCTGAGCGTAAATCCGCTTTTTTGCGATCCGCCGACGAAGGTCGAGACCGCTTGCA
>PMFP01000164.1:0-219 GCA_003155175.1 Vulcanimicrobiota bacterium
CGCCGGCTGGCATCCCGGGCCCGACGGGGTACGCGTCAAGAACGGAGCGCGGCTGTCGTTGCTTTTGGTGTACGGGCAAGGCAGCGAGCTCGCGCGCAACGCGACGCTTGCCGTGCAGCAGGACCTGCGCCCCGTTGGGGTCGAGGTCGAGCTCAAGAGCTTTTCGTATGCCAGCCTGTACGCGGCCGCGCAGAGCGGCGGCATCCTCAACGGCGGCAA
>PMFP01000164.1:299-5221 GCA_003155175.1 Vulcanimicrobiota bacterium
CGCCTCGGCTGCATCACTTCCAGCCCAACGGGATCAGCGAGGGGTGGAACGCCCAGGACTGGACCCTGAGCGGGGGGCAGTAGGCGCCGGCGGATACTCGCGGCGAACCTCACCCGGGCGTCTAGAGAATATGAGGAGACCGCCTTGACCACCACGATCGCGACCGCGAAAAAAGTCCCCGTGACCGTTGCCTACGGCGACGGCATCGGGCCGGAGATTATGGATGCCACCCTGCGGATCATCACCGCCGCAGGCGCCCGGCTCGACATCGAGCCGATCGACATCGGCGAGCGCGTCTACCAGCGCGGCTCGCAAGCCGGCATCGAGGAATCGTCCTGGGAGTCGCTGCGCCGGACGAAGGTCTTCCTCAAGGCGCCGATTACGACGCCGCAAGGCGGCGGCTTCAAGAGCCTCAACGTCACGGTGCGCAAGACGCTGGGCATGTACGCCAACGTGCGCCCCTGCTCGTCGCTGCACCCGTACGTCTCGACCAAGCATCCGAACATGGACATCGTCATCGTGCGCGAGAACGAGGAAGACGTCTACGGCGGCATCGAGCACCGGCAAACCAATCAAGTGGCGCAGTGCCTCAAACTCATCTCGCGCCCCGGCAGCAAGCGGATCGTNNTTCACCAAAGACAACATCATGAAGATCACGGACGGCTTGTTCCATCGCACGTTCGAGGAGATCGCGCTGGAGTATCCCGAGATCGAGCACGAGCACTGGATCGTCGACATCGGCGCGGCCAAACTCGCCGACACGCCGGAAGCCTTCGACGTCATCGTCATGCCCAATCTCTACGGCGACGTCCTCTCGGACGTGGCGGCGCAGATCACGGGGTCGGTGGGCTTGGCCGGCTCGGCCAACATCGGCGACCATTGCTCGATGTTCGAAGCGATCCACGGGTCGGCTCCCCGTCGCGCCGGCCTGAACATGGCCAACCCCTCCGGTCTTCTTCACGGCGCACTCTTGATGCTCGTGCACATCGGACAAGGCCAGGCAGCCGAACTCGCGCACAACGCGTGGCTGCGCACGATCGAGGACGGCGTCCACACCTACGACATCTACACCGAAGGCATTAGCAAAGAGAAAGTTGGAACCAAGGAGTTCGCCGACGCGGTGATCGCCCGCATCGGTCAGCGGCCGCTCCATCTCAAGCCCGCCGAGTACTTGCCCGACACCCATCTCGATCTGAGCATCCGGCCGGCCGGCGTGCGCCCGATCAAAGAGCGCGTCGGCGTGGACATCTTCATCGACTACGGTGACGGGGATCCGAGCGTCATCGCCAAGCGGATGCAGACGCTCGACGTCGCCGGAACCAAGCTCACCGTCATCAGCAATCGCGGGACCAAAGTGTGGCCGCATCCCAACCCCGACACGTATTGGAGCGATCATTGGTCGTGCCGCTTCGAGGCCGACGGCGAACCCTTCACGGCCGGGCACATGGCGCGCATCATCGAGGCCTGCGAGCGCGTCGGCTTCGACGTCATCAAGACCGAAGGGCTCTTCACGTTCAACGGCGAGCCCGGCTTTTCGCTCGCGCAAGGACAGTAACCATCCGCATCGCGCGCTCTGCAATGGCGGCCGTACTGGCCGTCATTGCGACGTCTGCGGCGGCATTCGCGCAAACCGCTTCAGCGGCGTCCGACGCGCGGTCCCTCTACGCCGGAACGTGGACCGGAACGACCACGACGTACGACTCCAGCTATTCCAAGGCCGGCAAGACGACGTCGCGCACGGCGTGCACCTGGCACGGCGGTACCGCATATCTGGTCTGCGACCTGCAGTTCACCGACGGTCAAACGGCGGGCAATCAGCTCAGCGTCTACACGCGCGCGGNNCGGGCGGCGTGCCCGTCTTGCTGCGCGTGCGCAACACGTTTCCCAACCCAAACCATTACGACGTCCGCATCGACGCGTCCACCGACGGGGGGCATCGTTGGACTACGCTCGGCAACGGCGTCAACGACCGCGTCCCCAATCCGTAGACACCCGGGCAAGCGAGCAAGCCGCGCCTCCGTTTTTGCGCTTTCGGTGCGACCGGCAACGTGATAGGCTTTGAGCATGCAAAAAACGATGTATAAGGTCGATTTCGTCCGCGACCCCGGAAACGGCGACGCGCTGCAACAGCTGCTCAACGAGCGCGCCTCGAGCGGTTGGACGCCGATGCACTTTCAAGTGAGTTCAAACGATTCGTGGACCGTCGTATTCGAGATGCCCAACCCCGGACAAAATCCGACGAAGTGGGGCCGCGCGCAGCAGACCGTCTAGCCTTCGCCCGGCGCTACAGGGCCTGGGCAGCCTCGTCGGCGGCGATGCCGGCGAGGTGGGCGTCGGTGCGTTCCCGCTCGACGCTCCACACGCCGTCGACGACATTCAGCGTCGCATAGGCTCCGTTGCTGACGGCGGGCTTCCAAAACGCGTCGAGCGGCAAGCGGCCTGCGTCCAGGATCGCCAGGCGAACGACGACGTCGTGCGTGAACACGGCGACGGTATCTTCAGCGCGAAGGGCGCCGGCAAATTCGCGCCAGCGTCCGCGCACCTGCGAGAGCGTCTCGCCGTCGACGAACGCGACGTGAGACGGGTCTTGTCGCCACTTCCGCATCGTTTCGGCGTCGTTCCGCTCGATCTCGTCGCGGAGGCGTCCTTCCCAGGTGCCGTGCGCGATTTCGATCAAGCGCTCGTCGGGCTCGATCGCTATGCCTAAGCGCTCGGACAACGGACGTGCCGTTTCCAGACATCGTCGCAGCGGGCTGGAGAGAATCCGCGTCACCGGGGGCTCTTCTTCCGCTAAGCGGCCGGCGAGTGCCGACGCTTGCCGAAAGCCGAGTTCGGTGAGATCCGATTCGCGACGGCCCTGGTAGCGCCCGGCGCGATTCCAGTCCGTTTCGCCGTGGCGGGCGACGTACAGTCTCACGGAACGCGCGCGACACGCGCCGACTCGATGCCCGGCACGTCTTCGATCGCTTCGAGGACCTCGCGATCGAAACCGCGGTCGACGCCCAGTACCATCATTGCCAAGCCCTCGCGCGCATTGCGCGCCACTTGCATCGTCGAGATGTTGACGTTCGCCGCCCCCAAGATCGAACCGATGCGGCCGACGATTCCGGGTACGTCGTGATGCCGCGTCACGATGAGCGTTCCGGCCGGAATCGCGTCGAGTTCGTAGCCGTCCACGTCGATGATGCGCGGACCGGCCGGCAACACCGTCCCGGCGATCCGGTGGCCGCCCGCAGCGATCGCTAGCGTGGCGCGATACGGAGGCGTCGCCGCTTCGTTCACGATCGCCGTCCGGACGCCCAGCTCGCGCGCGACGGCGACGGCGTTTACGTTGGTAACGCGCCGGTCGGTAAACTGGGGCAGCGCACCCGCCAACGCCGCGGCGACGAACGGGCGGCCGTCGCTCTCGGCGAGATCGCCGTGCAGCACGAGCGCGACTTCGCTCCGCAGCGCTTCGTCGAAGAGCTGCGGCAAGAGCGCGCCCATCCGGTACGCGAGATCGACGAAGCCGCCGGCGAGTTCCGCGTCGGCGCCTTCGAGCGAAGGCGCGTTCACCGCTCCACTGGCCGGACGGCCGCCCAGAACCCGAACGACGTCGCCCGCAAGTTCGAGCGCAATGCGTTCCAGCGCTTCGAACGTGGAGCCGCCAAGATGCGGCGTCGCGACCACGTGCGGATGCGTCAGGAGCCGCTCCGATGCAGAATCCTTCGGCGGCGGTTCTTGCGGCACGACGTCGATTGCGGCGCAGCGCAAATGTCCCGAATCCAGCGCTCCGATCAGCGCCTCGGCGTCGACGACGCCGCCGCGCGCGCAGTTGACGAGCACCGCGCCCGGGCGCATCGCGGCGAGCCGGCGGGCGTCGATGAAACGCACGGTTTGCGCGGTAAGCGGAATGTGCAGCGTCACGATGTCGGCGTCGCGCAGCAGTTCGTCCAGGCCCTCGAGCGTGACGTCGAGGGCGCCGGCGCGCGAGGCCGGGATATACGGATCGTGCGCGATCACGTTCATGCCGAACGCTTTGGCGCGATGCGCGACGTTACTCCCGATGCGCCCAAGGCCGATGATGCCGAGCGTCTTCCCATACAGCTCGTTCCCGACGAACGGCTTGCGATCCCAGAGCCCGGCCTGCACGGACGCGTGCGCGCGCGAGACGTGGCGCATGGCCGCCAGGAGCAACGCGAAGGTCTGCTCCGTCGCGGAGATCGTGTTCGCGCTGGGCGTGTTCACCACGACGATGCCCGCAGCCGTTGCGGCGTCCACGTCGATCGCGTCCACGCCGACCCCGGCCCGCGCCACGACTTCGAGATGAGGGGCCTGCGACAGAAGTCCGGCGTCCACGCGCGTCTCCGAGCGCACGATGAGGCCCCGCGCGTCGCCGAGCATCTCGACGAGCCGTTCGCGCGGCGCGCCGACGCAGGAGACGACCTCGACGCCCGCCCCGCGCAAAACGTCGAGACCGCGCTCGTCAAAGGCTTCCGCGACGATAACGCGGCCTAACGAAGATTCGACCATAGCCCTCGCTTCGCCCGAGGGCCGGTGCGCTCTTGCGTCGTAGCGCAAAGGCATGAGCGAAAACGGCGATGGCGTCGTCGGCGAAGCCGCGATTCGCGCCGAGATCGTCGCGTATTGCACGCTGCTTTGGGAGCGGCGCTTGGTCACCGGATCGAGCGGGAACGTGAGCGTGCGCTTGCCGGACGGCGACGTGCTCGTCACGCCGGCCGCGCGTTCGCTGCGCGCGTTGGACCCGCGCGAGATCGTGCAGGTCGATGCGTCGGGCAACGCACGCGACGAGCGCGCCTTAGCCAGCAGCGAACTCCCGCTACATCTCGCAGCGTATCGCGTGCGGCCCGATGTCGCGTGCGTGGTGCATACGCATCCGACGTTTTGCGTCGTCTGGTCCAAGTTTGGTGAGGTCTTTCCGC
>PMFP01000077.1 GCA_003155175.1 Vulcanimicrobiota bacterium
CCTACAAGATCGCCGCGCACGCCGCCGACGTCGCGAAGGGACACCCGCGCGCTCGCCACTGGGACGACGTGCTCTCCAAGGCGCGCTTTGAGTTTCGTTGGAAAGATCAGTTCGAGCTCTCGCTCGATCCGGAGACCGCGCGCGAGTTCCACGACGAGACGCTGCCNNCATTTCTGTTCGATGAAGATCACGCAAGAAGTGCGCGAGTACGCGCGAAAAGGCATGGAAGAGAAATCGCGCGAGTTCGTCGCGAACGGCGCGGAGGTCTACGTCCCCGAGCCGGTACCGGTCGCAACGCAGGCGTGAGCCGGATTCGGGCCGTGCTGTTCGATCGCGACGGAACGCTGGTCGAAGACGTCCCGTACAACGGGGATCCGAGTCAGGTCAAGCCGATGCGCGGCGTACGCGAGGGGCTCGCGGCGCTACGCGCGCGCGGCCTTCGCCTGGGCGTCGTCACTAACCAGAGCGGCGTCGGCCGCGGTCTGATTACGCTGCGCGACGTGGACGCGGTCAACGCGCGCGTCGAAGATCTGCTCGGGCGGTTCGACGGATGGTTCGTCTGTCCGCACGGGCCCGACGACCGGTGCGATTGCCGCAAACCCGCGCCGAAGCTGGTGCTCGAGGCCGCACGGGCGTTCGGTCTCGATCCTGCGGAAACGGTCGTCGTCGGCGACAAGCCGAGCGACGTCGACGCGGGGCGCAATGCCGGCGCCCGTTCGATTCGCATCGATGCGGCGCACACGTTCGAGGATGCGGTGGAAGCGATTCTTACCGGTAGGGCTTAGAGCGTCTGGTCGTCGCTCTGGGTCCAGTAGTTCAAATCTTGAATGGACGCCTTGGCGGCAACGAGATCCTTGTCGACGGCCGATTGCGGGTGGGCCTTCGGCACGTGTACCGTGGCGACGAGATGTTCGAATTGATGCATGACGCGCACGACGTAGTTCTGCGTCTCTGCGTACGGCGGGACGCCGCCGTAGTTGACGACGGCCTGCGGGCCGGCGTTGTAGGCGGCGAACGCGAGACGGTAGTTTCCGAATCGCGTCAGCAAGCCGCTGAGATAGCGAGCGGCGCCGGAGAGATTTTGCACGGCGTTGTGCGGATTCACGCGCAGCTTGGCGGCGGTCCCAGGCATCAACTGTCCCAGGCCGATCGCGCCGGCCGGAGACACGGCGCCGGTGTTCCACTGCGATTCGACCGTGACGATCGCGACCAAGACTTTCGGGTCGATCCGCCAGCGCTGCGCGTTGGCGAGCACGTGACGCGCCAGATCGTGACTCTGCCACGACGGCATATCGGGATTGATGTGATGGAGCACGCGCGCGTAGACCGAGACGGTGGTCGGCGCCGCGAGCGTGGAGACCTCGGAAGCGCGCGCCGTGCCTGCGCCGGCGCAGAAAGCGCCCGCCAGCCCCAGGGCAGCCAACAGACCTGCAAGAGGCTTGGAAGTCAAAGACATATCGAACGGTATGCTACCCCCTCGTACTGCGGGTTCCTTGTGGAAAAGGTAGCATCGCTTGGCCCCGAACGAGGGGAGCGTAGAAAAATATGAGCCGATTCCGTGAAATGTCGCCGAAACGCCGGGCCGCTTGGGGGTGGATCCTCTTGGCCCTGTTCGTGCTGATGTGCGTCATGATCGCGTGGTCGCAGTGGTATGCGTATCACGTCAACGTTCCGCGCTATTTGGCCTCGCCGCTGCCCAGCGGAGCGCCGGCGCCGTGAACCTGGCGGCGATCGCGTCGGTGGGCTTGGGCGGCGCGATCGGCTCGATCTTGCGCCTGGTGGTCGCGACGGCCGTCGCGCAGCGCCTCGGACCCGGATTTCCGTGGGGCACGCTCGTCGTCAACGTCTCCGGCAGCTTCGCCATCGGCGTCCTGGCCGAGCTCGTCCAGACGCGACTGGTCGGAAGCGCGCCGTTCGTCCGAAGCTTTCTCATGATCGGCGTGCTCGGCGGGTATACGACCTTCTCGACGTTTTCGCTCGACATGCTGACCCTGGCCGGCGACCGTGCGCCGGTGATGGCCGCGCTCTATGCCGTGGCCAGCGTCCTCCTGGGCCTGCTCGCAGCGTTCGCCGGCCTTTCGGCGATGCGGGCGCTTTCACCGCATCCGTAAGCGCTCGCGCCGTTTTGAGGATTCTTTGAGCGGACCCGCGCAGGAGAAGGCAAACGCACCGCGCACCGCAGCACGAGGCCTCGTTCGCCCGCTTCGTCTTTCTGTTATCTAAGGAGACTCCACGCGTGAATCCCATCGGGCTTCGCAACGTCCTTTTCGCTGCCGCCACGGTGTTCGCGGCGCTTCCCGCCCTGGGCGCTGCGCCCACCGCATCACCGTCACCGGCGGCGATGGCATCGCCGCCGGCGGCATTGGCTTCGCCGGCTGTGGTCGTGCCGGCAGGTTCGTCAGCGCCTGCGGCGCCTGCCGCTGCAGCCGCAACCTCCGCGAAGCCTGCGAGCCCGACTCCGTCCCCGACGCCGTCTCCGACGCCGGGACCGGCATGGGGGAACATGCAGTGGCGCGAGATCGGTCCGGCCACGGCCGGCGGCCGCGTCGCGGCCGTCGCCGGCAGCGCGACCGATCCGAAGCTCTACTACATCGGATCTGCGGGCGGCGGCGTGTGGAAGAGCGCGAACGGCACGCAGACCTGGGATCCGGTATTCGACAAGCAGCCGGTGGGCGCGATCGGCGCGGTCACGATCGATCCGAACAACAACGACGTCGTCTGGGTCGGGACGGGCGAGAGCAATCCCCGCAACGACGTCAGTTACGGCGACGGCGTCTACAAGACGACCGACGGCGGCGACACGTGGACCAACATGGGTCTGAAGAACTCGCGGTTCATATCGCGGATTCTCGTGGATCCCCGCAATTCGAATCACGTCATCGTCGGGGCGCTCGGCGACGTGTTCGCCGACAGCTCGGACCGCGGCGTCTACGTGACCGAGGACGGCGGCAAGACCTGGAAGCAGACGCTCTACGCCGGCCCGATGAGCGGCGCGTCGGATCTGGCGATGGACGTTCGCAACCCGAACGTCGTCTACGCGGGCATCTGGCAGTTCCGCCGCAAGCCGTGGACGTTCCAGAGCGGCGGCGACCAAGACGGTCTCTACAAGTCCGCCGACGGCGGCGAAACGTGGCAGCGCATCGTGGGCCACGGTTTTCCCGAAGGCGTGACGGGCCGCATCGGCTTGGCCGTCGCTCCGACCGACGGCAACCGCGTCTATGCGCTGGTCGAGTCGAAGGACGGCATCCTCTGGCGTAGCGACGACGGCGGAGCCAACTGGACGATGATCAGCAAAGACACGCTCATCGACCAGCGTCCGTTTTACTTCTCGCACATCGCGGTGGACCCGAAAGACGAGAACCGCGTCTACGCGGTCTCCGAAGCGCTCGCCGTTTCCAAAGACGGCGGCAAGACGTTTCACGAGATCGCCGAGGGGGTGCACGTCGACTACCACGCGATCTGGATCGCGCCCAACGATCCACAACGCATCATCGTCGGCATGGACGGCGGCTACGCGCTGACGCTGGACTTGCAGAATTGGTTCTCCGCGCGGAACATGCCGATCGGCCAGATCTACCACGTCGGCCTTTCGAACGAGAATCCGTATACCGTCTGCGTGGGCTTGCAAGACAACAACGCATGGTGCGGTCCGTCGAACTCGCTCGACCCCAGCGGCATCCTCAACAAGCATTGGATCAACACCGTCGGCGGCGACGGCGAATGGTCCGTCCCCGATCCGAGCGATCCGAATTTCATCTGGAGCGATGCCGAGAACGGCGCGCTGCAAGTGTACAACAAGGTGACGCAGGACTCGTGGTCGGCCGGACCCTATAACGGCCTCTCGCTCGAAGGTTACGACCTCTCCAAAGCGCGGTACCGCTTTAATTGGGATTCGCCCATCGCGTTCGCGCCGTGGGATTCGCACACGGCGTGGTACGGCGGCAACGTCGTTTTCCAGAGCACCGATCGCGGCATCCATTGGAAGGTCATCAGCCCCGACCTCACGCTCAACGACAAAGCGCACGAGCAGCCGTCGGGCGGTCCCATCACGCACGACGTCTCCGGCGCGGAATACACGAACACGATCCTGGACATCGAAGGCTCGACGCTGCGACGTGGTGAGATCTGGGTCGGCACCGACGACGGCCAAGTCCAGCTCACGCGCGACGGCGGAGCGCATTGGAAGAACGTCACCCCGTCCGGGACGCTTCCCGACGGCCGCTTCGAAATCGTCGCGCCGTCAACGCTTCGCGCCGGCACGGCCTTCGCGGCGCTCGACCGCCACTACGTCGGCGACCACAAGCCCTACTTGTACGTGACGCACGACTTCGGCGCGACGTGGAATCCGATCGTCACCGGCCTGCCCGCAGACCAATACGTCCGCTCGGTTCGCCCCGACATTCACAACCCGAACGTCGTGTACGCGGGAACCGAGCAAGGCGTCTGGATCTCGTTCGACGGCGGCGCCAACTGGAGCGCCTTCCAGAACGGCATCGCGCCGTCGGCGGTCTACGATATCCGCATGCAGCCGCAATTCAACGATCTCGTCATCGCGACGCACGGGCGCTCGGCCTATATCATGGACGACATGCGTCCGATTCAAGAGCTGCAAGGCGCAATCGCGTCCGGCTCGGCGCTGTTCAAACCGCGCGACGCCTATCAATATACGTTGCACGGCAACGACGAGGGCACGTATACCGACTACGCTGCCGACAATCCGGCCAACGGCACCGTCGTAACCTTTTATCAAAAGGCGGTGCAGAAGGGAAATCCCTCGATTCAAATTCTCGATTCGCACGGGCGCGTGATTCGCAACGTAAGCGGCACGCACAAAATCGCCGGCAAAGACGTGGCCTACGTGGACAACAACGTGGGGATCAATCGCTACACGTGGGACTGGGGCGTGGACGGTCCGGTCAAGTGGACCGGCGCCGCCAAGGAGCGATACCAGGGACCCAGCGAAGGGCCGGCCGTTCCGCCGGGCGCCTATTCGGTTCGGATGACGCTGGGCGGACGCACCTACGTGCAGCCCTTCGTCGTTAAGCCCGATCCGCGCAGCCGCTTCACGCAAGCCGACTACGAGCGGACCTACGAGTATTCGCTGCACTTCATGCGCCAGCTCTCGACCGTGGATCAGATGCTGAACTCGCTCGACGACGTTCAGAAGCAGCTCGACGCGGCGAGCGCCGTAGCCACGAAGAAGAACGACGCGGCAGCGACCTCCAAGATCGCGGATGCGACGGCCGCCCGGAAGGCGCTGTTCGACTCGCTGACGGCCGACTATCACAACGACGAGGACGGCATCCAGCGTCCGGGCGCGTTGCGCGAGGACGTCTTCGGCGCGTACTTCCAGTCGCAAAACTTGATCACTCCGCCCATCGTCGAGGCGGGAAATCGCGTGGACGCCGAAGTCGCGCAGGGAGTGGAGCGCTACCGCCAATACGATGCGCGGCAACTGCCGGCCGTGAACGCGATCCTGCAGTCGGCCGGCCTCAAACCGGTCACGATGTTCAAGCCGTAAGCAGACGTTTCAAGAGCGCATCGTGTTTGTACGATGCGCTCGTGCCGAACCGGACGACGGTAAGATCGAGCGACGGAACGAGGTAGAGCGCCTGGCCGGCGGCTCCGCTTGCGTAGACCAGATCCGGCGCGGGCACGCCCGGCAGCGCTAACCACCAGGCGAGGCCGTATCGCGCGTTCGCGCTCGATCCGTGAAAGCAGGCGTCGAACCGTCCGCGTTCGCGGTAAACGTAGCGCCCGTAGGCCAGCCAATTGCGCGCCGTGAGGAATGCGCCGGTCGGGAGCGGCTGCGTGCCGTCCCGTAACGAGCGCCATCGTGCGATGGTGACGCCGGCCGGGTCGAGCACGCGCGCGCGAAGGTACTCCTGCGGGGAGATTCCACCGTTGGAGGCGCGCAGCTTCGCGGCGAGTACGGCGCCGAAGACCTGCAGCGCGATTCCGCCGTACGTGAAGACCGAACCCGGATCGTTTTTGAGCGGCAGGTCGATCGCTTTCGCGTACTCGGGGACCGCCGCGCCCAGGCCGCCGAAGCCGAACCCCGCCGTCAAGTCGAGCAGCATGCGCAGCGTGACGCGGCTCTTGCGCGCGTCCTCGCGCCAGGGGATCGTCTCGCACGCGAGCTCGTCGAGCGCGAGCAGCCCGTCTTCCTGCGCGGCGATCGTGAGCACGCCCCAGAAGCTCTTCGTCCCGCTGTAGAGCGCGTGCGGCTGCGACGATTCCAAGCCGTTTCCGTAACGCTCGAGAAGAACGTCCTCGCCGCGTGCGACAACGAGCGCTTGGCCGTGATGCTTCTCATGGTACGCGGCGGCGGCATCGAGATCCATGGTCCGTTCTTCGACCGCGAAGGGCTGTGCCCCGGCCGTCCGAACTCGGCTAGACATGCGACCGTTCGTGCTGCTCGTGGCGGCGATTGCCGCGCTGGGCGGCCTGCTGTTCGGGTACGACACCGGCGTCATCTCCGGCGCCATTCTCTTCATCACCAAAGACTTCGGACTCGGACGGACGCTCACGGAATTCACGGTCAGCGTCGTGCTTGCCGGCTGCATTCTGGGTTCGATCGCCGCCGGCTACCTGGCCGACCGGATCGGACGCAGAACGTCGCTGCTCGTGGCGGGCGTCATCTTCGGCGCAGGCGCGATCGGGTCGGCGTTTTCTCCCGAGATCGTGTCGCTGCTCGTCTCCCGCTTCGTGATCGGCGTCGGGATCGGCATCACCTCGGTCGTCGCGCCGCTCTACATCTCGGAAGTCTCGCCCGCGGAGATTCGCGGCGCGCTGGTTTCGCTTTACCAGTTCGCGATCACGGTCGGCATCCTCGGCGCGTTTATCGTGGACTACGCGCTCGCGCGCGACGAAGCGTGGCGCTGGATGCTGGGGCTGGCCGTCGTGCCCTCGACGATCCTGATTGCGGGCATGCTCTTCATGCCGGAAAGTCCTCGCTATTTGTTTAAGGCCGGGCGCGACGAGGACGCTCGCCGCGATCTCGCGCGCATTCACGGACCGGACGAGGCGCTCGCCGAGGAGCAAATCATTCGCCAAGCCGCGACCGCGCGGGTTGCCGGCTTCGAGGCGTTGCGCGAGCCCGCCGTCAAACTCGCGCTCTTTATCGGCGTCGGGCTGGCTTCGTTGCAGCAGTTTACCGGCATCAACACGGTGATTTACTACGGGCCGCATATCTTTCAGCTAGCGGGCATCGGATCGGCGCAGGCCTCGATCCTGGCGACCGCGCTCGTGGGCGTCGTCAACGTGCTCGCGACGTTGATCGCGATCTTCCTGGTGGACCGCGTCGGCCGAAAGCCGCTGCTCTACTGGGGATGCGCCGGGATGTTTGTGGCGCTCGCGACGCTGGCCCTCGTCTTCGCGCAGCCGCACGTGGAAGGAGCGCTGGTCGGAATCACGCTGGCGAGCTTGATGCTGTACGTCGGCTGCTTCGCCTTTAGTTTGGGGCCGATCGTGTGGCTGCTGATCTCGGAGATCTTTCCGCTGCGAGCCCGGGGACTGGGCATGAGCATCTCGACGCTCGCGAACTGGGTCGCGAATTTCCTCGTCTCGCAGTTCTTTCTCACCATGCTGGCGCGTTTGGGCACGCCGCTGACCTTTTCGGTCTACGCCGCGCTCTGTCTGGTCACCATCGCCTTCGTCGCGAGAATGGTGCCGGAGACCAAGCGCGAAGGTCTAGAATCCATTGCCGTAGGGGGATGAGATGAGTCGAGCCTTCGTAAAAGAGGGCGAAGACCGGCCCGACGAGCCGATCGAACGCCCGATCAGTGGGGAACCCAACTACGTCACGCCGTCGGGCTTGGCCGCCCTGCGCGCGTCGTTGCTCGCGGCCGAAAAGGCGGAGGACGCGCGCAACGTTCGCTACTATCGCGAACGCGTTGAGTCGGCCGTCGAGGTGGATCCGGCGGGGCAGCCGCGCGATCGCGTAGCCTTCGGGGCGGCCGTTCGCACGCTCGACGAGCGCGGAAATGCGACGCAGGTCCGCATCGTGGGAGAAGACGAAGCCGACCCGGCGCACGGCACGATCAGCTGGCTTTCGCCTCACGCTCAAGCGCTGCTGGAGAAGAAAGTCGGCGACCGCGCGGTCGTTCGTTTGCCGCACGGCGAGCGTCTGCTCCGTATCGAAACCATCGCGTACTAAATAACCGGATTCTCCGGGTGCGTTCAGTCTTGCGTGGCATCATGCTGCAAACGGAGGGAAACGCGATGATTCCACGTTCCGGCGAAGACCGCGAGGTCGCGGCGCTCGCACTCATGCTCGGATACTTCGTATTGTTCGCAAGCGCCGGCCTCACGATCGCGCTCGCCGCGCGCTTGCACTAGGCGCTTACCGGCGCTTGGCCGTCCGCGTGGACGATTTCTTTCGCGCGGCCGGGACCGGTGCGTCGGGCTTAATTTTTTCGATGAGGTCCAGCATATCGTTTGCGTGCTCTTCCTCGACGGCGAGGATCTCTTCCATCATGCGCCGCGTCGTCGGGTCGTTGTCGCCGAGATACCGGATGATCTCCGTGTAGGATTCGATCGCGATCCGCTCTGCGATCAGATTCTCTTTGCACATGTCGATTAGGTCGTCGGCGACGACGTATTCGGAGTGGCTCCGCGAAGCGAGGCCCGCGGGATTGAGATCGGGCTCGCCGCCGAGCTGCGTGATGCGCTCGGCGATGCGGTCGGCGTGCCCCTGTTCTTCGCCGGCATGGGCCAGGAATTCGGCCGCCACGGCGTCTTTGTTGAGACCCTTCGCGCTGTAGAAATGACGCTTGTAGCGCAAAACGCACACGATCTCCGTGGCGAGCGCTTGATTCAAAATCGCGCAGACTTGCTTCGCGTCGCCTCGATAGCTCGAGGTTACGGCGCCTTGCGCGATGTGCATGCGTGCCCGGCGTCGCAGTTCGGTAACGTCGCTGAGAAACGGTTGTGTCTTGGCCATGAGCGTGGACCCCTTTAATCGGTGACTGAGAAAGTGTGACGAGCGAGAGCGCTAAACCATAAGCCTATGCCCGTATCGCCGCCGGATTATGCGGGCGCCGGCACGAAACCGCGATTATTTCTTGCGGTCGATGCGAACTTGGACTTTTTGGCCGCGGATCGTCGTGCCCCGAAGCGCCGTCACGATTGCAGCGGCCCGGGCCGCCGGCACTTCGACGAGCGCGAACTTGTCCGCGATGTCGATCGCGCCGATGTCTCGCGCGTTGACGTTCGCCTCGTTCGCAATCGCACCGACCAGATCGGCCGGGCGTATGCCTGCGTTGCGCCCGACGCCGACGAAGACGCGCGCCGCGTCCTCGGATTTCAGGCGCGGTCCGTTCGCGGCGCGCGGGCCCTTGGGCGTGAACTTGCCGGCCGGACGCGCCGCCGGAGCGATGGCGATCGCCGGGATGTCCGCCTCGTCGTCCTTCCCCCCGTCGCGCGTTTGGTCGAAGAGTTTAACGGCGGCTGCGGCGAGATCCAGCACGTCGTGGTCCGCGGCCAGAGACTCGACCACCGTGCGGTAGCGCTCGAAGTCGCCGCCTTCGAGCGTCTCCGCGAGCGCCTCGCGCGTGAGTTCGAACCGCCGTTCGCGCAGGTCGTGAACGGTCGGGACGCCTTCGATCGAGATCTTGCGCTTGGTGTGGTGTTCGATGTTGCGCAGCAACCGGTGTTCGCGCGCCTCCGCCAGCGTGATCGCCACGCCTTCCTTGCCGGCGCGGCCCGTGCGGCCGATGCGATGCACGTAAGCGTCGGGCGACGACGGAACGTCGAAGTTCACGACGTGCGATACGTGGGAGATGTCGAGCCCTCGGGCCGCAACGTCCGTCGCGACGAGCACGTCGGACGCCCCTTCGCGAAAGCGCCGCAGCACGCGGTCTCGCTGCTCTTGCGAGAGGCCACCATGGATCGCCTCGGCCTGGTAGCCGCGCGCTCCGAGCGTCTCCGTAAGTTCGTCCACCTCGGTCCGCGTGCGGCAGAAGACGATCGCGGAGGCGGGACTCTCCATGTCGATCACGCGAGCAAGCGCGGCGACCTTGTGAGCCCGCTGCACGACGTACGCGACTTCCCGAATCCGCGGCTTCTTTCCGGGAGCCGCGGTTTCGTTCGCGATCGTGACGTGGACGGGGTCGTTCAAATGGCGCTTGGTGATGGACCGGATGCGCGGCGGCATCGTCGCCGAGAAGAGCGCCGTCTGGCGCGTCTTGGGCACGGACTCGAGAATCGCGTCCAGTTCCTCGGCAAATCCCATGTCGAGCATTTCGTCGGCTTCGTCGAGAACGAGCACCTCGACGGCGGTAAGGTCGAGCGTCCCGCGCGTGATGTGGTCGAGCGCGCGCCCGGGAGTCGCGACCACCACGTCCACGCCCCGCCGCAGCGCGCGCAGCTGCAAGGACATCGCTTGACCGCCGTAAATCGGGAGCACGCTCACGTCGAGCGGCCGGCCGTATTTGTGGATCGCCTCGGCCACCTGCATCGCAAGTTCGCGCGTAGGCACGAGAACCAACGCGCGAACGTTCCGGCGCGCTCCGGTCGCGGCACCGATCGTGCTCAGGAGCGGAAGGGCGAACGCAGCGGTCTTTCCGGTGCCGGTGGCGGCCTGCCCGAGCACGTCCCGCCCGGCCAGCAGCGGGGGAATCGCCTCGCGTTGAATTGCGGTCGGTTCCTCGTACCCAAGCGCCACCAATGCGCTCACCAGTGCGGGATCCAGTCCCAATGAATCAAAGCCGGCCATGACAAACGTGCCTTTCGAGATGCAGCGTGGATAGCCGCTTTCGTCGAAGACCGTGTCATGGATCTGGAACGATTTCTCGTCAAACCGTCCGCGACCGTACGTCTCGGCGACTTCGATCCGGGTGAGACGCCCGGATTCGCTTCGAAATCCGAATCCGCGAAGAAGTTGGCGAGCGACGTCGAGGCGCTGGCCGGTCTTCAAGACCGCCTCATCGCGCAGGGCAAATACGGCGTGCTCGTCGTTCTTCAGGGCATGGATACGGCCGGCAAGGACGGGGTCGTCAAACACGTCATGACGGGTGTGAACCCGGCCGGCGTGCACGTTCACAGTTTTAAAAAGCCCTCGGTCGAGGAAGCCCGCCACGACTACCTGTGGCGCACCTCGATCCAACTCCCCGCTCGCGGCGAGATCGCGATCTTCAACCGCTCGTATTTCGAGAACGTCCTGGTTACGCGCGTGCACCCGGAGCTGCTCGGGGATTTCCAAGAAGAGGCGACCGAACGCGGCGACGAGTTTTGGCAGGAGCGCTATTCCGACATCAATGCGGCCGAGCGATATCTCGCGCACAACGACATCATCGTGATCAAGCTGTTCTTGCACGTCTCGAAAGACGAACAGAAGCGCCGGCTCGAATCCCGGCTCGACGACCCCAGCAAGCAGTGGAAGTTCTCGGCTGCGGACCTGCAGGAACGGGGTTTCTGGGACGCCTACGTGAGCGCGTACGAGGCGATGCTTTCGCAGACGAGCACGCCGCACGCGCCGTGGTACGTGATCCCCGCGGATCGTAAGTGGTACGCGCGGCTAGCCGTCGCGGCGATCATCGTGCGTCACCTCGAGAATCTCGACCCGCAGTATCCGACGCTTTCGGCTCAGATGCAAACGGATCTCGCGCGCGCGAAGGCGGCGATCGAAGCGGAGCCGGCTTAACACGGCGCCGTCTACCGGAGTGTGACGAGCGAGATGCTCCAAGGCGGCACGGTCACGTCGAACGTCGTCTTCACCGTCCCCAAGGAACGCGCGACCGGTGCGGCCCAAATGCCGGCCTTCGATTCGTCGTACTGAGCCTTTCCGTAGGTGGTCTGCGCCGCCGCATAGCTCGTTTTCGGCGCGTTGGTCAATTCGATGACGGATTGTCGCGCGAGCGTTTCGTTCGTGTTGACGAGCAGGACCGCGTAGCGTCCCGGCGAGGTGTCGGCATACGCGCGAAGGCCGCTCGCGTTCGTGAGTCTTACCGTGCGAATCGTGGAGCCCTCCGGTGCGAATTGCGACAGCAGCGCGTACGCTCGCGCGTCGGGGAACGGCGTTCCCGCGGCGACGTTCGACCCGCATTCGCCGCCGCCGTCCGAGAAAAGCGTATACGCGCCGAAACTCTGCCAGCCGTACACGGAGGCCGCGTTGTTTCCGGTGTTGTCGCAGCCGCCGTAGGCGATCCACCACGTCGCCGCGTTGACGCCGGTCTGTCCCATCATCTCGGCCACCGCCATCGCAGCAAACAGGCCGTTGACGATCGAGACCGTCTGTTTGCCGGGATTCGTATAGACGGTGTTGAGTTCGCCGACGTAGATCGGCACCGACGGCGAAACCCCCAGCGAGGTCATCTCCGTGCGAAGGGCTTTAAGCGTGTTCGCGAAGGTCGTGACGCCCGTGCCGAGAAGTTGAGCGTCGTTTTCGGCGCCCGGCGCCTGCGCGTAGTAGTGATACTCGACGAAATCGTACTTGGCTTTTTTGAGGACGATCGGATCCCACTGGGGATACGCACTCCCCCCGACGACGACGCCGACCTGAGCGGACGGATCGGCCTTCTTGATCTGAGGGTAATAGCCCGTCGCGACCGCATTCGCGTACGTCGTGGGGTCGTTCTTTTTCGCGTGCAAGTCGTATTCCCACGATCCGTAGACTTCGTTGCCCACGGTCCAGCGGCGCACGGCGTAGCCCTTGCTCTTGGCATAGCTCACCCAGGCCGCCGCCTCGGCCGGATCGCCGCCGCCGTTGCACGCGGCGTTGCTTCCGTAGTTGAGGGTTAGGGAGACGTCGAGCTTCGCCGGGATCGCGTCGTACGTCATGAAGTTGTCGAAAGTTGACCGATGATAGGCGTAGCCTTCACCGGCGCAGATCGCTTCAGGGTTCTGCCAGTGGTATGCGTCCGATTCCGATCCGCCGGGGAAGCGCACCGAGTGCAGACCGGTGGAAACGAGAGTGTCCTTGACGTACGGCTGGGTGATGTCCGACCAGGTCGCCAGCGACGCGCCGATGAGATCTTCGGATATCGCCGGCGCGCCGTGCGCCGCGTCCACGGCGACGATGGCCGGGCTCGGCGCCGCCGCGGGAACGGCTGCCGAGCCCGCGCTTTCCGCCGGGAGATAGGTCGCGTATCCGGGCGACGTCGCGCTGCGGCCGCCGCACGCGGATAGCGCGGCCCCCAGCAACAGCGCCACGCCTAGCGATCTTGCATTCTTCCGCATGGGTATGCTCCCGTGAAGGTTTTCTGTTACGTCGCCTGTGCGGGCCGCGATGCGACGTTGGCTACGATCGTCGAAATGATCATCATCACGATGGACCCGACGAACGTGGTGAGGCCACCCGACCAGGGCACGCCGGTCGTCTTGAGTCCCGGCGTAATCCAAATCGTCAGCGAGAAGAGACCCCAGTTGACGACGAACGCGAACAGCCCGAAGGTGAGGATCGTCAGCGGCAGGGCGATCAGCTTGAAAAGCGGCCCGATCAGCGTGTTGACGACGCCGAAGAAGAAGGCGGCCCAGAACACCGTCCAGATGTCCTTGACAAAATATCCGCCCGGCGGAACGTAATGCACGACCAGATAGAACGCCACCGCGGTGAGGATGAATTGGAGCAACATTCGCATGGGCTTCCTCCTTGAAAGGAAAGTCTGCTAGCGCGCGTACTTCGGCAGCGCAGCCTCACGACCTCGCGCGCGTGCGCTCGCTCCCTTACTTCGTCGCTCCCTCGGCAGCGATCCGGACCAAGACCTTACCCAGATGTTTGCCGCCGCCGTGAAGCATGTCGATGAGCGTTTGCGGCGCGTTTTCCAATCCGTCCACGACCGTCTCGGGAGACTTGAGCCGGCCGTCGCGCAGCGCCGGCGCGACGTCGGCCAGGAACGCGCCGCGCCGGCCCTCGTGATCGCGGACGATGAAACCCTGCATGCGAATGCGTTTTCCGACGATCAGCGGAAGGTTGCGAGGGCCCGGCGTTTGCTCGTTGTACTGCGAGATCATGCCGCACGCCGCGATGCGTCCGAACGGATTGAGCGAGGCGAGAGCCGCTTCGAGTTGCGCGCCGCCCACGTTGTCGAAGTAGACGTCGATCCCGCCGGGAGCCGCATCGCGCAAGAGCGCGCGAACGTCGCCGTTCTTGTAGTTAAACGCGGCGTCGAATCCCAATTCCTCGCACAAGTACGCCGCTTTCTCATCGCTGCCCGCGCTCCCGACCACGCGCTTCGCGCCGTGCATTTTCGCGAGTTGCCCGGCAACGCTGCCGACGGCGCCCGACGCGGCCGATACGAAGAGACTTTCGCCCGCTTTAAGATCGGCGACGTCGAACAGACCGACCCATGCGGTGAGCCCGGTCAATCCGAGGATGCCGAGGTACGCGCTCGGCGGCGCAGCCGCGGCGTCGATCGCGCGCGCGTGCGCCGCCGGCAAAACGGCATAGTCGCGCCAGCCGAGCATGTGCGTGACGTTCGTACCCTCCGGCATGCCGGGATCTCGCGAAGAAATCACGGTTCCGACGGTGCCCGCTTCCATCGGTTGGCCCAGCTCGAACTGCGGAACGTACGACTTGCCTTCGTTCATGCGGCCGCGCATGTAGGGGTCCACCGACATGATCGCGTTGCGCACGACGACTTCGCCGTCGCGCGGTTCGCGGACGTCCGTCTCGACGAGCGCCATGTCGTCGAGCGACGGATAGCCGGTGGGGCGCCGAACGAGGAGAACCTCGCGGGAACGCAGCGCGCTCACGATGCGAGCGTCGCCGCGAGCGAGACCGGAACGGCCCGCAGCGCTTTGCTGATCGGACATCCGTCCTTGGAGGCGTGCGCGATTTCTTGAAACCGGTCGTCCGCTAGCCCCGTCACGTGGGCGGCGGTCGCGAGGTCGATCTTCGATATCTCAAAGCCGGAGTCGATGCGATGCAGGTGCACCACGGCGGTCGTTTCGAGCGACGAGGGTGCGTGCCCGGCGCGGGTCAGTCCCAAGCTCAGCGCCATCGTGAAGCACGCGGCATGCGATGCGGCGAGCAGTTCTTCGGGGTTGGATCCGGGGTCGCCGGAAAACCGGGTACCGAAGGAGTACGTCGCGGAGACTTTGCCGCTCTGCGTCGTGATGTCGCCGTGGCCTTTGGCGACGTCGCCAACCCACTTGACGGTCGCGGTTCGCGCGATATCCTCAGGTGTTTGCATAGCGCTCAAGATGCGCCCGGGCCGGGCTTGGTTGCGGCCGCACGGCGCAGCTCCGTCACGGGCGGCAAAAGGAAATCGCGTGCCGCATCCCAATGGCCCTTGCGTGACCGACGCCGGAGGATCCGCATGAGTCTTCGCGATGCGCCGTTGATTCGCGGCGTCGGCCTTCGCGGTGCGGTCGCAATCAACGCGATCTCGATGATCGGGATCGGGCCGCTCATCACGATTCCGCTCGTACTGGGCGCCCTGCACGGACCGCTCTCCTTGGCCGGCTGGATTCTCGGAGCGCTGCTCGCCCTCTGTGACGGGCTCGTGTGGGCCGAGCTGGGATCGCTCTATCCGTGCTCGGGCGGCACCTACGGGTATCTGCTCGAGATCTTCGGCCGGGCGCGTTTCGGCCGGCTGCTGGCGTTTCTGTTCGTCTGGCAGACGATCTTCGTCGCGCCCCTGAACCAAGCAACCGGATACATCGGCTTTGCGAACTATGCGGGCTATCTCTTTCCCGCGCTCGGCGCGTCTCCGCTCGCGATTAAAATCGTCGCGATCGCGGTCGGCGTGGTTACGCTGGTCGCGCTGTACCGCGGCATCGCCACGATCTCGAAAGTCGGGACCTGGCTAGGCGTCGTTGCCGTCGGAACGCTGCTGTGCGTCATCGTCGCATCCTATGCGCACTTTTCTCCGCATCAGGCTTTCGCGTTGCCGCCGCACGATTCGTTTTGGCTGGGGCTACGCGCAGGTCTGGGTCAAGCGCTCATCATCGCGATGTACGATTATCTGGGCTACAACCAGTCGAGTTGCATCGGCGGCGAAGTCGTCAATCCCGCGAAGAATATCCCGCGCTCGATCCTCATCGCGATCGCGCTGGTCGCGGCGCTGTACGTCACCATGCAGATCGGCGTCCTCGGCGCCATCCCGTGGCAATCGTTCGTGCCGCTCGCCGACGGAACGTTGCCCCCGCTCGGCCAGCACCTCGCGTCGGCCATCGTCGAACGTTCCTTCGGCGTGCCAGCCGCGGCCGTCGTCACCGTCCTGATTTTGGTTACGGCGTTTGCGTCGGTTTACGGAAATCTGCTCGGCTACTCGCGCGTTCCGTACGCCGCGGCGGCCGACGGCGTGTTCTTGCGTCCGTTCGCGCACGTGCACGGCGAGCACCGCTTTCCGGACGTCGCGCTCGTGGTCATGGGGCTGTTGGCGCTGGTCGCCTGCCTCTTCACGCTCGATCAAGTCATCAACGCGCTCACGACCGGCATCGTCCTGATTCAGTCCATCGCGCAGATCGCGGCGCTGGCGACGATACGCGCGCGCGGAATTCGTGCGCCGTACCGCATGTGGCTCTATCCGCTCCCGGCGTTCGTCGCGCTGGTTGGATGGATCTACGTCTTCGCAAGCGCGGGTAACGCCGCGATCGCGTACGGCGTCGTCAGCTTGCTCGTCGGTGCCGCGGTGTTCTTCGTGCGGGCGCGCGTGAAGCGGGAATGGCCGTTCGCGGATGCGGCCGGGACGCAAACGTAGGCGCGCGTCTCCGGCCGCTCGCAATCTTACGCCGTGGTTTTGCGCTGGTGAATGATGATCTGATTCCCGTCGGGATCTTTGCAGAACGCCATGTAGCAGACCGGGGTCTCGTCTACGTCGCTGACCTCGAGTCCGCGCGCTCGATAGGCTTCGACCGCTGCGTGGGCGTCGGCAACCGCGAACATGAGGCAGGCGCCCGACGTCGGGCCGTCGCCGGGATTCCACACGCCGAACGTCGAGCCGTCCGCGAGGGTGAATTCCGAGCCGCGGCCCTTATCGTCGATGTCCGTCGGCGTCATGCCGAGCACGTCGCGGTAGAACGCGATCGAGCGCGCGGGGTCGGAAACGAAGTAGGCCGCGATGTCGATGCCGGTAATGGCGATGCCGGTCCGCGTGGTCTGGTCGGTGGTGCTCATGTGCTTCTCCCGTCAAGAATGGTGTGTTCCCAACCATAGCCCGTCATACTTGACAGAACGTGTCATATTTACGTAGTCTGCTGGCAATATGAAGGCCGACCGTCTGATCTCGCTGCTTCTGCTGCTCCAGTCCGGGCAGCGCCGGACCGCCCGGACGCTGGCCGAGGCGCTCGAGGTCTCCGAACGCACGATCTACCGCGACGTTGACGCCCTCGGGGCGGCCGGCGTGCCCGTTTATGCGGACCGGGGCGCAGCCGGCGGAATCGCGCTTTCGGACGGCTATCGCCGCGCGCTGACGCATTTTACCGAAGACGAGATCCGTTCGCTCTTCGTCTCCGGCGCGAGTCCGATGGCCGACCTCGGCCTCGACGGCGGCCGCGATCGGGCGCTCGAGAAACTGCACGGCGGCCTTGCCGACGTTCAGCGCCGCGCGGCCGACAAAGCGCGCTCGCGCATTCACCTCGACCAGCGCCGCTGGTATCAAGGCGAACCGCCGCGCGCGCTGCTGACGGCGCTGCGCCGAGCCGTCTGGGACGACCGTCGCGTCCGGCTCGGATACGAAGACCGCAAACGCAACGTGACGACGCGCGTCGTCGATCCGCTCGGGCTGGTTTCGAAGGCCGGCGTGTGGTACGTCGTCGCGCGCTCCGCCGGCGAGATGCGCAGCTTCCGCGCCGATCGCATCACCGAAGCCGAAGAACTTCTCGAGCGATTCGATCGCCCCGCGGATTTCGATCTCGAACGCTACTGGAGCGAAACGACCGCGAAGTTTTCGGACGAGAGCCGCCCCGTCTATTCCGCTACGCTGCGCATGACGCCCGAGACGCTCGAGTTCGTCGCGTCGCGATGGAGTGCCGAAATCGACGTGCTCGAACGCGGCGAACGCATCCTCGCGCGGGTCGCCTTTCCCAGTATGGACGTCGCGGTGTATCAGACGCTTGCGTGGGGCGCCCGCGTGACGATCGTCGCTCCCGAAGATCTGCGGAGCGCAATCGTCGAGCGAGCGCGCGAAGCGATCGCGCATTACGCGCCCTAGATTCGAGGCCCTCTACCCGCCGGCGCACTCCGCATGCCCGCAGTCGCAACCGGCGCTCTCTGCCGTCTGCCGGCATTGAACGTTGCAATACTCGTCCGCGTTGGGAACGCGGCACGTACAGTCTTTTCCCGCGCAAATTTCCACGTGGGTTTCTCCTCGCGCACGCTGCGCCATAGTTTTGATGACGACGCGATCGCGCACCCGTGCGAACGATCCTCGCATCGTGATATTCCCGGAACGGCGATATCGTAAACCGGACGGCATTCCCAACGTCACGGTTTGACGGCCGGCGCGCTAGGGCAAGTTCGTGACACAGAAAGGGACACANNTCGCGAAGACATCGGCGTGATGATGGACGACAAGACGCGCGAGCGTGCGTTCGCCGCGATGACCAACAGCAAAGGCAGCGAGGGCATCGCGGCCGGAGCGACGATCGGCGGGGTTCTTGGTGCAATCGTTGCCGGCGTGACCGCGACGGGCAGCGTAGCGGTTATCGCGGGCACGGGCGGACTCGCCGCGCCGTTCGTTGCGGGGCCGTTAGTGGCGGCGCTCGCCGGGCTGGGCGCCGGCGGAGCTGCGGGCGGTATCGTGGGCGGGCTCATCGGTGCCGGGATCGCCGAGGATCGCGCCAAGAAATACGAGCAGGGACTGCGCGAAGGCGGCGTTCTCGTCGCGGTCCGGCCGAAGGGGCCGCAAAGCCGCCACGACGTGCGCCGCGTGCTCGAAGCGAACGACGATGCCGGCGTAGAGCGTCGCAGCGACGACGCCGACGTCGAGTACGCCGGTGAGGTCTCCGAAGCGCGGCTTCGATAGCGAAAGCGCCGATCTGCTGAAGCGGCGACCGCCCTAGGGTGGCCGCCGCTTTGCTAAAACGCGAAGCGGTCTTCCACGAGGAGCAGGTTGCCGTTCGTATTCGCGGGGATGGGCGGCGTCCCGGAGAGGCCGGCGGTGAGGATGCGGCGGTAAGATACGAGCAGCTCGTGCTTCCACGGCAGCTTCGTTTCGACGCCGGCGAAGAGCTGCCGCTGTGCGAGGTTGACGTTTTGCGAGCCGCTCGCCCACGATCCCAGCATGCCGTAGCGGCCCATGCCGACGGCGATAACCGTCGACTGCATCGTCTTGCTCGCGGACAGGACGTACTGGGGCACGTCGTACGAAACGGCGTCGCGCGCGACCGATCCGGTGCGGTGAAACGCGTCGTCCACGCCGTCGGCCGTGAGATCGCAAAACGGCAGATGCCACGTCACGTAGCCGGCGGCTTGCGATTGCTCGCCGATCGTGGCTTCGCGGAATTCGGGCAGAAAATATCCGTCCACGAACCCTTCGACCAGTGCGTTGGCGACGGTCTCGGGCTCGACCTGACGAAAGTGCGAAACGGAGAGTCCATACTGCAGCGTACCCGACGTGCCGCTCCACTTGAGCCGCAAACCTTGGCGGTTGATGCCGACTTGCGTATTGTCGACGAGCTGGTACGTTGACTTGAGCCAGACGCCGGGCCACGACCACGCGACGCTCCAGATGTTCTCGGGCGTTCCATACGGGAGGACCATCTGCGCGTAGCGCGGTTCGAACCGGTAGGCGTCGATTTGCACGGTTCCGATTCCGAAGTCGTGCGCGAAGCCGAGATGATAGTAGCCGCCCGAGTCCGTGCTCGGCGTGGATACCGGCGTCGCGTCGTACCAGCTCCGGCCGATCTCGACGACGCCGTAGTCGCGTCCGTGGTGCAGCGCCTGACGCAAGCCGACGATCGTTTGCCGCTGCGATGCGAGCGTGCTGGTCGGAAGATTGCCTTGCGGTCCGGTGCTCAGTTGCGGGTTCGCGCCGAAGAGCACGCCGCCGAGAATGGAATCGCCCGCCAAATTCGCGTGCACCACTTGAAGTCCGAACTGATTCCCGCCGCCGCGGTCGATTTGGAGCGACGCGCTCGTCACGCGCGTCTGCGTTCCCGGCAGCGACGCGAGCGCAGCGTCGTCCACCGCCAGCGTCGTCGTCGCGCCAAAGGTCTTCACCATCTCTATGCCCTNNGGCGGCGCGAAGACGAAACGCAACGTTTGCGCCGGCTGGATGTATCCTGCGTTCAGCGTCCATCCGCCGCGATCGACGTTGACGTGCACCCCGGTGATCGCCGCAGCGATCCCGGCCGTATCGTCTTGCCCGGCGTGCGTCGGAAACGCAACCGGCAGCGCGAGCCGGTATCCCGAAAAGTGCGGATCGAGCGTTGGAAAAATCGGCTCGTTCCAATAGCCGATCGTGTTCGCGCCGCCTTGAAGCGCACCAAAGCCATAGCTCGCATCCACTCGCCATCCATGGGAGGACGCGTACTCGGCACTGCCCAGCATCTGCACGGACGCGCCGTTTCCGTTGGTCGTGACCGCGGAGGAGAAGAAGTCGTACGGCGTTCCCGGCGCGACCGGCGAGCCGTTGATGAATCCCGTTGCTTCGGGCGGAAGCACGCCGGGTCCGCCGACTGCGGAGGATGCGAAATTCGTGTAAAAGGCCGTATTCCACGTTACGCGCTCGAGCGCGGCGGGAGCCGGCGCCGGGGGAGCCGGCGTTACGAACGGCGTTTGAGCGGGCGACGCCGAAGGCGCGGGTGTCGCGGCCGGAGCCGGCGATGGCGATGGGGTAGCGGACGCCTCGGCACGGAGCGTTTGCGATGCGCCCGCGAGCAAAACGGCAAGTGCGGCGACGGCGAGGCGCATGGTCACGTCGTCCTTTAACGACGGCGGTGGGGGCTCACCTTCAAGCTATCTCGGGTCTTAGATATTTTTGATGGCGGGCGTGGATGATATGCCGTATCCTTTTTCCACGATGAAGAAAATACTGATCGCGATCGCCGCCTGCATCTATGCCCTCACTGCCGTGGCGTTGGCGGATTCCGGGCCGTCCTACGCCGGAGCCGCGAGCGCCTCCGAGGCGGCCTTCGTTCGCGGCATTCAATCCGACCTCGAAGCGCGGTTCCCGACTGCGGCCGACGCGGTAAAGGCAGGTTACGTTCGCTATACGAACGCCGACGATACCGGAGCGATCAGCTACGCGAACCTCCAATGGCAATCCGCGGATCCGCAACACCCCAGCCAACTCTGGTACGACAAGAACGGGAAGCTGCTCGGCGCGGATTTTTCGCGTTTCAAGACGGGCGCAACGCCGCCCAGTCTTTGGGGAATCAATCCGGGGCGATGGTCGGAGTTCGACGGCCACGTCCACTGGGTTGGAAAAGACCCCGCGACCGGCGCGCTCACCTACGATCACTGGGTGATGCAGCCCGCGTGGGTCGCGGCCGGCGGCAGCGTCCGGAATCCCAGCGCAGTCACGCTCGTAAAACTCGGCAAAGTTACGTCGCCTGCGGACGTCGCGACGATCTTTTTCTTTCCGACGGTTTGGGACCTGATCGTCTGGGTCAAGCCGAACCCGAACGGCGCTTTCGCCGACAAGAA
>PMFP01000053.1:0-1448 GCA_003155175.1 Vulcanimicrobiota bacterium
GGATGACGCCCAGAAACCCGACCGGGCAATGGGAGCTGCAGTAAACCTGAAGATCGAAGGCTCGGTAGCGCGCGTCACGCTGGACCGGCCCGAGGTCCGCAACGCCTTCAACGCCGAGGTTATCGGCGAGCTGCGCGAGATCTTCGAGCAGCTCGGCGAGCACAAGAGCGTGCGTGCCGTCGTGCTCTGCGGCGAAGGCACCGTCTTCTGCGGCGGCGCCGACGTGAACTGGATGCGCGACTCGCTCGCGCTCTCGTTCGACCAAAACGTCGCCGACGCCGAGCACATGAGCTTGATGTTTCGCGCGATCGACCGCTGCCCGCATCCGGTCGTCGCGCGCATTCACGGCGCGGCCTTGGGCGGAGGTTGCGGCCTGGCCGCCGTCTGCGATATCGCCGTCGCGGCCGACGACACCGTTTTCGGGTTCACGGAAACCAAACTCGGCATCATTCCCGCCGTCATTTCCCCGTTCGTGCTAGCGAAAATCGGGCGCTCGCAGGCGCGCGCGTATTTTCTCACCGGGGAACGCTTCCACGCGGACCGCGCCAAAGAGATCGGTCTCGTGCACCGGATCGTCCCGATCGCGCAGCTCGACGTCGAAGTCGAAAGCGTGGTAGGCGAGCTGCTGAGCGCGGGTCCTTCGGCGGTCGCCGCCGCGAAACAACTGATCGTGGACGTGAGCGATACCGATTACGATGCGACGCTGACGCTTACGAGCAACGCGATCGCGCGCCAGCGGACCAGCGCCGAAGGCCAGGAAGGCCTGCGCGCGTTCCTGGAACGCCGCAAAGCGAACTTCGTCGAGTGATCCGCCGGCTCTTAATTGCCAACCGCGGCGAGATCGCGGTGCGCGTTGCGCGCGCCGCTCGGGAGATGGGCATCGCTCCGCTCGGCATCTACTCCGAAGCCGACGAAGAAGCATACCACGTTCGTTTCATGCGCGAAGCGGTCTGCGTCGGGCCGGCACCCGCCGCCGATTCGTATCTGAACGTCGCGGCGATCGTCAACGCCGCCGTCGCGATGCGCGCCGACGCCGTGCATCCCGGCTACGGCTTTCTCTCCGAACGCGCGGTCTTCGCGCGCGCCGTGCGCGACGCCGGGCTGATCTTCGTCGGTCCCTCGCCCGAAGCCATGGACGCGATGGGCAGCAAGATCGAAGCCAAACGCCGCGTGCGCGAATTCGACGTGCCGGTCGTGCCCGGGTACGACGGCGACGCGCGCTCGGTGGATGCGCTGCGCGCCGAGGCCGAGCAAGTCGGCTTTCCGCTCCTCATCAAGGCCAGCGCGGGCGGAGGCGGCCGCGGCATGCGCGTCGTCAACGCCGTCGGGGCCTTCGACGAAGCGCTGGCCGCCGCGCAGCGCGAGGCGCTCGCCGCGTTCGGCGACGACCGCGTGCTGCTCGAACGCTATCTGACCGATCCGCGCCACATCGAATTCCAAGTGCTGGC
>PMFP01000053.1:1483-12844 GCA_003155175.1 Vulcanimicrobiota bacterium
GAGATGAACGCGCGCTTGCAGGTCGAGCATCCCGTGACCGAGCTCGTGTACGCCGTTGACTTGGTGCAGTGGCAACTCCGGATCGCAAACGGCGAGCGACTGACGATCGCGCAGGACGACGTCCGGCCGCACGGATGGGCGGTCGAGGCGCGCATCTACGCCGAGGATCCCGCCAACAAGATGCTGCCCTCCACGGGCACGATCGCCCGCTGGGACGCGCCCGAAGGTCCCGGCATTCGCCTGGATTCGGGCGTCGCGCGCGGCAGCGAGGTCGGACTTTACTACGATCCGATGCTCGCCAAGCTGATTACGTTCGGCAGCGACCGCGCGCACGCGATCGCGCGTCTCGAAAGCGCACTGACCGATTTTCACGTCGCCGGCATCAAAACGAACATTCCGCTCTTGCTGTGGATTGCGCGCAACGAGGCGTTTCGCGCGGGCGAGACGACTACGAGTTTTCTCGCGCAGCACCTCGACGAGAAGATCTTCGTCGAGACGACGGTACCGCAAGAAGCCGCCGTGCTGGCGGTGGGCGCGCTGCTCAGCTCCGAGCATGCGCCGTGGCGCCTCGGAAACGTCGGCATCCCGATCTCGCTCGGGTGCGGTGAGGCGAGCACGCACGTCGTCGCCTCGGCGACCGGCAAGCCGAACGTGTGGGCGCTCGACGGCGACCTCGCCGGCTTTGCGATCGTCAAGCGGCGCGGGGATCGCGTGACGGTGCATCCGGAAGGCGCCCTCCCCGTCGAAAGTGCCGTGCACACCGACCGCGGCGGCGTCGACGTTGCGTTCGGCGGACGCGCGTACCGCTTCACCTACGCACCGCCGCCGTCGGCGGACGAGTCGGGCGTTGCGGCGGCGGGCATCGCGACCGGCCGCATCACCGCGCCGATGCCGGGCAAGATCGTCAACGTCGCGGTCGCGGCCGGCGACGCGGTCGCGCCGCACGCGCTTCTCGTGGTGCTCGAAGCGATGAAGATGGAACACCGCATCGAAGCCTCCGCGGCCGGTGCGGTCAAAGCGATTCTCGTCGAGAAGGGCCAAATCGTCACGGCCGGCACGCCGCTGGTGGAGCTGGCATGAACGGCGGCGTAAAAAAACGGACGCTCGTGATGGTGGCGGGCTTCAACCAGCCGCCCAGCGACTGCGACCATCTCTTTAAAGGTCGCGACGGCATTCCGGGGCTGGAAGCGTACGGGTTCGAGTGCATCACGTTCGATCGCGAGGTCGCGCGCTTGCGCGAACGGATCGACCGCTTTGCCGAATTCCTCACGATCCTGCGCAGCGAGCGCCCCGATAGCGGTCCGTTCGTCCTGGCCGGCTACTCGCTGGGCGGTCTGGTCGTGCGCGGCTTTCTGCGCGCGTATCCCGAGCGCTCGCACGAGGTGGATTGCACCGCGATGATCGCCGCGCCGAACTGGGGACTCAGCACGGCGGGCGGCAAACAGCTCGCGCAAGTACTCGGCGTTCCCGACCGCGGCATGGACGATTTGGATCTGGATTCGGATTTCATGCGCTGGCTCAACGGAACGGGCGGGCACTGGGAAAACGGCGTATGGATTCTCGACGCGGAGCCGTGGGTCGGGCCGCCCGGCGCGCGCCTGCTCACGATTCAGGGCCTCATTCCCGCGCGCGGCGGCGACAACGACGGACTAGTCTGGGGCGACTCCTCGACGCTGGGCAGCCGCATTCCGGCGCAGTTCATCATCGGCCGGCACTGCAACCACATGAACGTGATCGGCAACTTCGACCCGCTGGTCTTCGCGCTCAAGCAGTTCGTCGTCAACAACCGCGTCTGGCCGCACACGGTGCGCGCGATCGCGCGCCTGGCGGGCGTGACGCAACCTTTGGCCCACGCGGCCGCGTAGCACGTAACGATGGGCAAACTTCCCGCTTCGGTGACGCTCTGGGAGATGGGCGCGCGCGACGGTCTCCAGAACGAGCACGCGGTCATCTCGACCGGCGACAAGGTCCGCTTCATCGATCTGCTCTCGCAGACGGGGCTGCGTTGGATCGAAGCGACCTCGTTCGTCAGCCCGAAAGCCATTCCACAGTTGGCCGACGCCGCCGACGTCTTCGCCAGCATCTCCAAAGCGCCGGGCGTCCGGTATCCCGTTCTCGTGCCCAACGTGAAAGGCTACGAGCGCGCCAAAGCCGCCGGCGCCGACAGCATCGCGGTCTTCACCGCCGCGTCCGAGCATTTCACCAAGCGAAACATCAACATGACGATCGACGAGTCCATCGCCGTCTTCGCGGACGTCGTGCGCGCGGCTAAAACCGACGGCGCGTTCGTGCGCGGCTACGTCTCCACGGCCTTCGGNNAGCCAAGTGGACGAGCTCGTGCCGCTGCTGGCCAAGAAGATTCCGCTCGACCGCGTCGCGATGCACTTTCACGACACGCGCGGCACCGCGCTGGCCAACGTGTACGCCTCGCTGCAGAACGGCATCGCGATCTTCGACGCGAGCGCCGGCGGCCTGGGCGGCTGCCCTTACGCGCCCGGCGCAACCGGCAACGTCGGCACCGAAGACGTGCTCTACCTGCTGCATTCGATGGGCATCCACACCGGCGTGGACTTGGACAAAGTGCGCGCCGCCTCGCGCTTCATCGCCGGCGCGATCGATCACGAGCTGACCTCGAAGGCCTGGAAAGCGCTCGAAGCCGCCGACGCACGCGCGACCGGATGAGCGTTCCGCCCGGGACGCGCCTCGCGGTGCTCGCGCCGATCTCGTGGCCGTGCCCGCCGCGCGGCTACGGCCCGTGGGAGCAAGTCGCGTTCAACGTCGCCGACGGCATGCATAAGCGCGGCCTGGACGTCACGCTCTTTGCCACCGGAAATTCGCAGTTCGACGGCAAGCTCGCCTCCGTGATCCCGGTCGGCTTGAACGAAGATCCCGCGCTCAACGGCGAAGTCTACGCGGCGCTGCATATCGGGGAACTCTTCCGCCGGGCCGGCGACTTCGATCTGATTCACAACAACTTGGACTGGAAGCCGATGACGTACGCGCTAGGCAACCAGGCGCCGCCGCTGCTCACGACGATTCACGGCTTCTCCTCGCCGCAAATTCTCGGCGCGTACTACGCGTGCGCCTGGCGCAGTTTCTACACCTCCATCAGCAACGCCGATCGCGATCCGGGTCTCTCGTATCTGGCAACCACGTACAACGGCATAGATCCGGCGCAATTCACGTTTCGCGAGAAACCCGGCGAGTATCTCGTCGCCCTCGGGCGTTTTCATCCCGAGAAAGGCATGCATCTCGCGATCGAGATCGCTAAACGCGCGGGCGTCCGGCTCAAGGTCGCGGCGATTCCGCAAGACGAGGCCTATTTTCGCGAGCAGATCCAGCCGCACGTGGACGGCGACCGCGTGCAGTTTCTGGGCCCCGTGGAACGCGACGCCCGCGACGAGCTGCTGAGCAACGCGCTGGCGCTCGTGCACATGACGACCCGCCCCGAACGTTTCGGTCTCACGATGATCGAAGCGATGGCGTGCGGCACGCCCGTGCTCGGCGCCGCGATGGGTTCGATCCCCGAAATCGTCGTGGACGGCGTGACCGGATTCATCTGCGCGGACGTAGACGCGGCGGTCGCGCGCGTGCCGCAGCTCGCAGCGCTCGACCGGCGCGCGTGCCGCGCGCGTGTCGAAGCCGAGTTCACCGTGGATCGCATGATCGACCGCTATCTCGCCGTCTACGAACGCGCGCTGGAACAAAAACTCCCCGGGCCGCCGTCGCCCGAGGAGTTGCGCGCGCGATCCCACGACTGGTGGGATCGCCCCATGGCCTTTACGGACTTNNGGCACGTTCGAGTGCAGTCCGTGCTCGTTTCCTTCGGAATCCTTGAACGAGGCCCAGCCGCCCCACGACTCCGTTCTCGCGGTCTCCGTAAACTCGACGCCGAGCTTTTCTAAGTCCTCTTGCGCTTTGTAGACGTCGTCAACTTCGAACACGAGGCCGGTCGGACCGCCGGTATGCGGCGAGCCGTCGCGGCTGTAGGTGCTGAGCGTAATCGAAGTCTGGGAGCCTTTCGGTGCAACCGTCACCCAACGGTTATCGCCCATGGGAACGTCCATGGTTTTCTCCCAGCCGAGTTTGTTGGTATAGAAATCAATGGCGCGATCGACGTCGGTGACGCGAACGGTCACGATCGAAATATACATGTATCGCCTCCTAGCGGAGATGGGGGACCGGAGCCTTCGCGCCTTCCGGGGAGGCCCCTCTCAAGGCTTAACGCCGGTTTAACGCCCCGGCAGATTGCTATTAGGACTTGGTGAGGCGCGCACGTTTCTCAGCAAAGTTGGGTATCATCACGACACGAACTTCTGACAAACGAGGGCCGGACATGAAAATCCTCATCAACGCAGTGCTCGCGGCCACGGTGGGCCTCTCGCTGCTAGCGACCGCTGCGCCGGCAAGCGCTCAAGGCTACGGCCACGGGGGCGACCGGCACGGCGGCGGCTATTCGCACGCCAACAACGGCTGGCATGGCGGCNNGGCGGGAACGGATGGCATGGCGGCGGTTACGGCTGGCATGGCGGATATTATCCCCGTCCGGTCTATGCTCGCTACGGTGCCTATTGGGGCGGCTACTACCACGCGCCGGTGTACTATGCGTCGTACTACCCGGGCTACGCCTACTATAACGGCTGGTATGGATACACGCCCTACGGCTGGGCCGGCTATTATTGGAACGGCGGCTGGTACCACCATCGCCGCTGGTCTGGCGGAATCTACTTCTACTTCTGACCGCGGCTACGGTCCGCCGCGGGTCCACCAGGTTCCGGCGGGCGTGTAGACGCCGGAGCCTTCGCCCCAGACGACGTGATTGACGCCGTTTGCGTCAACCGTCAAGCCGAGATAGTCGCCGCCGGGAAAATCGTAGCCGGCAGCGTGTTTGTAGGCGGCGCCGCTGCCGCGATCGGAGAGCCGGACCGGCGCGCTCCAGGTCGCGCCCGCGTCGGTGCTGCGCGCGTACCACGTGTTCCAGGCATGATGGCCGTTGCGGTTGTCTTGCCAGACGAGACGGAAATCGCCGGCCGTCGGGCCGGCCGCCAGCGCGGGGCTGGTGTTGTTGCCCTTCGAGCTCACGAGCAGTGGAGCGCTCCACGACCGGCCGTCGTGACTGCGCATAACGTAGAGCGCGTTGGGCCCGCGGCGTGCGAGGTTCTGCGCGTACGCGAAGACCATGCTGCCCGCGCGATCGATGCCGACGGCGGCTTGACCGGTGAAGAAATCGGGATAGCACTCTTTATACGGACACGGTTCGCCTTCGTGCGTTGCGGCGAGATTCTTCGTGCTCCAGGTCTTCCCGCCGTCCGACGACGTCACGAGACCGATGCGTCCATCGCCGGTTTGCTTGACGCCGGCTTCGGCGTCCACCGAAAACCAAATCGAGCCGTCCGGCGCGAGCGCGCCGCCGTAGGGATAGTACCAGAGATGCGGCGTGGTCGCGCGCACCGGCGCCGACCAGGTCGTACCGCCGTCGTGCGATGCGGCTACGTGCAGTGCATACCCCGTGCTAAATCCGACGTAGACGTCCTTTCCCGCCGGCGAGACGAGCAAGATCGGCTTGTCGCTATACTTAAGCGAACCGTCGAGACGCGCGGGAACGCTCCACGTCGTGCCGTGATCCTGCGAACGCGTAAAGACGATGCCGGGATCGAAGTCGTTCAAGCAGATCGCGTAGATCGTGCCGCCGGCCACCGCGAGCTCGGGATCGTATTGAAAGCCCGGTTTCTTGGCGACGTTGAGACACAGATGTTGCACGGGGTTCCACGTCGCGCCGCCGTCGCCGGACGAGCGGAACAGCAAATAGTCGCCGGGCAGCTGCTCGGTCGTCATCTGATAGACCCAGCGCGAATTCGGATCGACGGCCAGCGCCGGTTCCCACGTGCTGTGTCCCGCGGGTCCCCACAGGTGCTCGCTCTCGAACGCGGCGGGGCTGCCCTGCGCAACCGGCGCCCGCACCGCCTGTGGTCCGCACGACGCAAGCGCGAGCGCGCCAGCAGCAGCGACAGTAACGCATCGTATGGGCAGACCCAAAGCGTTACGCGCCGTCGTACGCGCGCTTGAGCGCGGCGATGTCGATCTTCGTCATCTGCAACATCGCCTGCATCACGCGATCCGATTTCTCTTCGTCTTCGTCGTCGAGCATCTCCGGCAGCGCCGTTGGAATGACTTGCCAGGAGAGGCCGTACTTGTCGGTCAGCCAGCCGCAGCGGCTCTTCTCGCCGCCCTCAGAGAGCTTCTCCCAGAAGTGGTCCACTTCGGCCTGCGACTCGCACCGCACGAAAAACGAAACCGCCGGGTTGAACGTGAACATCGGACCGCCGTTGAACGCGAGAAACTCCTGGCCGCGCAGCGTGAACGGCACGCCGCGAGCGCTGCCGTCGTCCGAACGCGACACGTCGCCGACGCTGGAATCTTGGCCGAACACCGAGACGTAAAACGTCGCCGCCTCCTCGGCTTTGCCGTCAAACCACAAGAACGGGCGAATCGTCTGCATTGGTCTCTCCTCGATTATTTCGTCCAACGGAGCATTGCGTGCGCAGCTTTGGCGCGTGCGATCGACGTGTCGTCCACGGGTCCGTCGAGCAGCATCGTGAAGTGGCCCATCTTCCGACCCTTGACGGCGTGCTTCTTGCCGTAAAGGTGCAACACGATCGACGGATCGGCCAGCAGCTCCGAAGTGCCGTGCAAACGGTCCCCGGTGCCGGTGCCCAGCACGTTCATCATGATCGCGTTCGAGAACAGATGCGGCGGGGATAGCGGCAATGCGCAGATCGCCCGCAAGTGCTGTTCGTACTGCGAGCATCGCGTCGCGTCGATCGTGTAATGGCCGCTGTTGTGCGGGCGCGGCGCGATCTCGTTGACGAGCAGTTCGCTCGCCGCCGTGAGAAAAAACTCGACGCAGTACGTCCCGACGATGCCCAGGCGGTCGCCGAGCTTGGCCGCCATCATCTGCGCGCGGGCCGCGATCTCGTCCGGGATGCGCGCCGGCACGATCGTCATCGCCAAGATGCCGTCGCGATGCTCGTTCTCGCAGACCGGATAGGTGACGATCTCGTTCTTCGCATCGCGGGTCGCAATCACGCTCAGCTCGCGCTCGAACATCACCAGGCGCTCGTAGATCAGCGGCGCGGCGCCCGCCTCGGCCAGCACCGCGCGGGCCTCCGAGAGATCGTAGACGCGCCACTGGCCCTTGCCGTCGTAACCGCCCTCGGACGTTTTGAGCACGCCGGGAAAGCCGAGCTCTTCCGCCGCGCGTTCCAAATCGGCTTCGGTGTTGATCGACGCGAAGCCGGTGGTCGGAATCGCGCAGTCGCGCACGAAGCGTTTTTCGAGCAGCCGGTTCTGCGTGACGCGCAGGACGTCGCTCGACGGCGCGACGCGGTAGCCGAGTTTTTCGAGATGGCGCACCGAGTCGATCGCGATGTTCTCGAATTCGTAGGTGACGACGTCGCTGCGCCGGCCGAGTTCCTCGATTGCGGCGATGTCGTCGTAGGCCGCAACGATCTGGTCGTCGGCGACTTGGCCGCCGGGCGAGCGCTCCTGCGGATCGAGCACGATGACGTCGTAGCCCATGGGTTTTGCACCGAGCGCGAACATGCGCCCGAGCTGGCCGCCGCCGATCACCCCGATGGTGTGGATCACTTCTTCTTGCGGGGCGTGCTCGCGGCGGCGACTTCGTGCATGCGGGCGACGAAGTTCTGCAGGCGCTTTTCGACCTCGGGATCCTGCAGCGCGACGATGCGGGCGGCAAAGAGCGCCGCGTTGACCGCGCCGCCGATCGCCATCGAGGCTACCGGAACGCCGGCGGGCATCTGCACGATCGAGAGCAGCGAGTCCATGCCTTTGAGCGCCTTGGACTGCACCGGAACGCCGATAACCGGGACGAGCGTCTTGGCGGCGGTCATGCCGGGCAGGTGCGCGGCGCCGCCGGCGCCCGCGATGATGACCTGGATGCCGCGCTCGCGCGCCGACGCGGCGTATGCAAACATCTCGTCGGGCATCCGGTGCGCCGATACGACGCGCATCTCGCACGGAATCTCGAGCGTGTCGAGCGTCTCTTTGGCCGGCGCCATGGTATCGCCGTCGGAGCTGCTGCCCATGATGATCCCGACGACGGGCGTATCCGCATCAGACATAAGGAGGCGATTCGAGTCCAAGCGCTTGCCCCCTGGGCTTCGGCCGCGCGCACGGCGAATGGCTCGGACGTGGACCGCTTTCTTCTCGGCATCAATTATTGGCCCCGGCACTCGGCGATGTACGCCTGGGAGCATTTCGACGCCGGCGCGATCAACGAGGACATGCAGCGCATCCGGGAACTGGGCCTGGAGGTCGTGCGCTTCTTCCTGACGTGGGAAACGTTTCAACCGTCGGCCGACGCGATGAACCCCGAGGCGCTGCGGCGCTTCGATCTGCTCATGCAGATGATCGACGACGCGGGCTTGCGCGCGATGCCGACGCTCTTCACCGGGCACATGAGCGGCGTGAACTGGCTGCCGGCTTGGACGCTCGACCCGAACACGCCGCACGGCCGCTTCCGAACCGTGAGCAACGGCACGACGTCGCCCTACGGCATCGGCGACTTCTATGCCGACGAAACACTGCTGCGCGCGCAAGAGCTGTTCGCGCGAAAGATCGGCGAGCGCGTGCGCGACCATCCGGCCATGTACGTCTGGGATCTCGGCAACGAGTTTTCCAACCTGCGCGAACCGCGCACGCCGCAAGAGGCCGCGACGTGGAGCGCGCGGCTCACCGGCGCGCTGATCGAAAGCTCGGGCGCGCAATGCACCGGGGGCACGCACGGCGAGGATCTCGAACGCGACCGGCACATCCGTCCGTCCAGCATCGCCAAGCCGTGGACGTTCGCCACCATGCACGGCTATCCGGTCTACAGCGCGTTCGCGCGCAGCCGCACCGATCCGGACGTCTGCGCGTTTCTCGCGCAGATCATGCAGTCGTGCAGCGGCAAATCCGTGCTCTTTTCCGAGCTGGGCAACCCGTCGTGCCCGCCGGGAACGGTCTCGCCGTACGACCGTCTTCCGCTGCCCGGCGAGGCCCCGCTCGATCCGCAGGCCATTCCAAAGGATGCGGCGTCGTTCGCGTGTCTGCAAGAGGAAGAGATGGCGAACTACGCCTACGCCGCGCTGGACCGGCTGCAAACCCGGGGCGCCCTGGGCGCGTTCTGGTGGTGCTGGGCGGATTATCCCATCCAGATGGCCGACCGGCCGCCGTTCGATCTAGCCCCGCACGAGCTGCGTTTCGGCATCGTTCGCGCCGACGGCCAGTACAAACAAATCGCGGAAACGCTCTCCGGCTTTGCCAAGGAAGACCGCAAGGTCGTCGCGGCGGAGCCGCCGCTCGTGACCGAAGATGCCTACTACGCCAGCCTGCCCGAAGGAATCCTGATTGACTATCGAGCCTACTGCACCGCTTACGTCTAACGACCCCCGCCGCGTCATGATCGTCACCGGCGCCAGCTCCGGCATCGGGCGAGCGCTGGCGTTCGCGGCGGCGAAGGCGGGCTATCGCGTGATGCTCGTCGCGCGGCGTCAGGAGCGCTTGGAAGAGGTAGCGGCCGCGATCGGGTCGGGCGGCGGCGAGTGCGCGTATCTCGTTGCCGACGTGACCGACGTCAACGCACCGTCGCGCATCGTGGACGCGACTCGGAAGGCCTTCGGACGCATTGACGTCGTCGTGAACAACGCAGGCGTCGGCGCACCGGGAACGCTGCTCGAACAGAGCGACGACGCGATCGAATACCAGTGGCAGTTGCACGTCGTGGCGCCGCTGCGCATCTCCCGCGCGGCCCTGCGCGACCTGCGCGCAACGCATGGGCAGTTGCTGTTCGTCGGGTCGGGTTTAGCGCGTGTGCCGGCGCCGGGCTTTGGTGCGTACTGCGCCGCCAAGGCGGCGGTTCGCGCGGTGGCGATTCAGTTGCGGCGCGAACTGTCCAAGGACGGCATCGCCGTGACGTACGTGGATCCCGGCGCGGTGGACACCGAGTTCTCGCAAGCGTCGGGCATGCAGCGTGCGGAGGAGGGCGGCGGCGTGGCGGTCGCGCCGGATCGCGTCGCGCGCACGATCTTGCGCGGCATCGAGCGCCGCGCGCGCCGCATCAACGCAACGCCATGGCAGACGGCTGCCGTCGTCATCGGCGAATGGTTCCCCGGCGTCGCCGACGCCGCGATGCAGCGCATCGTGGACGCACCGGCCGCTGCCGCGCCGCCCGCCGTCCCTCCAAGGCGCAGCACGCCCGCGCTGCGCCGCGCCGCCGAAAAGCCCGAAGACACCCCTGGGCCGCTTAACGAATTCGACGCCGCGTTGGCGCCGGTGGCGAGGCGCATGGAGCGGGTGAAGTTGCCGCCGGAGTTTTTGCGCGAGACGCTCGTGCCGTTCAACGAGATCGAGCTGGGCGAGCTCGCGATGCGGTGGGCGGGGATGCCGAACAAGAACGAGCGCGCGGTCCTTCGCGAAGCCCTCGACGCGCTCGCGGGCGCGGGCTACTTGGCGGCTTCGGGCAGCGAGACGTGGCGCGTGCTGCGCGCCGCCGACTGACGCACGTACTTCACCCCGAGCGAGAGAAAGAACAGCACGGTCGCGACCAGGACGATCGTCGCACCGCTCGAGCTGCGAAGGTAGTACGAGAGGTAGAGCCCGCCGACCGACGAGAGCGTCCCTAAGATCGCGGCAAGGATCATCATCGGCGCAAAGCGCGACGTGAGCTGGTATGCCGCCGCCGCCGGCGTCACCAGCAGCGCCGCCACCAGCACGATCCCGACCGACTGCAGCGCGACGATGATCGTGAGCGCCAGCATCACCAGCAGCACGTACTCGTAGGTTCCGGCGCGGATGCCGCCCGCTTGCGCGACGATCGGATCGAACGAGGTATAGAGCAGTCCGCGAAAGAGCACGATGGTCAGGATCGCGACGATCGCGCCCAGGATCGCGATGAGCCGGACGTCGTTGGGTCCGACCGAGAGAATGTCGCCGAAGAGAAAACTCTGCAGGTCGATCGCGTAGTTGCGCTGCTGGCTCATCAGAAAGACGCCCAGCGCGAACGCGCCCGTAAAGAGCACGCCGATGGTCGTGTCGAGCGANNGCGATCACGATGCCGGCGAACGAGGCGTGCGCGATGCCGTCGCCGATGAACGCGAGTTTGCGCAGCACCACGTAGGTGCCCATCGTCGAGCAGAGCAGTCCGACCGCCAGCGCCGCGACGAACGCGCGCTGCATGAAATCGTAGTGGAACGGCATCAGCAGCGCGTCCATCTAAGCGAGGATCTCCGGGTTTTGCGCGCGCTCGACGTACGTCTCGCTATCGGTGCGCAGGTGGCCGTGCGTGTGCGTGTGCTCGCGAAT
>PMFP01000072.1:0-1561 GCA_003155175.1 Vulcanimicrobiota bacterium
CGCCGCGCTCAGGATGACACTGAGAGGGGGTGTGGCGTAGGTGAATAAGGGCATTGAGATTGCTCGGGGGAAGACGAAGGTGCTGTATGAGTCGCCGGGGCAGCCGGAGCAGCTGGTCGTCGCGCAGACCGATGCGATTTCGGCGGGCGATGGGGCGCGGCGACATGAGATCGCAGGCAAGGGACGGCTGGCGGCGCAGACGACGGCGCGCGTCTTCCGGCTGTTGAACTTGTGCGGCATTCCGACGCACTACGTCAACGGCGGCGAGGACGACGACGACAACGAGATGCTGGTGCGGCGCTGCACCATGATTCCGCTCGAAGTGGTGGTGCGCGGCGTGGCGGCGGGATCGTTCGTTAAGCGCAATCCCGCGATCGCGCGGGGCACGATTCTCGCGCCGCGGCTCATCGAGTTCTTCTTTAAAGACGACGCGAACCACGATCCGCAGATCTCGCCCGACGGGATCGTCGGGCAGAACATCGCCACGCCGCAAGAAGTCGGGACGATGTCGGAGCTGGCGCGGCTGGTGTTCGAGATTCTCTCGCATGCCTGGCGCAAGCGCGATACGCTGCTGGTGGACTTGAAGGTCGAGTTCGGACGGCTCACCAGCGGGCCGGACAAAGGCCAACTCGTTCTCGCGGACGTGATCGACAACGACTCGTGGCGCATCTGGCCGCAAGGCCGCGAAGAGATGATGCTCGACAAGCAGATGTACCGGAATTTGCCCGAGGTGGACGACGCGGCGCTCGCGCGCGTCAAAGAGGCCTACGAACAGGTCGCGGATCTCGTGGGCACGTTTCCGGTGATGCGTCCGGGGATGGCCGCGGTGATTGCCGACGGGCCGGAGAACGTGGACGCGGCCAACGCCGTCGTCGGGGCGCTCGCGCAGCTCGGGTTGCCGACGGTACGCCACGTGGCCAGTCCGTCAACGACGCCCGGCTACGTGCTGCAACTCGTGCAGCAGCTCGAAGCGACGTTCGGCCGCCTGTTCTTCGTCGCGGTGTCCAAAGACGACGCGCTGCGCTCGATGCTGGCGGCGATGTCCTCGTCGCCGGTCTTCGACGGCGGCGGCGAGCCCGGCGAGGTCGCGCTCGCGTGCGCGAAGATGCTCGGGCTGGAAGACACCGTACTGTTCGGCCGCACGCTGCTCACGCAGGCGAACGCGCGCGCGAACGTGATGAACGCCGACGCGCGCTTGCAGCAGGTCGCATCGCTGCCGCCGGGGACTGCCCTTGCCTGATTTCGCCGTCGCGACGCTCGACGATCGCGCGCTGGCGGAAGCGGCCGCGAAGGCCGGCGTTGCGCTGCGAACCGACGAGCTGCGGCGCATTCGCGAACGGCTCGGACGGGATCCGTCCATCGTCGAATTGCACGCGTTCGACGCGCAGTGGAGCGAGCATTGCAGCTACAAGTCGAGCCGGCATCACTTAAAGAAGCTGCCGACCGACGGTCCCGACGTCGTGATCGGACCGGGTGAGGATTCGGGCGTCGTGCATCTGGGCGAACACGCGGGCGAACGCTACGGCGTCGTGGTCGCGCACGAGTCGCACAACCATCCTTC
>PMFP01000072.1:1633-11955 GCA_003155175.1 Vulcanimicrobiota bacterium
AACATCGCCGGCGACGTCTATTTCGATGCCGGCTTCGACGACAATTGTTTGGTGAACGTGGTCGCGCTGGGCATCGTCAAAGAGTCGGAGATCGTGCATTCGAACGCGCCGGCGGGCGCGGCGGGTTGGACGATCGTGCTGGTCGGGAAAGCCACCGATCCGAGCGGCTTCGGCGGCGCCTCGTTCTCGTCGGTCACCCTCGACGCGGCCGATGCCGAGTCGAACAAGGGCGCGGTTCAAGTGCCCGACCCGTTCCTCAAGAACGTCGTGATGCGCGCGTCGTATCGCGTGTTCGAACTGCTGCGCGAGCGCGGCATCACCGCCGGGTTCAAGGACCTGGGCGCGGGCGGCATCATGGGCTGCTCGGCGGAGATCTGTTCCTCGGGCGGCTATGGCGCGGACATCAACCTGGATGCGGTCAATGCGGCGGTTCCGAACCTGCGGCCCGAAGTGCTGGCCATCGGGGAGACGCAGGAGCGGCTGATCTGGGTGCTTCCGCCCGGGATCGTGGACGACGTGCTGCGCATCTATAATGAAGAGTATTCGCTGCCCGAGGTGGCGCGCAACGCGGGCGCGGTCGTCATCGGGACGGTGACGGAGGCCAAACGCTACGTGCTGCGCCACGGCGGCGCGGTGGTGATGGATGCCGATATCGAGTTTCTGACCGGCTCCATTCGCGACGAACTGCCGTTCGACGAGCTTCCGCATGTGGAAGAGACGGCGCAGCCGATTCCCCACACTGCGGCTGCGGCGTTGGAGATGCTGGAGGCGGTGCTGGCGCATCGCGACGTGTGCTCGCGCGTAGCGCTGTACACGTATTACGACGGCGTCGTGCGCGGACGCACGGCATTGACGCGCTTTGCGTCGGATGCGGGGGTCCTCGCGCCGATCGAAGGTTCGCGTTTGGGGATGGCGGTTGCGGTCGCGGGGAATCCGCGCTACGGGCGCGTGGATCCGCAGCGCGCGGCATCGCTTGCGGTGTGGGAAGCGATGCGCCGGGTGATCGCGACGGGCGCGCGTCCCGTGGGCCTGACCGACTGTTTGAACTTCGGGAACCCGCGCAAGGCCGATCAGTACGGCGCGTTCGTCGCGGCTGTGGATGGGCTGGGCGAGGCGGCGCGCAAGTTCGGCGTCGCGTTCGTTTCGGGCAACGTCAGTCTCTACAACGAATCCAAGAGCGGCGAGGCGGTGCCGGCGTCGGCGATCGTCGGGTGCATCGGCGCGATGCAAGACGTTTCGATTGCGACGGGCGACGGACTCGACGCGGCGGGTTCGCTGCTCGTGTACGTCGGGCGCAGGCAGAACGAGCTTGGCGGCTCGGTCGCGGGTGAAATTTCCGGGCGCGGCGGAGCATCGCTTCCCGCGATCGACTACGAACGCGAGTGGCTGCGCGCGGAAGCGGTGCGCGAAGCGATCGGGCGCGGCGCGGTGCGCTCGGCCAAGGCCGTCTCCGACGGCGGGCCGCTGGCGGCGGCGCTGCAGATGGCGTTCCGTTCGCCGCAGGGCGGGCTGGGTTTGCGGATCGAAGGCGGCACGCTGCAAGAGCACTTCGCCGAGCCGGGCGGGTGGATGCTCGAGATCGCACCGGAGTCGCTGCCGTCGCTGCAGCGTGCGTTCGAACGCCGCGCGCTCGTGCCGGGTGAGGATTGGCGCGCGTTCGGCGCGGTGACGGACGACGGNNGCGGCCGTCGTCGTGTTTCCCGGCACGAACTCCGAGGACGAGACGCTGCAACTGCTGCGCGATTGCGGTGCGAGCGCGGATCTCGTGCACTGGTCGCGCGCGAGCGACTTGGCGCGGTACGACGCGTACGTGTTGCCGGGCGGCTTTGCCTACGAGGATCGCGTGCGCGCGGGGGCGATTCCGGCGCACGATCCGGTGATGGACTACGTGATCGAGGGCGCGCAGCGCGGCAAACTCGTGATGGGCATTTGCAACGGCGCGCAGATTCTGCTGGAGGCGGGTCTGGTTCCGGGCACGGGGCCGGTGCGGCGTCCGACCGCGGCGTTCACGCACAACGCGCAGCGCCATTTCGTCTGCAAGCACGTGTATGCCAAGCTCGCGTTCGAGCCGTCGCGCAGCCCGATCACCGCGGCGCTGCCGCCCGGCGCGCTCGTGCCGGCGTGGGCCGCCCACGGGCAAGGGCGTTTAGCGGCGCACGACGACGAACTGGCCGCGATCCGCGACGGCGGGCATCTCGCGTTCGTGTACGCGCGCGAAGACGGCTCGACGGAGTCGGCGACGCCGAACGGATCGGCGCTCGGGTGCGCGGGACTGGTCAATCGCGAGGGCAACGTGCTGGCGCTCATGCCGCATCCCGAACGCGACGGCTGGAACTTCAATCACTTGCGGCGCCGCGAGGGCGCGGACGTGCTCGCGCCGTCGGGCGGAGCGGCGCTCTTCGCCAGCTTTGCAAAGGCGTTGGCGCGATGAGCGAGCGGGCGGTCGCCATCGGGCTGAAGATTCCCGACAACGAAGCGTACACGGCGTGCGCGGCGCTGCGCCGGCTGGGCGTCGCGGTCGANNGCCGACGAATCCATCTTCAACCCGAACAAGCACGCGCTGGTGCTGCTGGACGAGCCCGCGCCGCGCGCGGGGGAGGTCTGGATCGAGGAACTCGGGGCGCGCGGGCCGCGTTGCTTCGTCGGCTGGAGGCTTCTCGACGCTGCGGGCCAACCCGTACCGCGCCAGGACGTCGTGGCCGCCGCCGAACGTCTGCTCTGCAATCCGGCGATCGAGACCGCCCGTTTCCAACAGGACCGCACATGAACCGCTCTTATACGATCGCGACGCTCGGGTCGCACTCCGCGCTGCAAATCCTCAAGGGCGCGCACGACGAGGGCTTCCCCACGCTGGCGATCGCGAATCGCGACACCGAGGATCTCTACCGCTCGTACCGCTTCGTGGACGAGATCATCGGGGTGGACAGCTACTCGGAGTTTCCCGGCCTGCTGGGCGAGCTCGAGAAGCGGAAGGTCATCATCGTGCCGCACGGTTCGTTCGTGGCGTACTTGTCCCTGGAACAGCACAAAGAGATGACGATCCCGTATTTCGGGAACAAGGCGGTGCTGGACTGGGAAGCCAGCCGCGAACTGCAGCGGCAGTGGCTCTCGCGCGCGGGGCTCACGCTGCCGCGCCAGTTCAAGAACGGGAGCGAGATCGACCGGCCGGTCATCATCAAGCTCTACGGCGCGCAAGGCGGCAAGGGCTACATGTTCATCCGCGACGCCGCCGACTTCGAGCGCCGCGCCGGGCACCTCAAAGAAGCCTTCGTGATCCAAGAGTACGTCATCGGCGTTCCGCTCTACATTCACTATTTCTACTCGCCGCTGGAAGACCGGCTCGAGATCATGTCCATGGACCGCCGCTACGAGACCAACGTGGATTCGCTCGGCCGCATTCCGGCGGCCGCGCAAGAAGGGATGGACGTGAGCCCGTCCTACGTGGTCGTCGGCAACCAGGGCGTGAGCTTGCGCGAGTCCATGCTGGCCGAGGCCTATCGCATGGGCGCGAACGTCGTGCGCGTGAGCAAGGAGATCTGCGGCCCCAAAGGACTGTTCGGCGCGTTCTGCATCGAGACGATCATCACGCCCGACATGCAGTTCTACATCATGGAGATTTCGGCGCGGATCGTCGCGGGGACCAATCTCTTCATCGACGGGTCGCCGTACTCGTATCTGAACTACTCCGAATCCATGTCCACCGGCCGCCGCATCGCGCGCGAGATCAAGAACGCGCTCCTGAGCAACAACTTGCGGGCCGTCCTCGATGATACGAGCGTCCTTTAGCCGAGTGGTTTTTCGTCCACGGATTCTCGCGCCGGCGCTCGCGATCTGCCTGGCCGCGTTCCCGCATGCCGCGCCCGCCGCGTTCGTGGCGGATCCGGTGGCGCTCTATGCCGAGATGAAGAGCGCGTACGACAAAGGGTCGACCCAGGGCTGGTCGTTTCGCGCGCAAGAATACTATTTCTCGGCGATCGTGAACGCCGGGCGCGCCTACGCGCTGCAGTATCCCAACGACCCAGCCTTCGCGCAGCTCGCGCTGCTGACGGTGCAGACCGGCAGCGGCATCCACTACGATCCGCTGGTCAATCACGACGCGGCGTCGTGGTACGTGCGGGAGGCTGCCAACTGGGTGCTCGCGCACTCCGAGGATCCGCAGGCGCTGGCGGGCGCGCACGCGCTGATGGCCGCGGTGGACGCCGAGGACGATCCGAAAGTGCTGGCCCAGCGCGCGTACGACGACGCGACCGCCAACGTGGCGACGTACCCCGGCGACGTGGACGCCAAGGAGCAGCAGCTCGAAGCGGCGTGGCGCGCGTACCAGCTCACGCAGGACGCGTCGTGGGAGACGCGCGCGTTCTCACTCGCGGCCGCGCCGGGCTTTCCGCTGGCCAACTTGCCGACGTCGTGGGGGCCGGGGTTCGTCAAGCGCGCGCGCGACGACGCCGCGGGAACCGGGCCGAGCTCGGCCAACGCGCAACTGGTCGTCGCCCGGCTCAAGAAGCTGGGCAAGCTCGACGAGATCGCGTTCACGCACTCGCTGCCGTACGACGTCTACATGGGCACGCTGGCGCCGGCCGACGAATACTTCGGCCGCATGGGAATGTCCATCTTAGGCATGGAGAACCAGCTCAAGCACATCAACTACATGCTCGACTACAATTACGGCAACCGCGAGAGCGACGAGACGAACTTCGTGCTCGAGGCGGTGTTCGCGATGCACAAGGTCTACCCGCGCGATCGCGACCTGCCCAAACTGCTCTACGATGCGTATACGACGCTGATGCGGATGGACGACGCGCAGAGCCGCGCCAACGCGGCGCGCGTGCGCGCGATGCTGACCGTCGAGTACGAGGACTCTCCGCAAGCCCAGACCCTGCTCACCGGCGCCGCGGCCAACTAGGAGGCTTCGACGATGGATGCCGCGCTGGCCGACCGCCTGCAGTTTGCGTTCACCGTCATGTTCCACTACCTATTTCCGGTCGGCACGATGGGGCTGGCGCCGTTCGTGGCGTGGTACACGTACCGCGCTGCCAAGACCGGCGATCCGGATTTGGAGAACGCGGCGCGCTTCTGGCTGAAGATCTTCGCGATCAACTTCGCGGCGGGCGTCGTGACCGGAATCCCGATGGAGTTTCAGTTCGGTACGAATTGGGCGACGTTCTCGGCGCGCAGCGGCGCGGTGATCGGACAGCCGCTGGCGATGGAGGGCATCTTCGCCTTCTTTCTCGAGTCGGTGTTCTTGGGCGTGCTGCTGTACGGGCGCGGCGTCGTCGCGCCGGCCTTCCACACGTTCTCGGCGTTCTGCGTGCTGATCGGCTCGTGGCTGAGCGCGTACTTCATCGTGGCGACCGACGCGTGGATGCAGGCGCCCAGCGGCTACAAGATCCTCGCTGACGGAACGATCGAGCTGGTGAGCATTTGGCCGGTGCTGTTCTCGCAGTTCGCGCTCTGGCAGTTCGCGCACGTGCTGTGCGGGGCGCTGGTGGCGGGCGGCTTCATCGTGGCGGGAATCGGTTCGTACTATTTGATGTCGAACCGGGAACCGGCGCTCTCGCGGGAGTTCATCCGCACGGGGACGCTGGTGGCGTTCGCGTTTTCGGCGCTGCTGATCTTTCCCACCGGCGACCGCAACAGCGCCGACGTGACGCACTACCAACCGATTAAACTCGCGGCCATGGAAGGCTTGTTCGAAAGCGAGATCGGCGCGCCGATGGCGATCATCGGGATGCCGGACGTGCACGCGCGCAAGCTGATCGACCCGATCTACGTGCCCGACGTGCTGAGCTTTCTCGCGTACGGGAGCGCGTCGGCGCCGGTCAAGGGGCTGACGGCGTACGCGGACGCGCTGTGGCCGCCGGTCGAGCTGACGTACTACGCCTATCACGTGATGGTCGGGCTGGGCACGATCTTCCTGGGCGTCATGGCGATCGCGACGCTGGCGCTGTTTCGCGGGCGGCTGTTCGCGGCGCGTTGGCTGCTGTGGCCGATTCTGCTGCTGATGCCGTTTCCGTACGTCGCGAACGAAGCGGGCTGGATCGTGAGCGAGGTCGGACGGCAACCCTGGATCGTCTACGGCATCATGAAGACGGCGGAGGGAACGTCGGCGACGGTCTCGCAGGGCGAGACGATCTTCACGCTGATCGGATTCCTCGGGATGTACTTCATGCTGGGGCTGCTCTTCGTGTATCTCGTGCTGCGCGAGATTGCGTCGGGGCCCTCGAACCATGCGACGCCGGTTGCGGCGGCCGCGCCGTGAGCGTCGCCGGCTTCGCGGTCGTGGCGTTCATGCTGACGGCATACGTGATTCTGGACGGGTACGATTTGGGCGCGGCGCTGGTCTCGCCGCTGGTAGCGCGCGACGAGCGCGAGCGGTCGGCAATCATCGCGACGATCGGGCCGTTCTGGAACGGAAACGAAGTCTGGCTGATCGCGGCGGGCGGCGCGCTCTTCGCGCTGTTCCCGCGTGCGTACGCGTCGGCGTTTTCCGGATTCTATTTGCCGTTCATCGTGGTGTTGTGGCTGCTGATTTTGCGCGGCATCGCGCTGGAACTGCGCGATCATTTCCCCAGCCCGCTGTGGCGAGGCTTTTGGGACGTGACGTTCACCGCGTCGAGCGCGCTGCTGATCGCGATCTTCGGGGTGGCGCTGGGCAATTTGATCCGCGGCGTGCCTTTGGACGAAAAGGGATATTTTCAGGGGACGTTCGCGTTTCTTCTCAATCCGTACGCGCTGCTGGTCGGCGTGCTGGCCATGGCGACGCTGGCGATGCACGGCGCGAATTTCGTCGCGATGCGCACCGAGGGCGGCATCTACGAACGCGCGCTGCGCGCGGCTTCGACGCTGTGGTGGTTCGTGGCTGGGCTGTGGATCGCGATGACGGTTGCGACGTTTGCCGTACGCGGCGGCGTTCCGCCGGAGGCGCCGTGGCTGTACGTCTTACCGGGTTTTTCGCTCGCGGCGCTGGCGCTGGCTCGGGTCGCCGCCGTACGGCGGCATCCGCGGACGGCGTTTGCGGCCAGCGCGGCGTTCATCGGCTCGTTGCTGGTGACGGCGGCGGCCACGATGTACCCGTATCTGCTGCCCGGCTTTCCGGCCGGACGGTCGGCCGGCGGCATTTCGGTCGTCAGCGCGGCACCCTCGCCCGTCGCGATGGCCACGGCGCTGACGGCGACGATCCTGGGCATCTGCATCGTCGTTGCGTACTCGCTGCTGGTGGCGCGCCGGATGCGCGGCAAAGTGAGCGTCGAGGACTAAGACCGAGCGGGGCGCGGGCATTTGCGCGTCTAAGTCAATCGGCCTCGTGATCGAATCGGTTTCCCGCGCGCTGGAGGGGTACGACCGCTCCAAGCTCGCCCTCTGTTGCATTGGCAGCCACTCGGCGCTCGAGGTGGCCTACGGCGCGCGCGCGCAGGGGCTGCGAAACCTGATCGTGACGGCCCGCGGACGCGAGCGCACCTACACCGATCACTTCCGCCGGCGCGAGGGAGCCTTCCCGCGGGGATGCGTGGACGAGGTGATCGATCTGGGCGCGTTCGCCGACATCTTGCTCGACGACGTCCAGGACAGGCTGGTCGCCAAGAACGCGATTTTCGTCGCGAACCGCTCGTTCGAAGTCTACCTGCACGAGCGCTTTTCGTACGACGAGATCGAGAGCGGGATGCGCGTGCCGTTTTTCGGGAACCGGTATCTGCTGCGCGCAGAAGAGCGCGACGAAGCCGACAACCAGTACGCGCTGATGAAACGTGCCGGCGTGCGCCATCCGCGGCAGTTCGCCTCCCCGGCGGAGATCGATCGGCTCGTCATCGTCAAGGCGCCGCACGCGACCGTCTCGTTCGAGCGCGCGTTCTTCCTTTGTTCCTCGCCCAAGGATTACGCGGCGGTTTCCGAGCGGCTCATCAAAGCGGGCATGGTGACCGAGGCGGGGCTCGCGAGCGCGGTCATCGAGGAGTACGCGCTCGGGCCGTCGGTCAATTTCAATTTCTTCTACTCGCCGCTGCTGCACGAACTCGAGCTGCTGGGCACCGACACGCGGCGCCAAACGAATCTCGAAGGCTTTCGCAGCGTGCCCGTCGCCTCGCTGGACGTTTTACGCGACGTGCCGGTCCGGCTGGAAGAGGCCGGACACATCGCGGCGACCGTTACCGAGTCCATGCTGGAGAAGGCCTTCGGCATGGGTGAACGCTTCGTTGCCGCGGCGCGGGAAGCGTCGCCGCCCGGCATCGTCGGACCGTTCGCGCTGCAATGCATCATCACGGCCGGGCCGCCCAAGGACCTGGTCTGCTACGACGTCTCCCTGCGCATTCCGGGCTCGCCCGGCACGCGCTTCACGCCCTACTCGGCGTATCGCTGGGGACGGGACGTCTCGGTCGGCGAGCGCATCGCGATGGAGATCGTAATGGCCCGCGACGACAACCGCCTCGCAGAAATTTTAAGCTAGTTTAGCCACTATCTATTGAAAGAGAGCAAGCAAATGAGCGCGCAAGACACGATCGAACGAGCCGGGGGCACGAACTTTCAAGGCAAGCCCATGACGCTGGTCGGGCCGCAGATTGCGGCGGGCGACAAGGCGCCGGACTTTCAGTTGGCGACCAAAGACCTCTCGACCGCGACCTTGGAGACCGTGCTGGACGGCGGCAAGCGCGCGGCGCTGCTCATCGTGGTCCCGTCGCTGGACACCAGCGTCTGCCAACTCGAATCGCGGAAGTTCAACAAGCGCATCCGCGAGCTTCCGGACGGCGTGAAGGGCTACGTCGTGAGCGTGGACTTGCCGTTCGCGATGGCGCGCTGGAGCGGCGCGGAAGAAGACGACGTGGAGCTGGAGATGCTCTCGGATTACCGCTCGCACGATTTCGGCAAGAACTACGGCGTCTACATCAAGGAACTGGCGCTGCTCGCGCGCGCCACGTTCGTGATCGACAAAGAGGGCATCGTCCGCTACGCGGAGATCGTGCCGGAGATCGCGAGCGAACCCAACTACGACGAGGCGCTCGCGGCCGCCAAGAGCGCGGTCTAGGGACGCAATGCCGGCGACGGTCTTCATTCTCGACTTCGGCGCCCAGTACAGCCAGCTGATCGCGCGGCGGACGCGCGAGCTGGGCGTCTATTGCGAGATCGTCCCGTACGACGTGACGTGGGAGACGTTGGCGGCGCGCGATCCCGCGGCCATCATCTTGTCGGGCGGACCGGAGAGCACGCTCGTGCCCGAGGCGCCCGACGTGGATGCGGCGATTCTGCACAGCGGTATCCCCATTCTGGGGATTTGCTACGGGATGCAGCTGGTCGCGCGGCATCTGGACTTCAAATTGGTCAAACTCGATCATGCCGAGTACGGGCCGGCGACGCTGGAGGTGACGCGGCCGGCGTCGCCGCTGTTTGCCGGCGTGCCGGAACGGTCGCGTATCTGGATGTCGCACGGCGACTCGGTCGTCGAGCTCGCGGCCGGGTTCGAGAACCTGGCGCGCACCGANNATCCTCGAAAACTTCTTGCGGGGCGTGGCCGGAATAACGGAGCGCTGGGAGATGGAGTCGTTCGTGGACCGCGCGATCGAGGAGATTCGCGCGCGGGTCGGCTCCGACAAGGTGATCTGCGCGCTTTCGGGCGGCGTGGATTCGGCGGTGGCGGCGACGCTCGTCTCGCGGGCCATCGGCGAACAACTGACGTGCGTCTTCGTGGACCACGGACTGCTTCGCAAGGACGAAGCCGCGCAGGTGCTCGCGGCGTTTCGCGACGTGCTGCATCTCAACGTCGTGGCGGTGGACGCGAGCAAACGGTTTCTCGGCGAACTGGCCGGCGTTGAGGATCCCGAGCGCAAGCGCGTGATCATCGGGCACGAATTCATCCGGCTGTTCGAAGAAGAAGCGGCCAAGATTCCCGGCGTGAAATTTCTCGTGCAGGGGACGCTGTATCCCGACGTGATCGAGTCGAAGACGCCGGGGAGCAAAGCCGGGCACAAGATCAAGTCGCATCACAACGTCGGCGGACTTCCCGAACACATGGATTTCGAACTGGTCGAACCGCTGCGAGCGCTCTTTAAAGACGAAGTGCGCGCGCTGGGCCGCGTGCTCGGCTTGCCCGAGCACATCGTCGCGCGCCAGCCGTTTCCGGGGCCGGGTCTGGCGGTGCGCATCATCGGCGACGTGACGCCCGAGCGTTTGGCGATCGTGCGCGAGGCCGATGCGATCGTGCGTGAGGAGATCGACGGCGCCACGTCGCTCGACCCGCATCCGTGGCAGTATTTCGCGGTGCTGACGCCGGTGCGCAGCGTCGGCGTGATGGGCGACGGACGCACGTACGCCAACCTCGTGGCCGTGCGCGCGAT
>PMFP01000161.1 GCA_003155175.1 Vulcanimicrobiota bacterium
CCTTGCTCGCGGTCCACCGGAAGGTCCATCAGCGCGTAGGCGATGTCGAAGCCGGCGACCCAGACGGTCACGGCGGCGAAGACCATGACGGCGGCCGGGCTTACCGTCCCGGCAACGCCGATGTACGCGCCCAGCGGCGCGAGTCCGTCCACCGCGCCGAGCACGAAGTGCACGAGGTACGTAAAGCGCTTGCACAGCGGATAGACGAGGACGCCGAGCGCAGCCAGCGGCATCAATTTCACGCAGAGCGGATTGAGCATCCACGCGGAAACGAGCAAGAGCGCGAGTCCGGCCGCGATAGACCACAGCATGGTGGACGGCGCGAGCGATCCGGCGGCGAGCGCTCGCCGGGCGGTTCGCGGATTGCGCGCGTCGATATCGCGGTCGAAGTATCGGTTGGCCGCCATGGCGGCCGTCCGCGCGCCCAGGACCGCGAGCGTGATCCAAAGCAAGGCCTGCCACGACGGCATGCCGCGCGCCGCCATGATCGCGCCGACGTAGGCAAACGGAAGCGCGAACAACGTGTGCTCGACGCGAATCTCTTTGAGCCAGAGCGCGGCTTTGGTCACGTACGATCGAGGCGTGCGACGGCGGCGGGCCCCTGTCCGCTCCACGCGTCGGGCTGCAGCGCTTTCTCGATGCGATCGAGTCCGTATTCGCGCCAGCGCCGGCTCACGGTCTGCTTGGTGGCGTCGTCCATCACGATGTCGGGCGGCCATTCCCGGTGGTAGCCTTCCGACGCGTCCTTGCGCGTCGCGTCGATGCCGATTTTGGTCCCGTACGCGACGCTATATGATCCGTGGTCGAGATCGTCGACCGGACCGGGCATCATCACCAGGTCGCGATCCGGTGCCAGATTGTTGAAGACGAACCACGCGACGCTGCGCGGATCTTGCACGTCCACGTCGGCGTCCACGATCACGAGGACGCGAGTGAGCATCATCATGTGCCCGAGACCCCAGAGCGCGTTCATCACTTTTTTCGCGTGACCCGGATACGATTTCTTGATCGAGACGAGCGCAAGGTTGTGAAAGCCGCCCTCGACCGGCAGATTCATGTCCACGACTTCGGGCAGCACCATCTGGAGCAACGGGAGAAAGATGCGTTCGGTCGCTTTTCCGATCCAGGCGTCTTCCATCGGCGGTTTTCCGACCACCGTCGCCGCGTAAATGGGATCGCGGCGGTGCGTGATCGCGGTGACGTGGAACGTCGGATAGCGATCGGCGAGGCTGTAGACGCCGGTGTGATCGCCGAACGGCCCCTCCATGCGCACGTCGGTGTTGTCCACGTAGCCTTCGAGTACGAATTCGGCATCCGCCGGCACTTTCAAATCCACGGTCTTGGCGGCGACGAGCTCGACCGGCTTACCGCGCAGAAGTCCGGCGAACGCAAACTCGTCGACGACGGGCGGCAGCGGCGCCGAAGCGGCGTAGGTCAGCACCGGGTCGCTTCCGATGGCGACGGCGACGGGCACGCGGTCGCCCCACGCGTCGGCGTGCGCCCGTCCTTGTTTGTGGCGCTGCCAATGCATGCCGGTCTCGGTCGGACCGTAGACTTGCATCCGATACATGCCGACGTTGGGCCGCCCGGTTCGCGGATCTTTGGTGATGACGAGCGGAAGCGTGACGAACGGGCCGCCGTCGAGCGGCCACGTCGTCAGGACCGGAAGCTCGCGCAAGTCGGGCTTGCGGATCACCACGTCCTGACAGCTGCCCTTGCGCACCGTTTTCGGAATTGCGTTCGCGAGCGGCGCGAGCTGCCGCATCGCGCCGAGCTTCTCGCCGATGGATGCGCCGGACGGCGGAGCGATATCGAGCATCGCCCGGAGTCGCGCCGCGACCTCGTCCAGATGGTTCGCGTCGAAGGCGCGCGCCATGCGTCGCTGCGTGCCGAATTGGTTGGTCAGAACGTCGAAGCGCGATCCCTTCACGTTGGTGAACAGCAGCGCCGGGCCGCCGGCCTTGACGACGCGGTCGGTGATCTCCGCGATCTCCAGATACGGGTCCACTTGGGCTTTGACGACGTGCAGTTCCCCGGCTCTCTGAAGGGCCTCGGCGAACGCACGCAACGAATCGAAGGGCATACGTGCCTCTTTAGCCCCGGGCGGCCGCGTATCCGCCCGGCGCGGAGCTCGCGGCCCGGAGGACGAAACGAGCGTGCGTGCGGCATATCTGGAGTGCAGCGATGTGGACGTAGGCGATCGCGCGCGTCACGGCCCGCTTCCGACGCTGCTGGCTCTGCTGACCCTGGTCACCGGCTTCGTGGACGCCGTGAGTTACCTCAAGTTCGGCCACGTCTTCGTTGCCAACATGACGGGAAACGTCGTGCTGCTCGGCTTCGCCGTCGCCGGAGCGCCGACCATCTCGATCTCGGGTTCGCTCGTCGCGCTTGCCGCGTTTGCGTGCGGCGCGATTCTCGGCGGCCGCTTGAACCGGCGCTTCGCGTCGAATCGTGGAAACTTGCTGGCGGTCGCCACCGCAATCAAAACGCCGCTGATGCTCGCCGCGGCGGCGGTCGCCTACTTCCAGCCCGGGAACGGCTTTGCGATTCTCGCCGCGCTCGGCGTGTCGATGGGCTTGCAAAACGCGGTCGCGCGCGCTCTGGCGATCGCCGACGTCACGACGACCGTCTTAACCATGACGTTGACGGGCCTCGCGGCCGATTCGTCGTTGGCGGGCGGCACCAACCCGCGATGGCTGCGTCGCGCCAGCGCGATCCTCACCATGTTCCTGGGCGCTCTCTGCGGGGCGTGGATCGTATTGCATGCCGGAGTTCCGATCGCGCTGATCGCGGCGGCCGCGATCGTGGCCACCGCCGGGATCGGCGGATACGTTTTGAGCCGTGACGATCCGCAGTGGGTAAATCCGGACTAAACGCGCGTCCTCACGCGTTTCTCACCGCATCGTAGATCGTCTTGAACGCCTTCGCCGTCGCGGCGTCGTCCCAGTCGGCGTTGTGATTGTCGAGCATCGACGCCGTCAAAGCGCCGGCTATCTTCTTGAGTTCGATCTCGCGTTCGTCCAACACGGCCATCGC
>PMFP01000110.1 GCA_003155175.1 Vulcanimicrobiota bacterium
GCCGCCGGAGCGGTGCTCGGATACGTTGACGACCGGCGCGCCAAGAACGCATCGCGCGCGATCTACGAATCCGCGCTCGAGGCGGTGCATCAAGGCGTCGCTACGGCGGACTTGGGCGGTCACGCCTCCACCACCGAATTCACCGACGAAGTCATCGAGGGCGTAAAGCGCAAACTTGACGTCTGGTCCACGCTCTAACTACGAAGCGATGAGCGCGACCCCGGCGAGCGCGAGNNGGAATGGACGGCTAAGACGTACAGCACGTTGGCGAACATGTCGATCGCGCCGGCGAGGACGACGAGCCGGAGCACCGCGTTGGGCGCGCGCAGGGAGGTGCCGGTTGCCAGGCCGAGTGCGGCCAGTAAGGCGACGGCGCCCACGCGCGCCGCGGCCAGCGGCCACATGCCGGCGCTCTTGTGCGCGAAGCTCAGGAACAGCAGAAATCCTCCGATGACGACGCCGGCGGCGATCGCTTCTTTGACGCCGGCCGTCGAGATTTCTCGCTCGCCCGTCTCTTCGCGCGAGTACGAGATCAACACGACCGCGAGCAGCGCGACCGCGAATCCCACGCACTGCCACAGGCCCGGCCGTTCGCCGCGCGCGAAACCGACGGCGACCGGGAAGAGCGCTGCGATCACCGCGGTCACGGGCGAAACGACGCCCATCTTGCCGATCGAGAGCGCGTGATAGAGCAAGCCGATGCCGGCGCCGCCGCACACCCCCGCGGCGAGCCCCCAAAGCAAATCCCCCGGCGTGGGGCGTCCCGGAAAAACCCAGATCGCACCGGCGATGAGCACCAGCCCCGTCAACTGCGCGCCGAACGTGACGGAGATCATGGACGCGCGTTTGCTCGCCAGACCGCCGCAAAAGTCGGCCGCGCCGTAAAACGTTGCGGCGAGCAGGCCCAAGAAGACCGCCGTCATACGCGAGCGGCCGTCATGCCTCCATGACGACGGGAATGATGACGGGGCGGCGCTTGGTGCGCCCGTACACCGACTTGGAGAGGCGCTCGCGGATGTGTTCCTTCACCGTCGGAACGTCGCGCATCGCTTCGACCGAAATGTTGGCAAGCACCGCCGTGACCTCTGCGCGCAGCTCGTCGAGCACGCCTCCGGCCTCCGGAAGGTAGAACACGCCGCGCGAGATGATGTCGGGGCCGGCGATGACGTGCGCCTCTTCGGCGTCGATCGTAACCACGACCATCATGATGCCGTCGTTGGAGAGCGCCTTGCGATCGCGAAGCACGGCTTCGCCGATGTCGCCCACGCCCGATCCGTCCACCAGCACGTTGCCGCCGTACGTCTTGCCGATCTTGTCGCCGTATTCGCCGGTGAATTCGAGCACGTCCCCGTTCTCGACGACGAAGACGTTGCCGCGCTCGACGCCGGTCTCGGTCGCCAAGTTGCCGTGCTGCACCAGCATGCGGTACTCGCCGTGGACGGGCACGAAGAACTCGGGATGGATCAAGTTGAGCATCAGCAACAGCTCTTCTTGCGACGCGTGGCCCGAGACGTGCGAGCGTCCGTCGGTTCCGTGAATGACGATCGCTCCGAGCTTGCACAGGTTGTTGATCGTCTTGTACACGCTCTTCTCGTTGCCGGGAATCGGCGTCGCGCTGATGACGACCGTGTCGCCGGGAACGATGCGCAGCTTCTGATGGTCGCGTACCGACATGCGCGCGAGGCCGCTCATCGGCTCGCCCTGCGAACCCGTCGTCACGACGACCACCTGGTCGGGAGGGAGTTCGTCCACCTGTTCGATCTTAAACGTGATGTCGGGCGGGACGACCAGATGGCCAAGTTCGGTGGCGAAATGCACGACGTTCTGCATCGAACGACCTAAGAACGCAACCTTGCGCCCGAAGCGCGCGGCGTGGTCGATGGCTTGCTGGATGCGCGGAACGTTCGACGCGAACGAGGCGATGATGATCCGCCCTTTCGACCGCTGGAAGATCGCGGTGAACGCCTCGCCGACGATGCGCTCGGAGAGCGTATGTCCGGGACGCTCGGCGTTGGTCGAGTCGGAAAGCATGCACAGCACGCCTTCGTCGCCGATCCGGGCGAGCCGCGCGAAGTCGGCCGGCTTGCCGTCGATCGGCGTCTGGTCGAACTTGAAGTCGCCGGTGTGGAAGATCGTTCCGACCGGCGTGCGGACCGCGATCGAACAGGCGCCCGAGACGGAGTGGTTGATGTGCACGAATTCGGCTTCGAGCGATCCGAACTTCACGCGGTCGCCCGGCTGAACCAGTTGAAAGTCCACGTCGCCCAGCTTGTGCTCGCGCGACTTGGCCTTGATGAGCGCGATCGTGAGCGCGGTCCCGACGATCGGCGTCTGCGGAAACTCGCGCAGAAAGTACGGAATGCCGCCGATGTGATCTTCGTGCCCGTGGGTGACGAGCACCGCTCGCAGCTTGTGCGCGCGTTCGCGCACGTACGTGAAGTCGTTGATGACCACGTCCACGCCGAACATCTCGTCGTCGGGAAACATGAGGCCGCAGTCGATGACGACCATGTCCTCCGCGGTTTCGATCACGGCCATGTTGCGGCCGATCTCGCCGCAGCCGCCCAGCGGCACCACGCGAACGAACGGCTCGGTTGGAGGGGCGGGCACGATTAAGGCGTCGGTACTCAAGTTTTTGCTATTGCTTCCGGGGAGATGAGGGGTAAGGAGGCCCGGAGGACCTCCTATGCGATTCGATTTCCGTATTGTGGCTGCGGGATGTGCGCTCTTCACCGTCACGGCGGCAGGGCCCCTTACCCGGCCGTCTCCCCCCGTCCAGGACAGCCCGGCCGCCGGCACGGCGCCCTTGACCCCGGACGAGATCTACTCGCGCAGGGCGCTCCGGCGGGCGCGGCTGCTCATCCAGATGCGAGTGCTCGAGCTGCGCGAGGAGCGTCTGGCTTGCGTCGAGCGCGCAATCCGGCGCAACTTGCCGTCCGTTCTCCTGGTTCCCGGCGGGAAGGACAACGCCGTGAAACCCTCGGACTCCCCCGGCGCTATATCTCTTGGCACCCGGTTGCTTGCCGAAAGCGAGACCTGCGCATGGATATCGGACCGGCCGCCGCCGCGAAAGCGAACGGCCTAACGACCGTCGTCGACACGATCGTCGCGCCGAAAGAAGCGTTCGAGCGCCTTCGCGTGGCGCCCACGTGGGGCGTCGCGGCGCTCATTATCGTCGTCCTGACGATCCTGTCGGCAATCCTGGCGCAGCCCGTCAACAATCACGTCGGCGTGGCCATGGTGCAGCACATGATCGCGACGAACCCGTCGATCTCGGGCATGAGCGACGCCGCGAAACAGAAGATGCTCGACGACGCCGCGCATCCCGCCGCCTGGAAGGCATTCGGACTGAATCCCCTGCTGGGGGTCGTGGGCATGGGTTTCGTCTTCCTCTTGAATGCGCTCTGTCTGCTCATCGGCAACGCAATCGGCCGAGGCACCGGATCGTTCCGTTCCCTGTGGGCGGCTTCGGTCAATATCGGCGTGCCCACGGCGGCCTTGGGGCAGTTGTTCGTCGCGATCGTCGGCATCATTCGCGGGCCCGAAGCCTTCGCAAGCATGGCCGACCTGTTTCACGCGGTGCCGAGCCTGGCATGGATCGTGCCGGGAGCCGGCGGACTGATCGGCGGGATGCTCGG
>PMFP01000112.1 GCA_003155175.1 Vulcanimicrobiota bacterium
GCGAATGCTGCGTTTCTCATTTTACACCGTTATCGATCGTGCCGGTCATCGAAATGTACGTGCCTGCCTTGGTGGTCAGCGCCATCACGATGCCTTTAGGTGGAATGATCTGAGATGAGAGGGGCATGTTGAGGTTACCGTCCGTCGTGTTGGCGTAGATCGTTCCGCTGGAGAAGTCCAGCGGTTTGGTCTGGCCGCCTTGCGTAAGCGTCATGTGCGTGAGCAGGCAGCGGTAGACTTCGCCGACATAGGAGCACGCGGCTTGATCGATCGTCAGCACGCCCTTGCCGTCGGCCGTCGTGATCGTGAGCGTCCTCGCATCTTTCGAATAGTCGATCCGCGCGTCCGGATACTCTTGAATGGATCCGTTGCTTTGCTGAACGCGAACCAAACCGGTTGCGGCGGCGGGCGCTACGAGCACGGCGGCGCAGGCAAGGCCGAACAGCGCTGCGCGGAGCCGGAAGAAGTTGCGGTGCATAACGTTACTCCATGGTCTTCAGGTCGTACCGGGCGAGATACGGCTGGCGGCCGCAGCCTTACTTCAGAGGCTTTATCCTTAGAGGCGATATCATAGGATAAGGCCAATCCAGAGGTACCGAAGTGGTCGCCGCAGCCAGCGAAGGAAACGCCTTGAGTTGAGAAACCACGAAGTTCGAGATCCGCTGCCCTCCCTTGCGCGCCTCGGGGCGTTTCTCCGCAGCCGGCGCCTGCTGCTCGCGCCCGAGCACGCCGGCGTCAAGGCGACGCGCAAGCGCCGGACCCCGGGCCTGCGACGCGAGGAGGTCGCCGCACTCGCCGGCATCAGCCTCGACTGGTACACGCGAATCGAAGTCGGGACCGGAGCCGTTCCGTCCGTGCAGACGCTCGTCGCGATCGCGCGCGCCTTGCAACTCGGCGATCTGGACACGCGTTATCTATTCGAAATTGCCGGCCTGCCGATACCGCAGCAGCAGCGCGCGGCTACGGAAACCGTTTCTCTCGCCGCCCTCGAGCACGCGATCATGAATACGCGCGATACCGCCGGCGTCATGTACGATCTGTACGGATCGCCGCTCTGCTGGAACGCCGCCGCGGACGGCTTGTTCCGGTGGTCGACCTATCCCGACGCGTTCAGCCGGAACATGATCGTCGCGGGGCTCAACAGCTCGTACTATCGCGACTTCTTTGGTAAGGACTTTATCACGGTCGCCCGCAACGTCGTCGGGATGTTTCGGCGCGCCTACACCACGACCGATGCTCCGCCCCTGGCGCACCGCGTGTACGAGTTCGCCAAGACGCAACCGATTTTTCAAGAGATGTGGAGCGAGCACAGCGTTGCCGACGAGTACACGCTTCCCGGCCCAATGCTTCGCTACGTGCCCGAGGTAGGCGAGCTGTGCCTGGACTACACCGACGTTGTCCCGCTCCACGACCCGAAAGTCATCGTCCGCTTCATCGCGCCGCACGACGCACCGACGATCGCGAAACTGGCAAAACTCGTTAAACTCGGTAGGCCTGGCCGTCTTTCGGATCCTGCCAATTAAGCGCTGACGCCTCGCACCTTCACGATGCCGCCAACGGCGCGTCGTTGGACGCGCGGGACGGCTGAAGGCGCACGCGATCTTCGCTCGGGCGGACGAGCATCTGCGCGACGATGGCGCCCACGATAACGAGCGCTCCCGAAACCAAAAACGCCGTTCGATAGCTCGAGGATCCGGCGACGTCGACGACACGTCCGAAAATCACTGGAGCCAGGAATCCGCCCAGCGACGCCACGGCAACGCAGGCGCCGAGCGCAACCCCTCGTCGAGCCGGCGGCACGACCTCGGCGAGAAGAGGCGGCAGGACGGTTCCGGCAACGACCTGCGAGCCCAAACAGACTGCGGCCAGCGCGACGACGAGCCACATAGGCTGCGCCATTGCCAGCCCCAGCATGGCGGCGCCTGCCAGCGCCGCCGATACCGCGGCCAGAGCGCCGCGCGAGACGCCGCTCGAAAATCCTCGCCCGCTCAAGTACGTCGAGAACAGGCCCGTGAGGGGAAACAGCGGCACCTGCAGCAGCCACGTGGACGCCAAAACGACGCCTACGGTGGCCGGAGTCATCCGCGCCGCAGTTTCGAGAAACGACGGCAGCCAAATAATTGCCAGCGAACTCACCCAGTACGCGGAAAACGCGATTACCGTGATGCCGATGACGGTGCGATTCACGAGCACGCTGCTTAGCGGAATCCTGGCCTGCGACTCCGGCTCCGCGCGCTCCGGTCGCGCGACGGCGGGCTCGCCGCCCGCAAAAAGCCAAACGCCGCACCAAATCAGGCTTGCGAAGCCCAACACGCCAAGCGAAAAATGCCAGCCCAGCGCGGCGATCGTCCGCGTCACGAGCAGCCCCGCAGCCGCCGCGCCGATCGGCACGCCTAATCCGACAATCGCCGAAACGAACGGGCGGCGCGAATCCGGAAACCATTTGTACGCGGCATGCAACGCGGTCGGCAGCGCTGGGCCTTCGCCCGCGCCCAGCAGGATGCGGCACGCGAAAAATGCCGCGAGCCCGAGCGGAGCCAGTAACGGTAGTTGAGCCGCCGTCCAGACCAGCGCCATTCCCGCCAGCAGCCACTTCGTGGAAAGCCGGTCGCCGAGGAACCCGGCAAGGAGCGCGGAGATCGAGAAAAGAGCGAAGAAGCTCGCGCCCAGCAAACCGAAACCCGTGTGCGTCAAATGCATCTCGCGCATGATGGGGATTGCAGCCAATCCGAACGCCGCCTTGTCCGCGAAATTCACGGCCATGAACAGGCACAGCATGACCGTAACGATCCACCCGCGCAGCGGCGCGTTCTGCCTCATACGTTAGGATACCCGGCGCCCTGGCCTCACCGCAAGCGCCAGCGCGCGATCGAGGTAAACGGCGAGAGCAGCGGCGGATCGTAGCCCTCGAGCCGCGAGGGGATGACGTCGATCTGGGAGATCTGGCAGAGAAAGTCGTACGGCAGGTCGGCCAGAATCTGCCGCTGCACGAACGCGTAGTCGCGCATCCGCGACGCCCGGTCGAACGACGACGCGCCGTCGCGCAGCGCCCGATCAACGGAGGCATTGCAGTAGCGGGCGTCGTTGAAGCCGTTCGGACCGCGCTGGCTGCACGCCAGCAGCCACGAGGCGTCGGGATCGTAGGTGGACTGATAGCCGTAGACTGCCGTCTGGTACCGCCCTTGCATGATCGGACCGTCGGTAGCGAAGAATTGCTCCGGCGCGTAGCGCTTTTGCTCGACGTCGATCCCGATCGCTCGCTCCTGCGCGGCGACGATCACGGCGAACTCGGCATCGATCTGCATGCCGGCGCGCAGCGCGAGCTGGACCTCCAGACGATGCCCGTTCTTGACGCGAATGCCGTCCGGTCCCCGAACCCAGCCGTCGCGCGAGAGCAGCTCCGCGGCCGCGCGCGGATCGTAGGGCACGTTGCCTACGCGCGGGTCGAAGGCCCACGTGAAGAGTCCGCGCATGCCCGTGTCGGCATCGTAGATTCCGTGCGTGACCTTGGCGACGAGCGAACGCCGGTCGATAGCAAGCGAGAACGCCCGGCGTACCGCCGCGTCGCTCGCGAGCGGATCCGTCAGATTGAACAGCACCGCGTAAAAGTACGGCACCGGTGTCACCACGACGCGATGATCAGGAATCGCTCGCAGTTCCGCGATCCTAGCCACGTCGGCTGCGAAGACCGCGTCGGCCTCTCGCGTCGTCAATT
>PMFP01000036.1:0-31067 GCA_003155175.1 Vulcanimicrobiota bacterium
GCGAGCTTCGTCGCCTGGCCGCCCTTGCGGCCGATCTGCTCGTAGAACTCGGGGCCGTACTTGCGCTTGACCGTCTCGCCGCCTTTTTGGCCTGCCTCGCGGACCGACATTCCGCCGCTCTTTTTAGGATTTTCGGTGGGGGCCGACATGGTTGTCTCCTGATTCTATGCCGCCCTAAGAGGACGGCAGCCACTTGCTACATACTAGAACGCTCTGCTCGTTCCGATGGTTGGGGTAAATGCAAAAATCGCTTGATTTTCTCACCTGGCTAAGCGCGGCGGCCTGCTCGGCGGCCCTCCTCGGGGCGGCCGCAACCCCGCNNCCGCGCCCGAGACGGTCATCCTCACGCTCGAAAGCCAAAGGACGCTGGGTTCGGGGCAGCTGGCCGCCTTTCTCAACGGCACGGACCAGCCGCTCGCGGTGCGTGCCGCCCTCGCGATCGGCCGGACAAAGCAAGCGGCCGGCGCAGCGCTCCTGGCCGCGCACCTGGCCGATTCGCGTACCCCCCTTCGCGCCATGTCGGTGTACGGGCTGGGCCTCTTGGCCACCGGGTTGGACTCCGCGCAGCTCGTGAAAGCGCTCCGCGATCCCGCGGGTGCGGTCCGAATCGCGGCCGTCGACGCGCTCGATCGCTACGAGGCCGCCGGACGGCTGGGCCCGGGCGAAGCGGCGGCCCTTACCGCGATTTCGCGGGAGGTCGCCTCCGATCCGGACGCAGCCGTCCGGGCTCGCGCGGCCGCTGCGCTCGTCGAGTTTCGCGCCGCCGGCGCCGCGCCGGCGGCGCAGGCGGCGATGAAAGCCGTGCGTTCGGACGCGGACGAGTCCGTGCGATGGCATGCAATGTGGGCGATCTTTCGCGGGTTGACGCCGGCGGTGCCGGTCGCGTTCGTCCAGTCGATGCTGCACGATCCGAGCGAACTCGTGCGGGTCGAAGCGGTCCGCGCGATGTCGCGCTACAAAGACGCCGCGCTGATTGCATCCGTGCAGCCGCTGCTCGACGATCCGTCGTGGCGCGTCCAGGAGCAAGCCTCGGAAACGGTCCGCGTGCTTTCCGGAAAACCGATGAGCGACCACTGGACGGCCATTCCGGCGTCCGTTCATCTGCCCGCGATCGGGCCGGACGCGTTCGCGAACGTGCAGGCCTTGCCGCGTCCGGCCGCCTCCAAGCCGCGCGCGCCCGCGCCGTCCGACGCGGCGCCCGCTCCTATTCCGATGCCGGTAAGCGCGAGCGACATGATCTCGCCCGTCGCCGGGCCTCACCCGTGGGTTCGCGTCGTAACGACGAAAGGCAACGTGTACGTGAAGCTGTACCCCGAATGGGCTCCGCTGACCGTCGCGAATTTTATCAACCTCGCAAACGGCGGATACTACGACGGCAATCGCTGGTTCCGCATCGTGCCCGACTTCGTGGTGCAGACCGGCGATCCGAACGACAACGGCGAGGGCGACGCCGGCTTCTCCGTCGGCGCCGAAGAGAACCCGCTCGAGCAGACCAGCTACGTGATCTCGATGGGCATGAACTACGACGACAAGACGAATCTGCCGTTGCGCGATTCCGCGGGCACGCAATACTACGTCACGCTATCGCCCCAGCTCCATCTCGATCGCGACTTCACCGTGTTCGGGCACGTCGTTTCCGGAGCCGACGTGCTGGCGCATCTGGTCGAGTCGGACCGGGTCGTCCGCGTCGAGGCATTGCCGCCGCAATAGCGCGCTAGAAGGCGCGCGCGGAATCCAGAAGGACGGTAACGGGTCCTTCGTTGACCAGTTCGACGTTCATGTCGGTCCCGAACTCGCCGTACGCGACGGGAACCTGCAAGGCGGCGATCGTCGTGCCGACGCGTTCGTAAAGCGGTTTGGCGATGTCCTCGGGCGCGGCGGCGACGAAGGACGGCCGGCGCCCTTTGCGTGCGTCGCCGAGCAGCGTGAACTGCGAAACGAGCAGCACGCCGCCGCCTTCGTCGAGCACGCTGCGGTTCATGAGACCTGCGCCGTCGCGAAAAATCCGCAGCGAGACGATCTTCTCGGCCATCCACCGCGCGGCCGCGTCGTCGTCGCCGGAAGCCACCCCGAGCAGCACCATGAGGCCGCGCCCGATGCTGCCCGCAACGCGTCCGTCGACGCGTACGGACGCGCGCGAGACGCGCTGCACGACGGCGCGCACGTTACCGCCAGAAGATCGACGAGAGCGCGAAGATCGCGTTTTCGCGGCGCTCGAGGACTCGCCGGTAGAAATACCCGGCCCAGTGCGTCCCGTACGGCACGTAAACGCGAACGCGATAGCCGCGGGCGATCAGGTCGCGCTGCAGCTCGGGGCGGCAGCCGTAGAGCATCTGAAACTCGAACTTGTCGCGCGCGATGCCGTGATGCTCGACGAAGCGCTGGATTTCGTCGATGAGGCGCCGGTCGTGGGTCGCGATGCCGGGATAGTTTCCGCGCGTGAGCAGCATCTCGGCAAGTTGCACGTAGGTGCGCCGGATTTGCGGCATCTCTTTGTAGGCCAACCCGGGGGGCTCGTCGTACGCGCCCTTGCAGAGCCGAACGCGCGCGCCCTGCGCGATCGCCCGTTCGACGTCGCCTTTCGTGCGCTTCAAATACGCCTGCAGCACGATGCCGACGTTCTGGTGCGTCGCGTACGCGCGCTCGAAGACGTCCAAGGTTGCCGCGGTGACCGCGCTGCCCTCCATGTCGATGCGCACGAACGGATCGTCGTTCTGCCCCGCACGCTTCAAAATTGCGGAAAGATTTTCCAGCGCGAAGTCTTCGCCGAGCAGCAAGCCGATCGCCGTAAGCTTGACCGATACGTTTGTCTGGACGCCGCTCGCGCGTATCGCTTCGAGAATTTCGAAGTACGCGTCGCGCGTGGCCAGCGCCGATTCGCGCTCGAAAACGTCCTCGCCCAGAAAGTCCAGCGAGGCGGTCATGCCCTGCGCGTTGAGGCTGCGAACGGCGGAGATCGCTGCTTCGGTCGTCTCCCCGGCGACGAACCGTTTTGCCAGAAAGAAGAAGCGGCGCTGAAACGTGGAGTCGGCGAGAATCCGATCGATGACGGGCACGCGCTACCCTACGACGCGCCGCTGGAGAACCCATTGAACGAAAAGCACCGCCGCGGCCAGGACGATGAAGCCGTACGCCAGAGCGAGGGCGGCCTGCACGCCGGAGGCCGAGAGCGCCACGTAGAGCGCGACCGGCAACGAGGTGGGGTGGTAGGCGAGCACGCTGGTCGCCCCGTACTCGCCGATCGCGCGCAGCCACGCGAAGGCGACGCCGATTGCGATGTTCGCAGCCGCGGCCGGCAGCGCGACGCGCGCGAAGATGCGCATCTCGCCGGCTCCGAGCGTGCGGGCCGCGTCTTCGTAGATCGGGTCCAGCGCCGAAAACGCGGCAGTCGCCGCGATCGCGACGAACGATCCGGAGACGAAAAATTCCGCAATCGCAACGCCGGTCTGCGAGTCGGGAATTGCGATTCCGTGCGCGGCTAGCCAAGCGCCCAGCGGCGCGCGCGCACCGGCGACGGAGAGCAGAATGATTCCCGACGCAACCGGCGGGAGCGCCAAGGGCAGCGCCAGCGTGAAGATCAGCGCCGCGCGAACCGGCGGCGCACATCGGGCCATGTAGTACCCGGCGGGAACCCCGAGGATGGTGGCGACGAGCGTCGCGGAGAGCGACGCCCGGAGCGAGGTGTCCAGCGCGCTCCGCGCGGCCGGAGCGGAAAACGCCGCGACGGCCTCACCCGGGGTGACGCCGGCGAGCACCGCAACGATTGGTCCCGCAACGGCGGCCACAAAGAGGAGGGCAGCAACCGGAAAGAGCCACCCCGCGCGCCACGTGTTCACGTGGCCGTTGTTTACCGGACCGCGACCCCGTGCCCCCCAAGGCGCCGCTCGTTCCTCGGTCAAAGACGAGTGCATGCGAGTCGGTGCCGATCTTCTTTCCGCGGCGCGCGCGACGGGTTCGCGTTCGGTCATCTTCGTCGGCACCGGGAAGAACGTCGGCAAGACGGTGGCGATGCGCAGCGTCTACGAAGCGGCGTGCGAACGGGATATCGCGTGCGGGCTCGCCTCGATCGGCCGGGACGGGGAAGCCGCCGACGTCGCCGGCGCGCACGCCAAACCGCGGCTTTTTCTGCGCCCCGGGACCGTGGTCGCGACCGCCCGCGACGTCCTGCCGCGCTCGCCGGCCAGCGAAGTGATCGCCTTCTCGAACTTGCCGACCGCCGCCGGCGCGCTGATCTACGCGCGCGTGGTCCATCCCGCCTTCTACGAGCTGGTCGGGCCGCCGACGGCGTCGGGCATGCGTGAGGCGATCGATGCGCTGAAGAGCTTCGCCGAGCTCGTCCTCGTGGACGGAGCCGTCGACCGCGTTGCCGCGCTCGCCGGCGGAGACGACGCGGTTGTGGTGTCGTGCGGAGCGGCGGCCGCCGGAACGATGCAAGAGGCGGTGGACGACGTGCGCGCACTCGCGCGTCGCTTAAGCGTTCAAGCCGTCGATCCCGAACGGCCGCTGGTGCACGTCCCCGGCGCGTTCACGGCCTCCGCCGCCTCGGCTGCGATCGCACGGGGCGAACGGCGCCAGATCGTCGTGCGCGATCCCACGCAGATCGCGCTGTCAGGGAAAGCCTTTCTCAGCGCCTCCGAACGCCTCGACCTTCGCTGCGAGCGGCCGCTTCGCGTCGCCGGCGTCACGGTCGCCTCCATCGGTCGCGACCGCGGCTTCGAGCCGCGTGCGTTCGCGCGCGCGGTCGCGGCCGCGACGTCGCTTCCCGTGTACGACGTCTACGCATCCGAGCGCACCGTCGCGTGAAAGCCGGACGTCTGATGGATGCGTCCAGCGCGGCCGCGCTGGACGTTCCGTGGCTGCTTGCGGCGCTCGAACCGGCCGGCCCATACGGACAGATCGCGTTCGATGACCTGCGGCCGTTCGTTCGCGGCGAAGAGGACGCTGCCCGGGCCCGCGCGCGTCGCGTCGCGGAGTTGGCCGCGTCGCTTGACGCCGGTACGCTCGATGCGGTGCGCGAGACGTTGCGGGGCATGCCGGATGCGGCGCCCGCGATCGCGCGCGCGTCGATGGGAGACACGCTCGGTGATGCCAACTTGCTCGAGCTGCAACGCTTCTGCGACGCGGCGGCAAGAACCGCGACGCTGCTCGCCGGCGCGGACGTCCCGGAGGCGACGAACGACGCGGTGCGCGAGACGGCGCGCGCGCTCGAGCCGGGACGCTCCGGGAAGTTCGGTTTCTATCTGGCCGACGATTTCGACGCGCGGTTGGCGGCGGCGCGCACCGCAACGTCGCGCGCGCAGGCCGAGTTCGATGCGGCGAGCGGGCGCTCGAGGCAGCGCGTCGCGCAGGCCCTGGGTCGCGAAGAAATCTCGGGCGGCGAATTCGTCGTCATGCGCGCCGACTTGTCGGGCTCCCTGCCGCCGGGCGTTCGCGTGGCGCGCGAAGCCGCGACGTACGTGATGTGCGAGTTGGAGCTCGACGAGGCGACTCTGGCGGCGATGCGCCGTCGCGACGAAGCCGCGGAAGCGGTCGCGGAGGCCGAAGAGGCGGCGCGCGCGGCGCTATCCGGTGAAATCCGGGCGCGGGCTTCGGCCCTCGAACGTGCGGCCCGCGCGCTTGGAGAGATCGACGTGCTCGTTGCGGCGGCGCGTTTTGCCAAACGCTACGGCTGCAGCGCGGCCGATATCGAGAACGATGCGATGCTCTCGTTTACGCAAGGGCGACACCTTCCGCTGGCGGCCGAGCTCGAGCGCGAAGGACGAGCGTTTACGCCGGTGGACGTCGCGCTGCACGACGTTGCCGCGTTGACCGGCCCGAACATGGGCGGCAAGAGCGTCTGCCTACGCACCTGCGGGTTCATCGCGCTGTGCGCGGCGTTCGGTCTTCCCGTTCCGGCCGAGGGCGCGCGGGTCTCGCTCTTCGACGAAATCGCGTGGCTGGGCATCGGGTCGGATGCTTCCCCCGACGGCGAGCTCGGCGGCTTGCTCTCGTCGTTCGCGCGCGAAGTCGTGCGCCTGCGCGACGTGCTCGAACGCGCGCCGGCCAGAACCCTTGCGCTCGTCGACGAGTTTGCGCGCACGACGACGCCGCGCGAAGGAAAGGCGTTGGTGGTCTCGCTCGTCGCCGAGTTGCAGCGTCGCGGCGCCGTTGGTTTGGTCGCGACGCACTTGGGCGGCGTCGCGGCGGAAGCCGGCGTCCGGCACTTCGCGGTGCGCGGATTGCGCGACGTGCCGGCGCGGCGTCCGCGGGAGAGCATGCACGAAACCTTAGCCGCGCTCGCCGATACGATGGACTATACCGTCGTCGAAGTCGGACCGGGCGACGAACCGCCCGGCGACGCAATCGCGCTCGCTGCGCTGCTCGGTCTGGATGAATCGCTGATCGCACGGGCTCGCGAAAGTCTCAAAGGGGCCTGATCGCCGGGTGGGCGGGATTCCGGCGTAGAACGGGGCCGGACGATGGATCCGCTGATTATCACGTGCGCGCCGGTGGGCGCGGAACTCGCGCCCGACGCGACCCCCTATCTTCCGTACACGCCCGATAAGCTGGGCGAGACCGCGCGGCTCGTGCGCGAGGCGGGAGGATCGATCGTTCACGTGCACTGCCGCAACGACGACGGATCGAACACGCATTCCGTCGAGCGCTTCCGCGAAGCCTACGATGCGATCCGCAGCCAAACCGACGTCATCGTGCAGTTCTCAACCGGCGGCGCAATCGGCATGACGCCGGACGAGCGCGCGAGCGTTTTGCAACTTCGTCCCGAGATGGCGACGCTCACGTGCGGAAGCGTCAACTTCGGCGACGAGATCTTCGAGAATAGCTTTCCGATCATGCGCGGGATTTTGGCCAAGATGCACGAGTTCGGCGTGCGGCCCGAACTCGAGATATTCGACAAAGGCCATCTGGCCAACGCGCGGCGCTTGGCAAAGGAAGGCCTGCTCGAATTCCCCCAGCACGCGGACTTCGTGCTCGGCGTTCCCGGCGGCATGGAGGCAAGCGTGGCGAATCTGTGCGACCTGGTGGACGATCTGCCCGATGGGTGCACCTGGTCGGTGGCCGGGATCGGCCGGTCGCAACTGCCGCTCGCGATGGCCGCCATGGCGATGGGCGGACACGTGCGCGTGGGTCTAGAGGACAACCTCTACTACTCGAAAGGACGCCTGGCTCGCAACGAAGAGCTCGTGGCCCGGGTCGCGCGGATCTCTGAAGAGATGGGGCGCCCGGTCGCCACGCCGGATCAGGCGCGCGCGATCCTAGGACTGCAGGCATTTCGGCCGTCCGTTCACAACTAAGCGCCGTTCACCGGAGGGCCGAGTAGCTGTTCACATACGTAGTGCGGCGGACGTTGCAATCGATTCCGCTCCTGCTTTTGATCTCAATGATCTTGTTTCTCATCCTGGATAAAGCGCCCGGCGGCCCGCTCGCGCCCTATTTGCAGAACCCGCACATCACCCCGGCCGACATCGCCCGTCTCAAGCACAATCTCGGTCTCGACCAGCCGCTCCCCGTCCGGTACGTGAAATGGCTCGGCCAGGTCCTGCGGGGCGACCTGGGCTATTCCACGAGCAATTCCGAGCCGGTGCTCCAAGCGATGCTGGAGCGCTTGCCGGCCACGCTCGAACTGATGGGCGCCTCGACCCTGATCGCCATCGTCGTCGGCATCGGCGCGGGGATTTTCTCGGCAGTCCGGCCGTACACGTTTGCCGATTATTTCATCACGACGTTTGCGTTCTTCGGCCAGTCCATGCCGGTCTTCTGGCTCGCCCTTATGATGCAACTCGCGTTCGCGGTGCACGGGATACCGCTGCCGTTCGGATATCAGATTCAATTGCCGTCGGCGGGGCTTGCCGACAACGTGGATTCGTTTAGTTTGGGCGACCGGCTTTCGCATTTGATTTTACCGGCGGTGGTGCTGTCGGTGCTCTCGCTCGCGCTGTACAGCCGCTTCATGCGATCCTCCATGCTCGAAGTGACGCAGACCGACTACATGCGCACCGCGGCCGCCAAGGGACTCGCGCCGCGCACCATCATCTTCAAACACGGCCTTAAGAACGCGCTTATTCCCGTCGTGACGGTCATCGCGCTCTCGCTGCCCGGCCTCATCGCCGGCGCGGTCGTGACCGAAACGATCTTCTCGTGGCCGGGAATGGGACGCTTGTTCATCAACGCATTGCAGCAAGAAGACATCGCGCTGCTGATGGGCTATCTGTGCGTGATCGCGTTCCTGGTCGTGCTCTTCAATCTGCTGGCCGACATCACGTACGCGTGGCTCGACCCGCGCGTGAAGTACGACTAACGTGTCAACGGGTTCGGTCCTGATCTCTCCGGCCGGCATCGAAGACGACGATCTTCAGATGACCAAAGTCACGTTCTGGCGGCGATTGCGGCGGCATCGTCTTGCGGTCGCCGGCTTCGTCGTGCTCGCGTTCATCGTGCTCTGCGCGGTGTTCGCGCCGCAGCTCTCGCCCTTCGACCCGACCTACATCGACCCGCACTGGCAAGGCAATCCGCTGCCGCCGTGTTTCGTGAACTCGTCGCAGTGCGCCGGACACATTCTGGGTACCGACGAGGTCGGACGCGATCTGCTTTCGCGGTTGCTTTTCGGCGCGCGCATCTCGCTGACGGTCGCCTTCTTCGCGGTCGTGATGGAAGTCGTGATCGGCACGATCCTGGGAGCGCTGGCCGGATACTACGGCGGCTGGGTCGACTACGTGATCATGCGCGTCACGGACGTATTCTTGTCCATTCCGTTGCTGCCGCTGCTGCTGGTCCTGACCGGCATCGTCGCCGCCAGTTCGTCAAAGGCGTCGCTCAGCTTCCTCACGATCGTCATCATCATCGGCGCCCTCTCGTGGCCGGGCGTGGCGCGTCTGGTGCGCGCGACCTTCTTGAGCCTGCGCGAGCGCGAATTTGCCGAAGCGGCGCGCGCGGTCGGGAACAACGATTTCCGGATCATCTTCCGCCATCTGCTGCCCAACGCCATCGCCCCGATCGTCGTTCAGGCGACCTTGGACGTGGCCAACGTGATCGTGCTGGAATCGACGCTCTCATTCTTGGGCTTCGGAATCCAGCCGCCGACGGCATCCTGGGGAAATATGCTGGCGAACGCCCAAGCCACGCTCGAGCAGGCCTGGTGGGTTGCGGTGCTGCCGGGCCTCTGCATCCTCTTTACGGTGCTGGCGATCAATTATATCGGGGACGGTCTGCGCGATGCGCTTGACCCCAATATGCGCTAGCATATAGACTACGCTACGGAAGCGGCCGCCCCGGGGCGGCCTTTTAGCCCTCTAATGCGCAAGTGGCGGAACTGGTAGACGCACTAGCTTGAGGGGCTAGCGGGAGCAATCTCGTGCTGGTTCGAGTCCAGTCTTGCGCACCAGTTTTGCCGCTTTGCGACGCCGATGCCGGCGTCGCTACGGGCCTCGTGGCCACAAGGCCACTTCGGCCCTAGGCTCCTTGGCCTCGGCGCCGCAAAGCGGCAAAACACCACGCGTGCGGATTTAAAAAGCGGCCAACGGCCGCTTTTGTTTTGCTGCGACGACGGTGTTGTTATTTCCGAACCGTGCGCGTTGCGGCGCTGGTACCATATGCCGACGGCGACCAATGGCGCACATCGAAACGAACGTGAGAGTCTCTGCCGCTATGTAAGCCGGCGCCCTGGCACCGCCGCGCCAAAACCACTGCACACCAACTCCGAGCAAACCAAAAACTCCCGACCATCGGAGAACTCGCCTCAATATTTGCTCGTCGCGTCCTTCTCCGACGCGGGGAAGGCTCACGGCCGATGATTTCTCGCGCAGCGAATCATATGCCCCGGTAGCCGCGGGGTGGGGCGCCGCTGCTGCGGCGATAGGAAACGACGGCCATTCCCAGTTCGGCGATGCCGAAGAAGATGTACGCGATGCCGAAAGCGGTCTGGCCGTCGCCGTGCGTGCGGTGGTGCGTGAGGCTCAGGATGCCCGTGGCGATAAACANNGTCCTTTCGGGGGGGCGTTAGGCTGCCAGTGTTTGGCACTTAGATGGGATTGTCGACTATCTCTGGGCGCCCGAATTCGGCTCGACATTGCGCCCGAAGTGCCGATATTAGGGATAGAGATATGAGCAACAATCAATCCACGGCCGCACAGGCCTCGGGCGGAGTTTCCGGACTCCGCGGCTTCTTCAGCCGGTTGGTCACGCCGGCCGCCGCACCCCAGCCCTACGCCCTCGCCCCGATGCCGGCCCGCGAAGACAACCGGTGCTTTGCCGTTCACCCCAGCGCCCTGGATCTCGGCCTCGTCCCGTCCCTGCGCTGCGTTCTGGAACGCCATGCGACCGGCGCCCATGCGTCCTCGACGGACCCGCACGTCCGCGCGACGTGGACCGGGAACTTTGCTTCGGGGACGTGCTCGGGTTGCCAAATGACCCGCAACGATCTCCACTTGGGCTGCGCCTCTTGCGTTGACGGGCGGCTCGACCGGATCGGCTTCTGCACGGACTGCTGCGAAGCGGCCGGCCAGGCCCGCAGTCAAGCCGTCTAACCAACCCCGAATCTTAAGAATTTTTGGCGTGTCTTTGACGACATGCTGCCGGGGCGCGTGATATGCTTCCCCCGTTCGAAACAACCAGGGTAGGGCCGGCGTAAAGCAATTCGTAGGCCTACCTCAAGCCGGGCCAGGGAGCTCTTCACGCCGTGTGGTTGACCCGCTTCGCCATTAGTCGACCCGTCGTTACCCTGATGCTCTTCGGGGCACTGGTCATTTTCGGCGTCATATCGTTCTTCCAGTTGGGTCGCAGCACGAACCCACCCAACACCGACTTCCCGGTCGTCGTGGTTTTCGCGGGCTACCCGGGCGCGTCTCCGCAAGACATGGAGCGCATGGTCATCAAGCCGATCGAAGACCAGATGACCGGCGTAGAAAATCTTGACGAGCTGAACGCCACGGCGCAAGAGGGCAGCGCGACCGTCGTCGCCCAGTTCAAAATGGGAACCGACCTCAACCTCGCCGCGATCGAGGTTCAGCGCCGCGTGGACACCGCGCGCGTCTACATGCCCGCCGACTTGAATCCCCCTGAGGTGCTCAAGGAGGGGCAGTCAGAGCCTCCGCTGCTCGACGTGGCGATCAGCTCCGACACGCTTTCCCAAGCGCAGATCGCCGACGTCGTCAACAACCAAGTGCTTCCGATGGTGCAGCAGATTCCCGACGTCCAGACGGTCAACGTCTACGGGACTGCCGATCGCGAGTTCCACGTCGAGCCCGCCCCGGACCGGCTCGACGGAACGAACGCGACGCTGTCGGACGTGTATAACGCGGTTTCCAATAACAATCTGAACGTTCCCGGCGGCATCATGACGTCGCCGACGCAAGAGGGATCGGTCGCGATCCACTCCTACATCGTCGAGGCGACCGATATTCTCGGCATTCCGCTCTCGCCGCCCAGCACGACGCTCAGTCCGGTGAAATCGCTGCGCATCGGCGACGTGGCCGACGTGCACGACAGCCACATTCAGATGCGGACGATGTCGCATTTCAACGGCGAGCCGCGCGTCTACATGGAGATCAACCCGACCCTTGGCGCCGATCAAGTCAACGCGACCAAAGTTGCGCGCGCGCAGATGGAGAAGATCGAGGCGCAGTTCCCGCAGCTGCACTTCCACGAAATCGACGCGCCGGCCGACTATACCGTGAAAATGCTGCGCGGCGTCGGCCAGACGCTGGTCGAGGGAATCTTCCTGACGGCGATCGTCATGCTGCTGTTCCTGCACGCCTGGCGCAACGCCGTGGTCGTCTTCCTCGCCATCCCGACGTCCATTCTCGCCACGTTCATTCTCATGCGGATGTTCTCGTTCCACATCGACTCGTTGTCCATGATGGCGCTCTCCCTGATCATCGGCATCCTGGTGGACGATTCGATCGTGGTGTTGGAAAACATCACGCGGCATCGAGATATGGGCGAGGATCCCGTGAACGCCGCCATTACGGGGCGAACCGAGATCGGTAACGCGGCGATCGCGATCACGATGGTGGACATCATCGTCTTCCTGCCGATCGCGTTCTTGCCCGGCATCGTGGGCGCGTACCTTAAAGAGTTCGCCGCCGTCGTCGTGATTGCGACCCTGTTTTCGCTGCTCGTCTCGTTCACGCTCACGCCGCTCCTGGCGGCGCGCTGGAGCGCGGTCAGCCGTTCGGAAGCCAAACCGAAATGGCTGCTCGCGCTCGACAACCGGATGCTCGATGCGGCGCTCTTCACCGCCGCCGTCGTCATGTTCATCGTGGGAAACTTCACGGGCTGGTTCCTGCTCAACGTCTTCGGCGTCTTCATCGTCGCGCTGCTCATCCTCAACGCGATCGTCCACCGGTACGACGCGATCTTGGACGTCTACCGCAACACGCTGCTGCCGTGGGCGCTCGAACACGGGTCGTTCGTCGTGTTCGTCTGTACGTTGCTGTTCCTGAACGCGATTTCGCTGGTGATGGGCGCCGGTATGGCGTCGATTGCGATCAATGCGGTCGTCCTCATCGGGACGCTCGCCTGCTATGGCATAGCCGCGCTGCTGCGCGCCCGCGGCAAGTCGCTTCGCGGCCTCAGCTCGCTCGGGGCGAACCGGCGGCTCGCAGCCGTGACGCTCGTGTTGCCCGTTATTCTGGCCGGCGCCATGTTCGCGCTCGGCGGCGTCAGCACGGACTTCGTGCCGCAGCAGCAAGACGGCGAAATCGACATGACCGTCACGTATCCCCCGGGTACGCCGATCGCCGTTACGGATCGCTACGTCGTCAATCTCGAGCGCGAGATCATGAAGATCGACGGCGTCAAGTCGGTCAGTTCCACCGTCGGCCGCAAGCAATCGGGACACGGCAGCGTGACGGGCGGCAACTACGCGACGATCAACGCGCAGATGGCCGACGACCGAATCAAAGATACCGATCGCGCGTCGAAAGACATTCGCGCGCTCGGCTTTCTGGTGCCGGGAGCCGAATTCAACGTCTCCGGCGACACCGGAAACGGCTCGGCGATCTTCTACGCGCTTACCGGTCCCGACGACGAGATCGGCCCGGCTGCCGAAAAGGTGGCCAACTACGTCCGGTCGCTGCCCGGAACCGTGAACGTGCAGACGAGTGCGGAGAGCGGCGCCCCGCGGCTCAACGTGGACATCGATTCCGGTAAGGCCGCACTGCTCGGCGTCAACTCGTCGGATGCGGCGCTCAACGCGCGGCTCGCCGTGGACGGCGCGGTCGCCACGCGCGTGCGAACGTCGACCGGATTGGTGGACGTTCGCGTTCAGTTCCCGGCGCAATATCGCAACAGCGTCGAATATCTCAGGAGCGTCAAAGTCCGGGCTAACGACGGCACGATGATTCCGCTCGGGATGCTCGCGAGCTTCACGTGGACGAAGGCTCCGACGAAGATCGAGCGCCTGAATCGCCAGCGCGTCGTCAACGTGCTCGGCGACATTCTTCCCGGATACTCGCTCGGTCAAGTGTCGGGCCCGCTCGACAAGAAGCTGAGCGAGCCTGGGTTCCTTCCCGAGGGCGTCGGACTCAAGCCCGAGGGCGACTCGCAATACATGATCGAGACGTTCCAGAACATGGGCATCGCGCTGCTGACCTCGTTCTTGCTCGTCTACATCCTGATGGTGATCTTGTACGGTTCGGTGCTCGAACCGCTGATCGTCATGTTCTCGGTGCCGCTCGCAATCATCGGCGCGCTGATCTTCCTCGCGCTCATGGGGCGCCTGCAGCCCGAGCACGGGCAGTCGCTCAACATCATCTCGATGCTGGGCGTGGTCATGCTGTTCGGGCTGGTGGCCAAGAACGGAATCCTGCTGGTGGATTACTCCAATACGCTCTGCAAGCGCGGCATGCGCGTGCGCGATGCCGTCCTGCAAGCGGCTTCCACGCGGTTCCGGCCGATCATCATGACCACGGCCGCGATGATCTTCGGCATGCTCCCGCTCGCGCTGGGGTATGCGGAAGGCGGCGAGTGGCGTCAGGCCATCGGAACCGTCATCATCGGCGGGCTGCTGAGCTCGCTGATCCTCACGCTCTTCCTGGTTCCGATGATTTACAACACCTGGATGGGCGCTCTCGAGCGCCGCGCCGACCAGCGCGCCGTCCGCGAGGAACTCTTGCCGGTGGGCTCGGGAACCTTCGCCAACTAGCGCGATTCCGACGTCCGCGGGCGGGGGTTTCGGGGCTCCCGCGGGCTAATGGAAACGTATGAGAAAATTTGCCGTTGCCTTAGCGTTGCTGCTGGCGGCCGGCGGCCCCGCGCTGCCCGCGGGAGCCGCCCCGATCAACGTCGTCATCAACGGTCAGACGATGAATTTCGATCAGCCGCCCGTCGAGCAAGGGGGGCGCGTGTTCGTCCCGCTGCGGGGCGTCTTCGAGACCCTGGGCGCCAGCGTCGTCTACGCCAACGGCGTGATCAACGCGACCGGAAACGGCAAGACCATCTCGCTCAAGGTCGGATCGAACCAAGCCATCGTCAACGGGCAGACGCAGTATCTGGACGTCGCCCCCTTCATGGTGGGCGGCCGGACGCTCGTGCCGCTGCGGTTCGTAGCGCAGGCGCTCGGCGCCGGCGTAAATTGGGACGCAAACACGAATTCGGTCATCATCAACGGCGGCGGCGGCGGAAACCCGCCACCTCCCCCGGTTGCGAACTTCGCGCTGCTCGACACCCGGCCGACGGGCACGGTTCGTACCGGTTCGCCGCAGATCCATGCGCGCTTCAACCAACCGATCCGTCAAGACACGCTGCGCGTCTCGATTGACGGGAACGACGTGTCGGCCTCGGTGTACTCGAATGCGACGGGCTTCGACGTCACGCCGCCCGGGCCGTTGACCGCCGGCTCGCACAGCGTGACGGTCAATGCGACGACACAGGCCGGACAGCCGGTAAGCGCGAGCTGGAGCTTCGTGACGTCGGCAGGAGGCGGCTACGAGAACTTCATTCAGAACCTCTCGCCGCCGAGCGGCGCGCAAGGCGTCGGCACGAACTTCCGCTTGACTGGGCGCACGCTGCCCGGCTCCCGCGTCCACGTCGTCGCGACGGCGAATACGAATGGGAACTCGATCATCGGCATCATCGTCGGGAACAATACCTACACGACCGACGTGGTCGCCGACGGCGGCGGCAACTTCGGCGCGACGATTTCGGTGAACGGGCCCAGCGGTGCGTACGTCCGCGTCTTAACGTCGTCGGTCGCGCCGGGCGGCAGTGCGAAAGAGGTCACGGTAACGTACCGTATCTAGGTTGAAAGACAGACGCGCGCTCGTAACGGGAGCGGCGGCCGGCCTGGGCGCCGGCATCGCCGCCACCTTGGCATGCGAGGGATCGTTCGCCCGCATCGCGCTTACGTACCGGACGACGCCGCCGGACGCGACGCTTGCGGCGATCGCCGGCGCGGGGGCGGATGCGGTTGCCGCGCGCGTCGACTTTCTCGACGGGCCCGTTGAGGTCGAGCGAGCGCTCGACGCGCTGGTTCGTGAGTCGGGGCCGTTCGACACGCTGGTCCATTGCGTAGGCCCGCTCACCGTCAAGCGCTTCGAGCGCCTGACGATCGAGGACTACCGGGAGATGTTCGACGGTAACGTCCGCAGCGCCGTACAGGCCGCCCGTGCGGTGCTGCCGGCGATGCGCGAGGCGCGGTTCGGGCGGATCGTGCTCTTCGGCATGAACGGCTCGAGCGAGACGCGTCCGCACCGCGGGTTTACGCTGCACCAGGCGGCGAAGAGCGCGGTGACCGCGTTCGCTCGCGGTCTGGCCGTCGAAGAAGCGCGTCACGGCATTACGATCAACGTCATCGAGCCCGGCGACATCCGCGAAAAGTCGCTGACGCGCGCGGCCGCGCTCGAGCGCGCCGCACCTAATCCGCGCGGCCGCCCGGGCTCGTTCGAGGACGTTGCCGAGGTCGTCGCCTTCCTGGTTGCGCCCGAGCGCGATTTCATGACGGGGGCCGTCCTTGCCGTCACCGGAGGGTTGAGCGAGGCCGACGAGCGAAACGCGACACCGCCATGAGCTTACGCGACGAATCGGCCTCCGGGCATCGCGCTTTTGCGCTGCCCGGATCGCGCTATCAATACGGCCCCGACCGGGTGGTCGAGGTCGAGCACATCGACCTGCACTTAACTCCCGACATCGAGAACCGGACCTTGAACGGCGTGTGCACGACGACCGTGCGCGCGTTCGACGACGCGGTCGACCGCCTGACGCTCGACGCGGTGGACATGGAGATTCTCTTCGTCAAGCGAGACGGCGAAGATCAGGCGTTCGAGTCGCGCAGCCGACAGTTGGAGATTCGCTTTGCCGTACCGATCGCGGCGCGCGAAAGCGCCGCCTTTTCGATCGGCTATCGGGTTATCGATCCGCGCGCCGGGCTGTTCTTCGTCGAGCCGACGGCCGATTACCCGGCTGCGATTCGGCACGCGTGGACGCAGAGCCAGGATCAGAACGCGCGCCATTGGTTTCCGTGTCTGGACTATCCGGCCGGAAAGCAGACCACGTCGGAGACAATCGTGGTTCCTCGCGGAACGTTTGCGCTCGGCAACGGTGCGCTGGTCGAACGGTTTGACGACGGCGATTCGACCACGTTCCGATACCGTCAGGAGGTTCCGCACAGTACGTATCTCGTGACGATGGTCGCCGGTCCGTTCGTCGAGGTCTCGCAGGGCACGGCCGGCGCGGGGAACGTGCCGGTGTTCTACTACGTGCTTCCGGGCCGGGAGAGCGAAGGCGATCGTTCGTTCGGCAACACGCCGAGAATGATCGACGTCTTCGAGGAGCGCATCGGGACGCCGTATCCGTACGCGCGGTACTCGCAGATCGCCGTGGCCGACTTCATCTTCGGCGGCATGGAGAACACGTCGGCGACGACGCAAACGGACCGTACGCTGCACGACGCCGTCGCGCACCTCGATTTTTCCAGCGATCCGCTCGTCTGTCACGAACTCGCACACCAATGGTTCGGCGATCTGCTCACCTGCCGCGACTGGTCGCACGCGTGGCTGAACGAAGGCTTTGCCACGTACTTCGAATCCGTATGGCACGAAGCGAATCTCGGTTACGACGAATACGAATACGACGTCCTGTCCTGCGTTGCCGGGTATCTTGCCGAAGACGGCGAGCGCTACCGGCGTCCCATCGTCTGGAACCAGTTTATCGATCCGATCGAGCTCTTCGACCGCCACCTCTACGAAAAAGGCGGTGCGGTGCTGCACATGCTTCGCGGCGAACTCGGAGACGTACGCTTCTGGCGAGCGATCCGCCACTACGTCGCGTCGAACGCGGGGCGAAACGTCGAGACGATCGATCTGATTCGCGCGATCGAAGAAGCGACGGGCCGCAACGTGCGCGGGTACTTCGATCAGTGGGTCTTTCGCGGCGGTCATCCGGACGTGGAAGTCTCGGTTTCTTGGGATGCCGAGCGCAAGGCCGCGACCGTGAGGATTTCCCAGAAGCAGCCGATCGATGCCGCCAATCCGGCATACCAATTCGACGTCGACCTCGGCTTCGTGCCGTCCGTTCCCGAAGGCGCGGCGGCGAACTTCGGCATCGGGCCGCTCGACGGCGAGCGGCGCGTCCGCGCGCACGTGGATCGCGCCGATGAGACGATCTCCGTCCCGCTTGATTTCGAGCCCAAACTCGTGCGCTTCGATCCGGGCGCCTTCGTTCTCGGCTCGGTCAAGTATGCGTTTGGACCGGAATTCGCCGCGGCGGCGCTGCGCGGAGATCCCGGCGTTGGAGCGCGCATTCGCGCCGCGCGCGAATTGAGCAAGGACGGCTCGCAGACGGCGCGCTCCGCGCTGCGCGAGGCCTTCGGGCGCGATCCGTTTTGGGGCGTGTTGGTCGAAACGGCCCGCGCGCTGGGCCGGACGCGCGCGACGTGGGCGCGCGAGATTCTGCTCGACGCGACGCGTCACGTCCACCCGAAAGTCCGTCGTGCCGCGGCCGAAGCGCTGGGCGAGTGGAACGATCCGGACGTCGTCGCCGCGTTGACCGCTCTGGCGGCCAAAGACGATTCGTACTTCGTTCGCTCCGCGTGCTATGCGTCGCTCGGAAAGACGCGCGACCCCCGCGCGTTCGACGTTCTCGTCAAAGCCGCCAAAGAACGAACCTGGAATTCCACGGTCGAGAGCGGCGCGATTCGCGGGCTTGCCGAGTTGGCGGACGAGCGCGCGCTGGAGCCGATTCTCGACGCGGCTCGTCTTGGCCACGACGAAGGCCTGCGCCGCGCGGCGGCGGCGTGCATCGGGCGCGTCGGCCAACTCGTCGAAGGGGTGCGCACGCGCTGCGTGCTCGCGCTCGAGCGGCTACTCGACGACCCGATGTTCCTCGTGCAACTCGCCGCAATCAGCGCGGCCGAATCGCTCGGCGATCCGCGTTTGCTGCCGGCGCTCGCGCGCCTCGTTCCGACCGGGGCGGACGGGCGGATCCGCCGCCATGGCACTGAGGCGGCAATGCGGATTCGCGAAGATCAAAAAGTTCCCGCGCAGGTCGCCGCACTGCGCGACGACCTCAACGAGATTCGTGCAGAACAGAACAAGCTCCGGGACAAGATCGAGACGCTGGCGCGTCCGTAGGCGCCGCCGCCGCATACTGCTGGTCTCCGTCGTCGCGTTCGTTGCGATGGCGGTCGTCTTCGGTATCTGGCGGCTGCATGCGACGACGGCGTCCGTCGCCGTAACGCCGCAGCCGTCGCCTACGCCCGCGCGCGTCGCGTTGCTCGCGTCGCGGCCGCCGCCGGCGCCTCCGTGGAGCGCGTCCCAGCGAGGCAATCTGCAGTCCGCGGTCAACGGCGCGCTCGCGCCGGCTTTAAACGGGGCGGATGCATACAGCGTCGCGGTGCTCGACGAGACGGGGCGCTTGCTCGTGGGCCGCGGGGAGAATCGCGCCGTTGCGCCGGCGTCGGTGCAGAAGCTGATCGTTGGATCGGTAGCGCTGGCGACGCTGGGGCCGGCCTTTCACTTTCACACGCTGCTCACCGGGCGCGACTATCCCGACGCGAACGGCGTGCTCGACGGCGATCTCTATTTCGTGGGTTCGGGCGATCCGTCGTTTCGCTCGGACGCGCTCGATCGGGGCGTCGCGCAGCTCGCGCGCGAAGGCATCAAGCACGTCAACGGCGTCGTCGTGGATACGTCGGCGTTTCGCGGGCCGGAGATCAATCCGCATTGGGACGCAGACGATGCGACCGAAGACTACGCCGCGCCGACCAGCCCCGTTTCGCTCGACGGCGACACGGTGGAGTTTCACGTGATCGGAACCAGTCCCGGAAGCGCCGCGCGCGTCACGTTCTTCCCCGGCAGCGACGTCGTCTCGACGACCGGCAGCGTCCTCACCAGTTCGGGCGGCGAAGACGACGTCACGATCGGAGGCACGCAGACGCCGAACGCGTTCCGCCTTTCCGGCGCGGTTCCGGCCGGCGTGGAAGAAAAGTTTTGGCTGCCGGTCTACGGCATTCCGCGATACGTCGGAGCGGTGCTCGACCGCATGCTGACGCAGTACGGCATCGCGCACGACGCGCCGCCGCGCGTGGGAGCCGCTCCCCTCGACGGCGCCGTGTTTTGGGATCATCGCTCGCCGGATCTTCCCTGGCTGATCCGGCACATGCTCGTGCTCTCCGACAACCATTTTGCCGAGCAGCTCCTCAGGACGGTGGGTTCGGCGGCCGCGCAGGCCGGATCCGACGATCCCGGCGGCGTCGCTGTGGAACGGCGCGTCCTGCAGGGCGCCGGGATCCCTACGCCGGGCCTGCATCTGGTCGATGGGAGCGGCCTATCGGCCGACAATCGCATCGCGGCGATCACGCTCGCGAGCACGCTGGCCCATTACGAGCCCGACCTCTATTTGCTGCTCCCGCAAGGCGGTCGCGAAGGAACGTTAAAACACTACGATTTCACGACCGCGCTCGGACGCGTGCGTGCGAAAACCGGACACCTCGGGAACGTCGCTTCACTTGCCGGGTACGTGAATACCATGCACCACGGACGCGTGATGTTTGCGTTTCTCGTAGACGGGTCTCCAGGCGACCCGGACGCCGCCTACGTACGTGCGATCGACTTGCTTGCCTCGATGTAAGCGCCGCCTCTAAAAACGAGCCGCCGAGTGGCGGCTNNGGGGGTGAACGGGGGGCCGTGCCGCCCCGTTTTCAGAAGAAAGTTTTATGCTCGACGATTCGATTTACGCTCAACTTTTGGACCGTGCGCTACGCAGAGGCGGTGACTACGCCGACGTCTTTGCCGAGCGGCGCCGCGTCGTTTCCTATCGTCTGCAAGACGGGCGGATTCACGACGGTGCGCTTGCTTTGACGAACGGCGTCGGCATCCGGGTCGTCGTAGGCGAGTCGGCCGGTTATGGTTTCTCCGACGACCTGTCGCTCGAAGCGCTGCTGCGAGCCGCCGATGCCGCCGCGCTCGTCGCGCGTTCGGCGCCGGCGGGTCAAACGCGCCACGCGGATACGCTCGCTTCCGGCGCCGTCGACGAGTCGCTCTACCATGGATATTCCGAGCAAATCGCCGACGCCGGACGATACGTCGGCCTGCTCTCCCGGGCGGACGCCGCGGCGCGCGCCGTCGATCCGCGCATCGCTGCGGTCAACGCGCACGTCGTCGACGAGTTGCAAGAAGTGTGGATTGCGAATAGCGACGGCCGCATCGTGCACGACCGCCGGCCGATGGTGACTCTCGGGGTTCAGGCGGTTGCGGTCGACGGCGGCGAGCGCGGTTCCGGCTACGCCGGAGACGGAGGACGCACGTCCATTGCGTATTTCGACGCGCATTCGCCCGAAGAACTCGCGAGCGACGCGGCGCGCGTCGCGATCACCAACGTCGAGGCGATTCCGGCGCCGGCCGGCGAGATGGAGATGGTCGTCGGCGCCGGCGGCGGCGGCGTGCTGCTGCACGAGGCCGTCGGCCACGGACTCGAGAGCGACTTCAATCGGCAAGGTGTGTCGCTATACAGCGGCCGCGTCGGCGAACGCGTGGCGAGCGAACTGGTCACGATCTACGACGACGGGAACTTGCCCGAAGAGCGCGGCACCGTCGCCGTCGACGACGAAGGCGTGCCCGGGCAGCACAAAGTGCTCGTCGAGCGTGGCGTCCTTCGCGGATACATGCAAGACACGCTCAACGCGCGTTTGATGGGCGTGACGTCCACCGGAAGCGGCCGGCGCCAGTCGTTCCGCTGTCTGCCGCAGCCGCGAATGTGCAACACGTACATGCCCTCGGGCGAGAGCACGTTCGACGAAATCGTACGTTCGACCAAGCGCGGCCTTTACGCGAAGTCGTTTGCCGGCGGCCAGGTCGAGATCAGTCGCGGCGACTTCGTGTTCATGGTCGCCGAAGGGTACCTGATCGAGGACGGCAAGATCACCGCTCCGGTCAAGAACGCGACGATCGTCGGCAATGGTCCCGACGTCATGACCAAGGTCGTGGCGGTCGGCAACGACGAGCGCTTGGCCCGGCGTCATTACACGTGCGGCAAGGGCGGGCAGTACGTTCCCGTCGGCGTGGGCATGCCGAGCGTGAAGATCTCGTCGATTACGGTGGGCGGAACGCATGGATAAAGACGAAGCGCTGGCCGTCGCGCAACGCGCGGTCGCGATCGCGCTCGATGCGGGCGCGTCCGATGCCGAGGCGACGCTGGCCGTCTCGCGCCAGTTTCACGCCGAAGTTCGCGACACCACGATCGCCCAGCTCGAGCAGTCCACGTCCAAAGGCTTACACGTGCGGTTGTTCGTGAACGGCCGTCGCGCGGGGCTCGCCACGTCGGATTTCTCGGACGGCGCGCTGCGCTCGGCGCTGGCCGCAACGGTGGATCAGGCCGCGCAAGTGGCGGAGGATCCCCTATCGGGGTTGCCGGACGCGTTCGCGAGCGATTGGCCCGATCTCGATCTCGAGGATCCCGTGCTAATCGCGCGCGACGATGCGGCGAAAGTGGACGACGCGCTGTCGCTCGAACGGTTGATCCGCGCCGCGGACCCGCGGATCGAAAACTCGAGCGGATCGGACAGCGGCGACACCGCGACGACCGTCGCGCTGGCCAACTCGCGCGGATTCGGCGGCGCGTATTCCGGGACGCGCGCGGGCCTTTCGACTGGTCCGGTCGGCGACGACGGCGGCGCGAAGCGCACCGCACACTACGGGACGGCCGGGCGCAAACTCGCCGACTTGGAAAGCGTCGGATTCGTGGCGGCAACCGCCGCGCGGCGCGTGACCGAGATGTTCGGCGCGCGCAAACCGCAGACCATGCGCGTGCCCGTGATCTTCGAACGCGACGTTGCGGCCGCCGTGCTCTCGGACATCTTTGCCGCGCTGAGCGCCTCCAACGTCGCTATCGGAAATTCGTGGCTGGCCGGACGCGCCGGCGAGCGCATCGGCAGCGACCTCGTCAACCTCGTTGACGACGGGCGCCTTCCCGGCAAGCTCGGTAGCTCGCCGTTCGACGGCGAGGGCGTCGCGACGCGGCGGACGGTAGCGTTCGAGCGGGGAGTCCTGCGGACGTTTCTCTACGATACCTACTACGGGCGCAAGCTCGGCGCGGAGAGCACGGGAAACGCGAGCGGCGGCGGGATCGGACCCAACTCGTTTTACCTCGAGCCCGGCTCGGGAACGCTCGAGGACCTGGTGGCCAAAACGTCGCGTGGCGTTCTCGTGCTCGAGACGATCGGGTTTGCCACGGAGCACGCCAGCGGTACCTACAGCCGCGGGGCGCGCGGTTTCTATATCGAGAACGGCGAATTGGCCTATCCGGTGGAGGAATTTACGATCGCGGGGCGGTTTCCGGAGATGCTGGCCGCGGTGGACGCCGTCGCGGCGGACCTCCGGTTCGACGGATCGGTCGTTGCTCCGTCGTTCCGTGTCGGAGAAATGATGCTCAGCGGCGAATGAGTCCGCGAGGGGAAAAAACGTGCCGCAAATAGCCATCGGATTTACCTTGATCATGCGGGTCGAGATGCCCAATAGCACCGGGGCCTTCGGCCAGCTCGCGAACGCCGTCGGCGACGCGGGGGGCGTGATCGCTGCGGTGGACATGCGCTCGGTCGGGAAGTCGCGCGTCGTCCGCGACGTGACGGTCAACGTCAGCTCGGATCTCATCGCGGCCGAAGTCCGCCGCGCCGTCGAAAGCGTCGAGAACGTGCGCGTTCTCAGCGTTTCGGACTCGACGTTCCTGGCTCACCTGGGCGGCAAGATTTCGGTCGAACCGAAGATCCCCGTGAAGACGCGCCAGGATCTCTCCACCGTTTACACGCCGGGCGTCGCGCGGGTCTCGATGGCGATCGCCGCGGACCCGTCCAAGGCGTTCCAACTCACGATCAAGCGCAACACCGTCGCGGTCGTCAGCGACGGGTCGGCCGTGCTCGGGTTGGGCGACATCGGACCGCTGGGCGCGCTGCCGGTGATGGAGGGCAAAGCGATGCTCTTCAAGCAGTTCGCGAACATCGATGCCTTTCCGATCTGCTTGGACACCAAAGACGTGGACGAGATCGTCGAGACGGTCGTCCGAATCGCGCCCGTCTTCGGCGGGATCAATCTCGAGGACATCTCCGCCCCGCGCTGTTTCGAAGTCGAGCGACGCCTGATCGAACGCCTCGACATCCCGGTCATGCACGACGACCAGCACGGAACGGCGGTCGTCATTCTCGCCGCGCTCATGAACGCGGCGCTGGTGGTCGGCAAGCGAATCGAAGACCTGCAGGTCGTCGTGTCGGGCAGCGGCGCGGCCGGAACGGCGACGATCAAGATGCTGCTGGAGGCGGGCGTGCGCGACATCGTTCCGGTGGATCGCTCCGGCGCGCTCAATCGCGACGACCGCTACGACAACGCGCATTGGCGCTGGCTTGCCGAACACTGCAATCGCGAAAACCGCCGCGGAGCGCTCGCCGACGTCTTGCACGGCGCCGACGCGTTCATCGGCGTCTCCGCGCCGGGAATCCTGGAGCCGGAGTACGTGCAGACGATGGCGACCGATCCGATCGTCTTCGCGATGGCGAACCCGACGCCCGAGATCATGCCCGACATCGCGGCGCCGTTCGCGGCCGTGGTTGCGACCGGGCGCTCCGACTTCCCCAACCAGGTCAACAATTTGCTGGCGTTTCCCGGCATTTTCCGGGGCGCGCTCGACGTTCGCGCCAGCCGGATTACCGACCGGATGAAGCTCGCGGCCGCGCGCGCGATTGCGGCCATCGTCACCGACGACGAGCGCAGCGCCCAATACATCATTCCCAGCGTGTTCGATCCGCGCGTCGTCGACGCGGTCGCCAAAGCCGTAGCGGCGGCGGCGGTCGAAGAAGGCGTCGCACGCCGGAGCTTGGTAAAGGGCGAAGGCGAGGACCTTACCGTCAGCGTTTGAGACCGCGGGGAGACTCAAAGGTGGTGCGATAGCATGCCGGGGGCACGCATTCTGGTCATCGAAGACGACGACGACACGTCGCGGCTGGAAAAGACGGTCTTAGAACAGGCCGGTTACGACGTGCGCGTCAGCGCGACGGGGTCGGCGGGTCTCGAAGCCGCGGCGGCGTTCGTACCAGACGTCGTGATCTTGGACGTCGGGCTTCCCGACATTTCCGGCCTGGACGTCTGCACGTCGCTCTGCAATTCCAACGACGCGTTCATCCTGATGGTCAGCGGGCATTCTCGCGAGCAGGACGTTTTGCTCGGGCTCGGACTGGGCGCGGACGACTACATCACCAAACCGTTCTCCGGAAACGAACTCGTCGCACGCGTCGCGTCGTTTCTGCGCCGTCGCGCCAAACGCAGCGCCGACCCGGAGAGCACGGTGACGGTCGGTGATTTGGTGCTCGATCGCGACCACCACGCGCTCTCGATGAACGGCCGATCGGTCCCGGTGACCGCGTTCCAATTCCGGTTGATGCGATTTCTCGCCGAATCGCTCGGGCGCTTGCTCACGCGCGCGCAAATCCTCGAGCACGTGTGGCACGACACCTCGGGAGTTCCGACGCGCGCCGTCGACGTTCACGTGGCCGAACTGCGGAAGAAGCTGGCGGAAATCGAGGCACCGCTGGAGATCGTCAGCGTGCGCGGCATCGGCTACCGGCTCGACCGGAAATAGGGCCTCCCCCACCTCTTTCCTGGGCCACGGCGTCTGGGCGTCCGCTTGCCTGCCGGGCGGCGGCTCGGAACGGCGCGCGGGGCAGGGCCGCCGCACTCGTCATTCGTAGCTTAGGTTCGTGAATTTCCGACCCGTCGTCGCGGCGGCTTTGGCCGTCGTTTTGTTCGGCGCGACTCCCAGACCGACCGGTCCGACCACATACTCCGCTCCAGCGGGCAATCGTCCCGCCGGCGCTTCGGCATTGCGTCCGCAGGATGCGGTTCTGCCCAGCGGACGCATTTCCGCGCCCGCCGGCGACGTCGCGACGGTCGGAACCAATCCGATGGGCATCGCGCTCAGCCCCGACGGGCACTTCGCGCTCGTGGTCAACGCCGACGAACGCTCGCGCCTCTCGCCTCCGCCGTACGAGCGCGACGTCGTGGCCGGCTATTCGCTGGCGGTGATCGACGTCCGCACGATGCGAATCACCGACGTCTATCACAATGCCGCGAGCGGATTCTTCGCCGGCGTGGTCGCGGTAAAAGAAGCGGCATATCCGTTTAAAACCGTCGTCTTTGCTTCGGACGCGGTCAATCGGGTGGTGCGCGTCTTCGATCTCGACGATGCGGGAACGCTGACGGTCCATCCGGAGGCGATCGCGCTTCCGCACGACTTTCTCTATCCGTCTACGCTGGTTGCCTCGCCCGACGGACACACGATCTACGCCGTGGACAATCTGGGAGGCCACGTCGTCGCCATCGACGTCGCGTCGCTGACGCTCATGCACGAGGCGCAAGTCGGCTACTTCCCTTACGGCATCGTGGCGGGCGCATCGCACGTCCTCGTTACCAACGCTGGGCTGGCCGCGTACAACGCGCTCTCGCGTCCGGCGGGCACACCGCAATTCGCAACGCCGGCGGGCGATCCGTATCGCTCGTCGTCGCTCACGTCGTTGCCGGTGTTATCGGGCGGCGACCTCGGCGACGCAACCGGCGACGTGCGCTTGGATCCGATGCCGGACGGTTCGCTCACGGTAGGCGGAGCACAGCCCAGCGCCGTGGTCGCGCGCAAGCAGGGCGACTACGCGTACGTCGCTCTCGCGAACGTGGATCGCGTTGCAGTCCTCTCGCTCCAGGGAACGCCGCACGTCGTGGACGGCATCGATCTGCGGCTCTTCGTCAACGCCCCGTACGGAACGCAACCCAGCGCCGAAATTCTCAGCAGCGGCGGCTCGCGGCTCTTCGTCGCTTTGGCGGGCATCAACGCCGTTGCGGTCCTCGATCTGTCCGATCCCGCGCACGTCCGGCGCCTTGGCTTGATTCCCACCGGCGCGTATCCGGCGGCGCTGGCGCTCTCAAAGGACGGCCACTACCTGTACGTCGTCGCTTCGGAAGGCGTGGACGGCTGGGGAACGTTACAGCGCGTGGATCTCCATCGGCTGCCCCTCATGGGCGCCACGCTCTCGGCGCTTCGCTACGTCCGAACGGCGCACGTCGCGCGCTTCAATCCCATCGTTCCTGCGATCCGCTCCTTCAAGCGCAGCGCCGCGATCCAGCACGTCGTCTACGTCTCGGTTGGAACTCAGAGCTACGACGCGATGCTCGGCGATCTGCGCGACCGCCTGGGCGCCGCGCACGGGAACGGCGACCCGGCGCTGGCCGTGGACGACCAGTCGCGCACGCCAAACCTGCACGCGCTCGCGCTCGCGTACGGACTGGCCGACAATTTCTACGCGGACGAAGCCGATATCGACGCCAACCGGCAAGTCGCGACCGCCGGCGTTGCTTCGCTCTTCACGCATCGCACGCTGCCCGTGATCGCGTCGCGCCGCCCGCTCGACGGTCCCGCCCAAGATCCCGAGAACTACACGCGAGCCGGGTACGTGTTCAACGCCGTCGCGCGAGCGGGCCTGGACTTCCGCGATTACGGCGAGCTGCTCGAACTTTCGGGATACCGTGACGGATCGTCGCGGGGCTTGGGTGGATCCTACTCGCTCGACGTTCCCGCACTCGCGGCGCTCGGCGGAAGCGTGGACTTGAACTATCCCGGCTGGAATCCGCGCATTCCCGACTCCGAGCGCGCGCAAGAGTTCGTGCGCGACTTGTCCCTTCGCCCGCTCCCGACGTTCACGTACGTCTGGATCCCCACCGCGCCCGGCGCGGACGGAGTCGGTGAGGCCGACCGAGCACTGGGCATGGTGGTCGATGCGCTCACGCATCGCCCGGAATGGGGCTCCACGGCGATCTTTATCGTTCCGGACGGGACCGACGGGTCGAACGACCACGTCAACCGCGCCCGGAGCCTGGCCATCGTCGTCTCGCCCTTTGCCAAGCGAGGCTACGTCGGCCGCTCGCACCTCTCGACCGCCAGCGTCGTGAAGACCGAGGAAGAATTGCTGGGCTTGGAGCCCCTTTCGTTGAACGACTTCCTAGCAACCGACCTGGCCGACTTTTTTGAGGCCACGCCGGATCTCGACCCGTACCAGGCGATTCGTTAGGAGCGCATGACGACCAAGCCCTCGATCGATCTGGGACCGTCATTGGTCTCGAGCCCGACCGGCCGCCTGCGAGCGGCCGCTTTGGTGAGCCCGTCGGCGGCCATCGTGCGAGCCCGGGCGATGCCGGGCGAACCGGCTCCCGTCTTTTCGCGCGCCCTGGAGCAGCATCAGATCCTGCGGGCGACGCTGCAGTACTTCGGCGTCGAGACGTGGGTCATGCCGCCCGCGGACGACCCGTACGCGGCGGCTGCCGCCGACGCAGCCATCGTTTTCGAGACCGGAGCCGCGATCGCGCGCCCGACGTCCATGGCGCGGCGCGCCGAGGCGGACCGGATGCGTACCGAGTTTGCCCGCATCGGCGTGAACGTTCTTGCGACCGTCGCGGCGCCCGGCCTGTTCGACGGCAGCGACCTATTGCTGGCCGCCGGAACGGCGTTCGTCGGCGTAGGCGCCCGCGGCAACGAACTGGGGCGCGAACAGATCTCGGCGATCGCCGTCGCGCAGGGCTACCGGGTAGTGCGCGTGCGCCTTGCCGCGGACGTTCCGTCGCTGCGCGCGGTCGCAAGCGCCGTCGCGAGCGATACGGTCGTCATCGCGCACGACCGTCTCGACGCGAGCGCGTTCGCCGGATTCGCAACGATCGTGCTCGAGCGCGGCGAGGATTTCGCCGCGGGCGTTCTGTGCATCGGGGAGAGACACGTCGTCGCCGACGCGCGCTATCGTACGGCGCTTTCGCAGATGCGCAAAGAGCGGATCGTGGTCGAAGCGATCGACCTCTACGATTTCACGAAGGCCGGTTTAACGGCGTCGCAACTCGTCCTGCCGCTGCAGAGAACGTAGGCGGAGACCGTGCGCATCGCGATTCTTTCGGACATCCATGGAAATCTCAACGGTCTGGACGCTTGCCTTGCGGACCTGGCCGCCCAGGGCGGCGCCGACCTCATCGTTGCGGCCGGCGACCTGTGTGTTGACGGACCGAAACCCAAAAAAGTGCTACAGCGCCTCGAAGAGGTCAAGGCGCAGTGCGTTCGCGGCAACACGGACCGCTATCTCTGTCAGACCGGCGAATCCGTCGGCGAAGACGAAGCGCAACTCGACTGGACGCGTCGCGACTTGGGTGAAAAGTATCTCGATTGGCTGCGCGCCCTGCCGTTTTCGGTGCGGATCGGCGAGGCCGGCAACGAACTGCTGGTCGTTCACGCCAACCCCATCAACGACGAGGAGCATCTGTGGCCGGACGCGTCCGATGCCGATCTGGAACGCCTCATCGGCGACGAGCCGGCGGCGGCCATCGCGTTCGGGCATTTGCACGTTCCCTACGTGCGTATGTGGCGCGGCAAGATGCTGGTCAACGTCGCGTCGGCCGGTCTCCCCAAGGACGGCGACGCCCGGGCCAGCTACGCGATCCTGACCGAGCGCAGCTCCGGCTGGCAGGTCAAGCACCGCCGCGTGCCCTTCGACGTGAAGAAAGTCGCAACCCAATTGGCCGATTGCGGGATTCCGGGAAGTGCCGACTTGATCGCGACGCTGCGAAGGCATCGTTACAAGCGGCTGAAGGGCTTCGTTCCATAACCGCAATCGAAATCGAGCACCTCGTAAAACGTTACGGCGATCTGACCGCCATCGACGATATTTCCCTACGCGTCGAAGAAGGCGAGTTCTTCGGCTTCTTGGGCCCCAACGGAGCCGGGAAGACGACCACGATCAACGCCATGGTCGGCCTCGCCAAGATCACGAGCGGTTCGATTCGCATCTTCGGCAACGACAACCAGACGCAGTGGCGCGAAGCTCGCCGCCTGATCGGCGTCGCACCTCAGGAATACAATTTCGACCGCTACCTCTCGATCCGCGACATCCTGATCTTCCAGGCCGGATACTACGGGCTGCGCGGGCCCGCGGTCTCGCGCCGCGCCGACGACTTGCTCGAGCGATTCGGTCTCGCCTCGAAGGCTCGCGTCGACTACATGAAATTGTCGGGCGGCATGAAACGCCGTCTCACGCTGGCGCGCGCGATGATGCACGAGCCGCGGCTGCTGATTCTGGACGAACCCACCGCCGGCGTTGACGTCGAGCTGCGCCTCGAGCTCTGGGATTGGCTCCGGCGGCTCAACGCGGAAGGCCTGACTATTTTCCTCACGACGCACTACTTGGAAGAAGCCGAGGAACTCTGCCGCACGATCGCGATCGTCCGGGCGGGCAAGATCGTGACGCAGAAACCGACCAGCGAGTTGATTGCCGACGGAGCGACCTTGCAGAACGTCTTCCTGGAACTGACGCGCGCGTGACCTCTGCCATCAACCTCGTCGGGTTCTGGACGCTCGTCAAGCGCGAGATCATTCGCAGCATCAAGATCATCAATCAGGTGATCTGGCCGCCGATCATCACGACGCTGCTCTACGTCCTCGTCTTCGGCTACGGGCTCGGCAGCAAGATCCCGACGATCCAGGGCGTCAGCTACGCGCAGTTCCTCATCCCCGGGCTGATCATGCTCCAAGTCATCGATTCGTCGTACGGTGAGTGCTCGAGCTCCATCTTTCAGGCGCGCTTCATGAATTCGATTCAGGAGCTGCTGATCGCGCCGATGTCGGCCTACGAGATCGTGTTCGGGTACGTCGTCGGAAGCCTGGCGCGGGCTTTGCTGATCGCGGGGCTCATCACCGGGCTCGGGATGGTCCTGGTCAAGACGCTACCGCAGCACTGGGGGCTCTACTTTCTCGTGCTGTGCCTCGTCAGTATCTTGTTTTCGTCGCTCGGAATCATCTTCGGTTTAATCGCCGAGAAATTCGATCACCTCGCCGCGCTGACCACGTTCGTCATCACGCCGCTCACGTTCGTCGGCGGCGTCTTCACGTCGGCGACGATGCTCCCGCCGCTCTTGCGGAATCTGGGACTGTTCAATCCAATCTTCTATACGATCGACGCGTTTCGCAGGAGCTATACCGGCGAGAGTTATCTCGCGCCCGGATTTTCGGTCGGGATCATCGCGGTGCTGGCGGCGCTCGCCCTCGGCGGTGCGCTCGCGATGACCGCCTCGGGCTACAAACTGCGCACGTGATCTCCTACCGTTTGGCGGCGCCCGTCGCGCTCGCGGCCGTGCTGCTCGTGGCTCCAGGTCCCGCCGTGCGGCTGGAGATCGCGCCGTGGAGCGGACCGAACTTGCAGTCGGCCGATGCCGCCTCCGTCCGCTATCGCCTCGTCGTGCGCGGCGAACCCGGCGAGACGGTGGCTCTCGTAGCGGAGGGGGTAACGCCGGGATGGATCGCGGCGTTTTGCACCGATCGCGTCTGTTCGCCGCATCGCGTGTCGGCGACGCTCCCGTCCGGCGGCGTTGCGACGCTGCAATTCGAGCTGATTCGCGAGGAGAATGGCGCGGCCGCAAAGGGTTCGGCGCGCGTGTCCGGCGCGGGCGCCGAGGTTATCGTTCCGTAAGCCGCAGCGCGAACCGCTGCATCACGATTCCGAACAGCGCGACCGCGAACGCATAGCGCCATGCGTACGCCCCGAAAACCGCAAGGATCAGCATCGAGAGCGCGTAGCA